>NZ_JBSFUY010000020.1:0-185891 GCF_053592055.1 Streptomyces sp. NPDC002817
GAGAGCGCTTCGTTCACACCGAAGAGGTCACTGGTTCGAACCCAGTATCGCCCACTCGGACCGTCGGCCCGTCTGCCTCAGTGCAGACGGGCCGACGTCGTTCCGGGCCCTCCGCATCGCCGACGAGTTTCGGCCGGACAACGTCCGGGTGCGACAGGCCAGTTCGCGTTCGATCCGTCGAATGCCCGCGTCTCACCTGCGACTTCGCGTCCTTTGTGGGATCACTCGGCTCCGACGTGCCGTCAACTCGCCCAGCGGGCCCACAAGAAAATCCTGTCCGAATCATTGACGCACTCCGAGGCCCCTCGTAGCTTGTGCCAGCAAGCGCTTACTTGAAACGATTCATGCAGGCGGCAATGACGCTGCGGGGAGGGGGCCCAACCATGGGAACCAGCAAGAATGTTGAGAGGCGTACGATCCTGAAGGTGGCCGGGGCCTCGGCCGCCACCATCGGGCTGGGAGCGACGACCGCGTGCGGTGGTGACAGCGGTTCCGGGGACGGGACGGTGACACTCCGTTACGCATGGTGGGGTGGAGAGCCGCGCACCATCGCCATGAAGAAGGCGATCGCGGCCTTCGAGAAGAAGTACCCGAAGATCAAGATCAAGCCTGAATTCACCGACTACCAGGCGTTCTGGGAGAAGTTCCAGACACAGGCCTCCGGCGGGAATCCGCCGGACGTATTCCAGAATGCTGTCGGCTTCCTGCGCAAGTACGACAAGCGCGGCATTCTTCTGGACCTCAAGGCGCAGGCGGACGCCGGGAATCTGAGCCTGGAGAACTTCCGTAACGGCGTTCTGGCGAACGGTCAGGTCGACAGCAAGCAGCTCGGTATCCCCGTCGGTGCCAACACCATGGCGCTCGTCATCGACCTGAAGGCCTTCAAGAAGGCCGGTGTCGAGGCGAAGATGGGCTGGACCTGGGACGAGTACTTCGACGCCCTCCAGACGATCCAGGACAAGCTGAAGATCGCCGGTGACACCGGCTACTTCGGCATCATGTACCTGTACGACCTGTATCTGCGTCAGAACGGCAAGGCGTTCTTCACCGACTCCGATCTCGGCTTCACCGAGGACGATCTGACGCAGTGGTGGTCGGACGGGTACAAGCGCGTGAAGTCCGGGCTTGTCACCGACCCCAAGAAGATCGAGCAGGTCCAGCCCAAGTCCGGTCTTTCGGCAGGGCTCGCCGCGTCCGAATTCACCTGGGACAACTTCTCCATCCGTTACGAGGGCGAGGGCGAGTCGGACTACGGGCTCGCGCCGATCCCCACCACGGACGGCAAGCAGACCGGCCAGTACCTCGGCTCGCTGATGCTCAGCGCCTTCTCCGGGACCAAGCACCCCAAGGAAGTCGCCCAGTTCATCAGCTTCATGGTCCACGACCCCGAGGTCGGCAAGATCATGGGCTACGACCGCGGCATCCTCTCCACGACCGAGCAGTACGACGCGTTCAAGCCCACCGACGCCAACAACAAGGGCGTCGCGGCCTACGAGGACGAGGTCGCCAAGGCCGGTGTGCTCGGGAAGATCACTCCGCACCCGTCCGGCGCGGATGTCATCGAGGCGGCGTTCCTGCGCATCGGCGGCGAGGTCTCCCAGGGCAAGACCAAGCCGGCCGACGCCGCCAAGGCGCTGTTCAGCGAGGCCAAGGCCGCGTTCGCGGGCTGAGGGGACGTACCACCATGACGCTCGTCAAGGAAGCGCCCGCGCGTCCGGCGAAGAAGCGGTCCGCCGCTCCTTCCGCCGGGCGGCGCGGGCGGCGCCGCGAGAACATCGCCGGCTATCTCTTCATGTCGCCGTGGATCGCGGGATTCCTGGTCCTCACGGCGGGGCCGATGATCGCGTCGCTGTACTACGCGTTCACCCGCTACAACCTCTTCACTCCACCGGAGTGGGTGGGCTTCGACAACTTCACGACCATGTTCCAGGACCCGCGCTGGCAGAAGTCGGTCGAGGTCACGCTGAAGTACGTCGTCGTGGCCACCCCGCTGAAGCTGCTGCTCGCGCTCGGTGTCGCACTGCTGCTCGCGCAGAAACGGCGCGGGCAGGGGCTGTACAGGGCCGCGTTCTACATGCCCTCGCTCATCGGCGCCAGCGTCTCCGTCGGCTTCGTGTGGCGGGCGCTGTTCTCGGACGACGCGATCGTGGATCGTACGCAGAAGGTCTTCGGGCTGGACGTGGGCGGCTGGATCGGCAACCCGGACTACGTCATCTACGCGCTGGTCGCCCTGAGCATCTGGCAGTTCGGCGCGCCGATGGTCATCTTCCTGGCCGGTCTCAAGCAGGTTCCGCAGGAGCTGTACGAGGCCGCCGAGATGGACGGGGCCGGACCTCTGCGGCGGTTCTGGAACATCACGCTGCCGATGATCTCCCCGGTGCTGTTCTTCAACGTGCTGCTGGAGTCCATCCACGCGTTCCAGGTGTTCGGGTCCGCCTATGTGGTCTCCAACACCCAGTGCGGGCCGGCCGACGCCACCCTCGTCTACACCTGTTACCTCTACCAGAAGGGCTTCAAGGAGGCCCAGATGGGCTTCGCCTCCGCGATGGCCTGGACGCTGGTGGTCGCGGTGGCGCTCGTCACGGCGGTCCTGTTCTGGTCGCAGAAGAAGTGGGTGCACTACGAGGAGGCCGCCAAGTGACCAGTGTCAGCACCCCCGCCGTGCGCACCGCCAACGAGCGCAAGCGCACCGGTTCGATCGCCTGGCACGTGGGCTCGCTCGCCGTCCTCGCGGTCGTCCTGTACCCGGTGATCTGGGTGATCGGTGCCTCGTTCAAGCCGAGCAAGGACATCATCGCCAGCATCGACCTGCTGCCCGTCAAGCCGGTCTGGGAGAACTTCTCCGCGCTCGCCGACGGTATCTCCGGCATCTCCATCAGCACGTTCTTCACGAACTCGCTGATGTACGCGGGGCTCGCCGTGGCCGGTGTCGTGCTGTCCAGCTCGCTGACCGCGTACGCCTTCGCCAAGATCCGGTTCGCCGGGCGGAACCTGCTGTTCACGCTGATGATCGGCACGCTGCTGCTGCCGTATCACGTCCTGCTCATCCCGCAGTACGTGATGTTCCGCAAGCTCGAGCTCACCGACACCCTGGTGCCGCTCGTCGCGGGCAAGTTCCTGGCCACGGAAGCGTTCTTCGTCTTCCTGATGGTGCAGTTCATGCGCGGCCTCCCCAAGGAACTGGACGAGGCCGCCAAGCTCGACGGCTGCGGGCATCTGCGGACCTACTGGTCCATCGTGCTGCCGCTGTGCCGGCCCGCCCTCATCACCAGCGCGATCTTCACCTTCATCAACGCGTGGAACGACTTCATGGGGCCGTTGATCTACCTCAACACCCCGGACAAGTACACCGTCTCGCTCGGTCTGATGATGTTCCGCGATCAGGAGGGCATCTCCAACTACGGCAGCATGATCGCGATGTCGCTGGTGGCGTTGGTACCGGTCATCGCCTTCTTCATGGCCTTCCAGCGGTATCTCATCGACGGTATGGCGACGTCCGGACTGAAGTGAGCGGAAAGGACTGAGGCGGTCACCATGGCGGAAGCACGAGTGAAGGCCCGCTCCCGGCGCAGGGGGTCCATGTTCGGTGAGCGGTTCGCGGTCTTCGCCGAGTCCCTGCTCACCGGGGTGTGGATCGCCGTGGCCTGTCTCGGGGTCGTCACCTATCCCGCGGCCTTCGCCGCCGGCGCACGGCATCTGCGGCGTCGTACGACGCACGAGAGCGGTGGCTGGCGGGAGTTCGTCGTGGACTTCCGTACGGCCCTGCGCGGCGGGTGGGTCGTCGGGCTCGCCGGGTGGGCGGTGGCCGCCGTCGTCTGGGTGGACGTCCTGGCCGCGCGGGCCGGGCTGCCCGGCGGGCCGCTCGTCGGGGCCGTCGGCATCTTCGCGCTGATCGGACTCGTCGTGGCCCTGCTGCGCGCGGCGGCGCACTGGACGCCCGGTGACGCCTGGCGGCTGCTGCTCGCGGACGCCGGGCGGCGGACCGTGCTCGATCCCGCCGGGTCCTTCCTGATCGTCTGCGGGCTGGGCGTCGTGGCCCTGTCCGCCATGTTCATCGCACCGCTGGCGGTCCCCGTCCTCGGGGCCGTCGCGGCCGCGGCCGTCGCCGTCGAGGAGCGCTACCGGCGCCGCTGACGGGCGGTGCCCTCGCACCAGGTCGGCGCCCGGGCGTCGTACCTCTCTCTGTCATGCCCCTGACCACCTGCATGGAAAAAGCTTCCCGCACGGAAGGAAAGGCAGGACCCCTATGTCTCCCATCCCCCGCAGGTCCATCCTCAAGGCGGCCGCCGTGGCCGGCGCCGCCGCACAGTTCAGCTGGGCCCTAGGAGCCAAGGACGCGCAGGCCGCGCCGAGAGCCGCGGAGGCCGACGCCGATCCCGTGACCCTGGACTGGCTGGAGGACGGCGGGCTGGGTGCCGCACCCGGCTCCACCCTCGGCGTGCCCTGGCCCAAGGGCACCTACCAGGACGACCAGACCTTCGCGCTGACGGACGCGGACGGCAAGTCCGTGCCCGTGCAGTCCTGGCCGATCGCCTACTGGCCGGACGGGTCCCTCAAGTGGACCGCCCACGCGGTGAGTTCGGGCGACGGCAAGCTCACCCTCGCCGCCGGCGAGGCCGCCGTACCGGACAAGAAGGTCACCGTCGACAAGAGCGGTGGCACCATCACCGTCTCCACCGGTGTCATCACCGCGAAGATCGGCAAGTCCGGCGCCACCCTGATCAAGTCGGTCACCCGCGGCTCCACCGAGATCGCCAAGAACGGCAAGCTCGTGCTGATCCGCCAGCCCGAGATCGAGGACGAGGACCAGGGCGCGGTCAAGACCGAGCGCTTCGACGGCGCCATCTCCGAGGTCACCGTCGAGCAGGACGGCCCGGTCCGCGCGGTCGTCCGCATCGACGGCAAGCACCGCAAGGGCAACCGGAGCTGGCTGCCGTTCTCCATCCGTCTGTACTTCTACGCGGGCGCCGACTCCTTCCGCATGGTGCACACCATCACCTTCGACGGCACCCAGGAGCCGGGCAAGGCCAGCGGCGACTTCATCCGCGGCATCGGCGTCCGCTTCACCGTGCCGATGCGCGACCAGTCCTACGACCGTCACATCCGCATCGGCGGTGACGGCACCGGTCTGCTGCGCGAGGCCGTCAAGGGCATCACCGGTCTGCGCCGGGACCCCGGTGCGGCCGTGCAGGCGGCGCAGTACGCGGGCGAGAAGCTGCCCGACCCGGCCACCTGGGACCAGCGGGTCACCACCCGCCTCCAGTACATCCCCGAGTGGGGCGACTACACCCTCTCCCAGCTCTCCGCCGACGGTTTCAACCTGCGCAAGCGCACCAAGAAGGGCCACGGCTGGATCGGCGCGGGCGGCGGCAAGCGGGCGTCCGGCTTCGGCTACGTCGGTGGCGCGAGCGGCGGACTCTCCTTCGGCCTGCGGGACTTCTGGGAGAAGTTCCCCGCCCAGCTCGACATCCGCGACGCCCAGACCGACGAGGCCGAGGTCACCCTCTGGCTCTGGTCGCCCGAGGCACAGCCGATGGACCTGCGCTTCTACCACGACGGCATGGGCCAGGACACCTTCGCCGAGCAGCTCGAAGGCCTCAACATCACCTACGAGGACTACGAGCCCGAGTTCGGCACCCCGTACGGCATCGCGCGTACGTCGGAGCTGTTGTTCTGGGCCAACGAGACGACCCCGGCCCCGGCGAAGCTCGCCGAACAGGTCGAGGCCGTACGGGTGCTGCCGCAGCTCGCCGCGCCGCCCAAGCAGCTCATCAAGGCCAAGGTCTTCGGCCCGGGCCTGTACTCCGAGCCCGACCGCTCCACGCCCGCCAAGGCGAAGATCGAGGACCACCTCGACTTCCTCTTCACCTACTACAAGGACCAGGTGGAGCAGCGCCGTTGGTACGGCTTCTGGGACTACGGCGACATCATGCACACCTACGACACGGTGCGGCACCAGTGGCGGTACGACATCGGTGGCTACGCCTGGGACAACTCCGAGCTGTCGCCGGACCTCTGGCTCTGGTTCGCGTACCTCCGCTCGGGCCGCGCGGACATCTTCCGTTTCGCCGAGGCGATGACCCGCCACACCGGTGAGGTCGACGTCTACCACCTGGGCAAGTGGGCCGGGCTCGGCACCCGCCACGGTGTGCAGCACTACGCCGACAGCGCCAAGCAGCAGCGCATCGCCAACACGACGTACCGCCGCTACTACTACTTCCTCACCGCGGACGAGCGCGTCGGCGACCTCATGCACGCCAACGTCGACTCCGACGAGACCTTCCTCGTCCTCGACCCCATCCGCAAGATCCGCACCGAGCCGTACACCCCCGACCGGCACGCGCTGTCGATCGGCTTCGGCACGGACTGGAGCGGGCTCGTGTCGGCGTGGCTGACCGAGTGGGAGCGCAAGGGGCCGAAGTGGGAGAAGGCCAAGGCGCGCGTGCTGTCGACCATGGAGACGATCGGCGCCCAGCCGAACGGGTTCGTGCAGGGGACCGGGCTGTACGACCTCGACACCGGCAAGTTCGCGGTCGCCTCGGCACCGGTGGTCGGGGTCTCGCACCTCTCCGCGGTCTTCGGGCTCAACGAGCTGTGCGCCGAGCTCATCGACCTCGTCGACATCCCCAAGTTCAACGAGGCGTACTACGACTACTGCCGCTACTTCAACGCCACCAAGGCCGAGCAGGCGGCGCGGTACGGGTCCAACTTCGGCACGCTGCTGCTGTTCCAGGGGCACTCGCGGCTCGACGCGTACGCGGCTGTGCAGACCGGGGACGAGAAGCTCGTCAAGCGGGCGTGGGACAAGTTCTACAACTCCGACGGGTACAAGGAGTCGGCGCCCTGGAAGACGGAGGAGCTGAGCGGGCCGGTGGCGTTGGTGCCGGGCAGTGAGGCGGCTTGGGTGTCCACGAACGACACCGCGTTGTACGGGCTCGCGGCGATCGAGAACCTGGCGCTGCTCGGGGACAGGATGCCGTAACAGGTGAGTGGGGAGCTGCGGGACCGTCGTGGCTGGTCGCGCAGTTCCCCGCGCCCCGTGCGTCAGTTCATCTTCCCCAGGATTTCTCGCGCCCTGCGGACATTCCTGATGCGCTGCTCGTACGTTGCTCCCAGCGTGAGCAGGAGGATGCCGGCCAGGGCGGGAAGTACCCAGCGGGGGAGGGCGTCGGTCACCTGGACGATGTACGGGGCGAGTTCGTGCAGCGCGTCCAGGGCCAGGACCGTGCCGCCCAGCAGGAGGGGTGCGCGGAGGTTGTAGCCGGCGCCCAGCAAGGTCAGCGACAGGGTGGCCAGGCCCAGGAGGAGGGGGCGGGTCCAGTTCGGGTCGGTCCAGGCCGTGGCCAGGCTCGGGAGGAGCGTGGCGGCGAGGCCGGGGGCGTACGCGGTCCAGGACGAGGTCTGTGGGTCGCGGCGCCTGCGCAGGAAGCCGACTACCAGTGCCGGGACGGTCACCGGGATCGTGTACGCCTCGGGCATGTCGACCTCCCAGGCCGCCAGGCGTACCCAGGTCGCCAGGACGAACAGGACGGCTGCCGCGTAGCCGACGGCACGGCGGTCCGGGCGGATCGCCGTGCCCGCGGCGATCACCCCGCACAGGGCCAGGACCAGGGCGAGCATCGGCAGGTCGGTCGCGGCGAGTCCGATGGCGAGCAGTCCGGCGACGGCACCCGCCGCCTCGAGGGGAATCCGCTCGCTCACGCGCGGTGCGATCAGGGCCGCGGCCACCGGGACCACCAGGACCAACAGCGCGGTGTGCTGCGGCTGCCAGTCCGCGGCCGCTCCCGTCGCGCAGGCCAGCGCGGTGGCGTACGCGAGGGCGGCCGGGGCCGTGATGGACGTGAGCCGCCAGGAGACCGCCGCGAAGAACGCGGTGAGGGCGCCGAGCGCGGTGAGGGTCGCCGTCTGTGAGGCCAGTGCGGTGCAGGCGAGGTTGGCGGAGGTGGCGAGGGCGAGGATCGTCGCCGTCGGCTGCCCGTACGGAGCGGCGAGCGCGACCGCGGTCAGGGCGCCGAGCGTCAACAGGCCGGTCGTGTAGGGGAGTTCGAGGACCGCCGGGACCGTCAGGGCCGCGGCCCAGGTGAGCACCAGTGCGCCGGTCAGGGCTTGGGCGTGCCGGGCGGTGTTCCTGGCCGCCAGGGCGAGCACCGCCGCGACGGCCACCAGGACGAGCGGAGCCGCCGCCATGTCCGGCGGCCAGGGCGCGTCCACCGTCACCGCCTCACGCATGTTCGCCGGCGCCCCGGACCATGCCCGCGAGGTCCAGGCCACCGGCCCCAGCAGGGTGAGCGCCACGAGCGGCAGCGCCCACAGCACCGCGAGCCCCTGAACGGAGGCGGAGGACCAGGCCAGTCCGTTGCGTACCGTCTCCGGCAGCCGACCGATCCGCACGGCCGCCAACAGGGCGATCCCGCAGGCGAGATGCACCGGAACCGTCCACGCGTCCGGCACCGCGGGGCGGACGGCGCCGCCGAGCGCGGCGACCGCGAGGAGACCCGAGGTCACGGCGAGGCCGGTGGCGTGGCCCTTGCCCAGGCCGCCGCGCCAGGCCGCGCCCAGGGCGATCGCCGCCGCGAGGAGGATGAGCGCCGCCGCACGGGCGGCGGCGCTCGGACCGGTGGCCGTCCAGGACAACCAGCCGGCCGTCAGTGCGCCCGAGGAGCCCAGGCCGTACGCGCCGACGGTGGCGACGAGACGTACGGGCCCGAGCGTCACCCGGAGCGCGACAACTGTGTCGAACGCGGCCGTCACCAGCAGCGCGGCCGCGATGCCGTGGGCGCCCATGGAGGACGAGATCCCCCAGCACAACAGCGGGAGTTGGGCCGCGGTCAGCGCGGCAGGGAGGGGCAGACGCAGCTCCGCCGCCCGCGGCAGCAGGCCGTAGGCCAGCCAGAGCCCTGCCAGCAGCGCCGACGCGGTAGCCGTGTAGCCCGCGCCGCCCGTCCCGGGGAAGGCGACCTCGTACAGCGCGTACGCGTCGAGCACCGTCAGCGCCAGACCCAGACCCGCCACCGACTCGGCCGTCGAGCGCAGCCCGCGCTTCAGCAGGGGCAGCGGAGCGGCGAGCGCGGCCAGCGTGAGTGCGCCGAGCACCAGACCCCGGCCGGCGATCCCCAGATGCCCCCAGCTGACCAGCGTGAACACCATCGCGGCGATCGTCAGCAGGACACCGCCCAGCAGCAGAAGAAGGTTCTGCACGCCGGGAGCGCTGGTCTCCGGGCGAGGCGAGGCCACAGGGGCCGGGTTCGTCGTCGGCCGCGGCTGCAGCGCGGCGACCAGCCATGCGCGTCGGGTCAGCAACTGCGCCCGGCGCCGGTCGAGTTGCCACAGCTCGGCATCGAGGAGCCGGAGCTCCTCGGCCGGGGGCGGGATGTGCGTCATGTCTTGGAGTGTGGTCCGCGTCACGTCGTACGGCATGAGTGCGCGTACTCAGAACGTACTCAGATCAGTGCGGGCAGACTCTGTGCATGGACTGGACCCATTACCGCTTCCGCACGCAGTGGGCCCTGAGCGCGTCGCCCGCCACCGTCTACGACGCCCTGGAACAGGCCGAGGACTACCCCCGCTGGTGGCCCCAGGTCCGCGAGGTCAACCGCCTCGACGACACCACCGGCGTCATCACGATCCGGGCCACCCTGCCCTACGACCTGGTCTTCACCGCGCGAGAGGTGCGGCGCGACCGGGCGGCCGGAGTGCTGGAGATCGCCATGACCGGGGACCTGGAGGGATGGGCGCGCTGGACGATCGACGGGGACGGGGCGCGCAGCCTCGCCCGCTACGAGCAGGTGGTCGACGTGAACAAACCGCTCCTGAGGCGCCTCGCCGTGCCCGGACGGCCGGTGTTCCGTGCCAACCACTGGCTGATGATGCGGGCCGGACGACGGGGTCTGGTCGCGTACTTGCAAGCGGTTTGAAGGAAGGGCGCGGGGACCTGTATTGTTCAGTCCGTTCCCGGGCGATTAGCTCAGTGGGAGAGCGCTTCGTTCACACCGAAGAGGTCACTGGTTCGAACCCAGTATCGCCCACCGGGAGAAAGCCGGTCCGCGTCACGCGGACCGGCTTCTTTGTGTCGAGACCCTCCTCAGGCGGCCGCCGCGGGCAGCTCCGGACGCAGCGGCCACGCCGTGTTCACCACCTCCGGGGTGCCGCTGCGCGCGAACCACGCCTGCAGCCCCCGCGCCTGCGCCGCGTGCCACCCGGCCTGAAGGGCGTGCAGCTCGCCCGCGCTCAGCCGCTCGAGCCGGGCCGCGAAACGGCGCCCCACGGCTCGTACGACATCCAGCGCGGCCAGCGCGTCCGCGCCCGCGTCGTGCGCGCCGTCCAGCGTGACCTCGTAGTGCGCGCACAGGTCCGTCAGCGTGCGACGGCCCTTGCGGTAGCGGTCCAGATGTTTGTCGAGGACCCTCGGGTCCAGCACCAGCAGCGGCGACGAATCGAACCAGTGGTCCAGCGACGAAGCCCGATGGCGGCGCAACTCCCGGTCCAGGATGGTCAGATCGAACGGCGCGTTCATGACCACCAGCGGGCGGCCCGCGGCGGCCTGCTCGGTCAGGTGTTCCGCTATCTCGTACATCACCGGCGCCGGCCAGCGGCCGTTGCGCTGCAGATGGTCGTCCGTCAGTCCATGTACCGCCGTCGCCGCCTCCGGCACCGGAACACCCGGGTTCACCAGCCACCGGGTCACCCGCGGCCGGGTACCCGGGGCGTCCTGGACGACGACGGCGGCCGACACGATCCGGTCGGTCTCGACGTCGACGCCCGTGGTCTCCGTGTCGAAGGCGGCCAGGGGCCCTTCGTACCAGCACGTCATTCCAACTCAACCCCTCGCTCACCCACGGCAGCTGACGCACCGTCTTCTGCCTGTTTGGTGATACCCGGGCTGTTTGCGCCGTACGCCGGAAGGACACAACAGGAATACGGGTCGTTGCAGTTCAGCGACCCGCGGTGCGAATTCACCGAACGTGGAAGGCTGTTGGTCATGGCGATAGCGCAGCCCGAGCGGGGCGGGCTGCTGCCCGAGCGCACGGGCCCCCTTCGCGGCACACTCGCCACCACCGCCTGCATGGAGACCCTGCAGGTGGGCTATCTGCACGCCGTCGCTGCGGCGGCCGGCTGCTCGTTGTCGCAACCCTTCCCGGACAACGGCATCGACTGGCACGTCAGCCACGGCTCGCCCGGGCACACCGTCGACGACGAGGTCACCATCAAGGTGCAGCTCAAGTGCACGTACCAGGTCCCGCCGAACCCCCCGGGACGGTTCTTCTCCTTCACGCTCGACAACGACCATCTGCGCAAGCTCGCGCGCACCCCCGTCTCGGTGCACAAGATCCTCGTCGTCATGCTCGTGCCGAGATCCCAGGACGACTGGCTGCGCGCCAGCCACGACCGGCTCGACCTCAGGCACTGCTGCTACTGGGTCAACCTGGCCGGCCACCCGATCACCGGCCGGACCCGTACCACCGTGCGGATACCGACCTCACGCATCTTCGACGACCGGGCGCTGTGCGAGATCATGACGCGGACCGGGACGGGAGGCAGACCATGACCCACCGCCCCTTGGAGGAGGCGCTGCGGCCCGTGCGACCGCACCCGGTCGACGCCGCCTGGGACCGCGCCCCCGAACCCGACGAGGTCGACCCCGCGGTCCTCGCCGCCCTGCTGCACCGCCACGGCTGGCAGCGCCGCGGCGGCGCCCCCGGACGCTACGGCCGCTGGACCCCGCCCGGTCAGGGCACCGGCGGGACCAGCCTGCTGGTGCCCGAGAGCCGTGCCTTCCCCGACAGCGACGACCTGCTCGGCGAGGCGCTCGTCGCCCTCGCCCGCAGCGGCACGCCCTCCGCCCGCGAGGTCCTCGTCGGCCTCGCCGTGCCCAGCGACGAGATCCGCTGGTGGCGGGACGCACCGACCGGACCGGGCGGCACCGCGCCCTGGACGGTGGAGGAACAACTGCGCGCCGCCGCCCGCCAGATGCTGCTCGCCGGCGCGCTCGCCACACGCGCGCGTGCCGGGTACTACGGCGCCCGCCACCGCCGCGCCGCCGCCACCCTCATGGAGAGCGTGCTCGTCGGTACGGCGACCGGCGGCTGCCTCACCGCCTTCGTGCCCGTCGGCAACGGGCGCCCCCTCGCCGTACGCCTCCACCAGGCCCTGTACGCCGCCCGCGAGGCCATCGACTACCAGCGCGCCACCGGTGGCATGGACGCCTTCGACGGCGCCGTCGAAGCGGGCGTCAGCCGAGAGCTCACCGAGGCGCTGATCGCCCTCGTGCGCGGGACCGAGGGCGCGCGCATCGCCGTCGAGTGGGCGCCGGCCGCCGGGGTGCCGACGGGCTGTGCCGCGGGGGTCGAGCCCGTCGAGTTCTCGCCCGGCGATCTGCCCGTGCTGCGCGAGGCCGGGGCCCGCTATCTGCGCGAGGAGCCGTCCGTGCCGGTGCGGATCACCGGCGCGGTGGTGCGGATGCGCAGGTCGGGTCCGCGCGGGGACGGCAGCGTACGGCTGCGGGTGATCGCGGGCGTCGAGGTGCCGTACATCCGGCTCACCCTGGACGAGGAGGCGTACCGGATCGCGGGGCACGCGCACCTCGTCGGGCTGCCGGTGCGGGTGCACGGGAGGCTGGAGAGCCGGGGCGGGTTCCGCCGGCTCACCGGAGCCTCCGGGGTCGCGCCCGTGCAGGTGGACGAGGCGGAGCGGGACCGGCTGATGAAGTCCCTCCAGGAGAATCTCGACTTCTTCGAGGAGGCCTGCGGGGAGGCCCCCGCAGGGGACTGATTTCGCGGAGGTGGGTCCGGGGTCGGTACGATCCCCTATTGCGCGCGCTCACGGTACGGCGCCCGCATCCACCTTCAGTCAGGAGAGACCGGTGTCAGACGTCCGTGTGATCATCCAACGCGATTCCGAGCGGGAAGAGCGCACGGTGACGACGGGCACTACGGCCGCCGAGCTCTTCGCCGGCGAGCGCTCGATCATCGCCGCGCGCGTGGCCGGTGAGCTGAAGGACCTCGCGTACGTCGTCGCCGAGGGCGACGAGGTCGAGGGCGTCGAGATCTCCTCCAAGGACGGTCTCGACATCCTGCGCCACTCCACCGCCCATGTCATGGCGCAGGCCGTGCAGGAGCTCTTCCCCGAGGCCAAGCTGGGCATCGGCCCGCCGGTCAAGGACGGCTTCTACTACGACTTCGACGTGGAGAAGCCGTTCACGCCCGAGGATCTCAAGGCCATCGAGAAGAAGATGCAGGAGATCCAGAAGCGGGGGCAGCGCTTCTCCCGCCGTGTGGTGACCGACGAGGACGCCCGCGAGGAGCTGGCCGCCGAGCCGTACAAGCTGGAGCTGATCGGCCTCAAGGGCTCGGCCTCCTCCGACGACGGCGCGGACGTCGAGGTCGGTGCCGGTGAGCTGACGATCTACGACAACCTCGACGCCAAGACCGGCGACCTGTGCTGGAAGGACCTCTGCCGCGGTCCCCACCTGCCCACCACCCGGAACATCCCGGCGTTCAAGCTGATGCGCAACGCGGCCGCCTACTGGCGCGGCAGCGAGAAGAACCCGATGCTCCAGCGCATCTACGGCACCGCCTGGCCCTCCAAGGACGAGCTGAAGGCGCACCTCGACTTCCTCGCCGAGGCCGAGAAGCGCGACCACCGCAAGCTCGGTTCCGAGCTCGACCTGTTCTCCATCCCGGAGCAGATCGGTTCCGGCCTCGCCGTCTTCCACCCCAAGGGCGGCATCATCCGCCGGGTCATGGAGGACTACTCGCGCCGCCGCCACGAGGAGGAGGGCTACGAGTTCGTCTACACCCCGCACGCGACGAAGGGGAAGCTCTTCGAGACGTCCGGGCACCTGGACTGGTACGCCGACGGCATGTACCCGCCCATGCAGCTCGACGAGGGCGTGGACTACTACCTCAAGCCCATGAACTGCCCGATGCACAACCTGATCTTCGACGCGCGCGGCCGCTCGTACCGTGAACTGCCGCTGCGACTCTTCGAGTTCGGGACCGTGTACCGGTACGAGAAGTCCGGCGTCGTGCACGGACTCACCCGTGCCCGCGGCTTCACGCAGGACGACGCGCACATCTACTGCACCCGTGAGCAGATGTCGGAGGAACTCGACAAGACGCTCACCTTCGTCCTCGGCCTGCTGCGGGACTACGGTCTGGAGGACTTCTACCTGGAGCTCTCCACCAAGGACCCGGAGAAGTTCGTCGGCTCCGACGAGGTCTGGGAGGAGGCGACCGAGACGCTGCGCGAGGTCGCCGAGAAGCAGGGCCTCCCGCTGGTCCCGGACCCGGGCGGGGCAGCGTTCTACGGTCCGAAGATCTCCGTCCAGACCAAGGACGCGATCGGCCGGACCTGGCAGATGTCGACGATTCAGCTCGACTTCAACCTGCCGGAGCGCTTCGACCTGGAGTACACGGGCCCCGACGGCTCCAAGCAGCGCCCGGTCATGATCCACCGCGCGCTGTTCGGTTCCATCGAGCGGTTCTTCGCGGTGCTTCTGGAGCACTACGCGGGCGCCTTCCCGGCGTGGCTGGCGCCGGTCCAGGCGGTGGGCATCCCGATCGGCGACGCGCACGTCGAGTACCTGGAGAAGTTCGCGGCGGCGGCCAAGAAGCAGGGTCTGCGCGTCGACGTGGACTCCTCCTCCGACCGGATGCAGAAGAAGATCCGCAACGCCCAGAAGCAGAAGGTGCCCTTCATGGTCATCGCGGGCGACGAGGACATGGCGGGCGGCTCGGTCTCCTTCCGCTACCGCGACGGCTCGCAGGAGAACGGCATCCCGTTCGACGAGGCCCTCGCGAAGATCGCGAAGGTCGTCGAGGAGCGGGTCCAGGTCTGATCCCTCGCAGGGTCGGCGAAGGCCTTCGAGAGGCCCCCGGGAGGCTCAGTCTCCCGGGGGCCTCTCGTCGTCCTCCCGCGAGAACACCTGGAGCAGCCAGGAGGCGAACGTGCCGGTCACCGCGCCCAGCAGCGCCATCCCGATGATCATGATCCCGACCGCGATCAGACGTCCCCTCGGCGTGACGGGGGTGACGTCGCCGTAGCCGACGGTCGAGAGGGTGGCGCAGGTCCACCACACGGCGTCCCCGAAGGTGCGCACGGTCGCTCCGGGGGCTCCGTGTTCCTGCTGGTAGACGGCGAGGGCGCCAGTGAAGCCGAGCAGGAGCGTCGACAGGCCGGCGTACACGATCACGCGTGCGTGCAGGGCGAGCCGGGGCCGGCCGTGCCGCCGCTGGACGGCTTCGTAGACCTTCACGACCCGCAGGGGGCGGAGAAGGGGCAGCGCCAGCACGAGCGTGTCCAGCCCGTGCGTCCGTACGAAGCGCAGCCGCTGTCCGCTGAGCCGCCAGCGCACGGCATAGTCGGCGGCGAACAGCGCCCACGCGGCCAGCGTCGCCGCGAGGCACAGGTCCCGCCAGCGGTCCGGCAGATCATGCGCCAGGACCTGGATCGCGTACGCGGAGAGAAACACCAGGGAGGCCACGGCGAGGGGGACCTCGGTGTGCCGTTCCCAGCGGGCGTTGGGGCTGTCATCGTCCACCGGCCCAGCTTGGCCCCAGGGGGTTTCGCCGCAACCCCGCCGACACGCCGCGAACGGGCGAAGCCATATGCTTCCCTGCATGACGAGTGAGCCGGAGCAGCAGTGGGGAGTGGGGACCCAGGACGCGTTCCAGCGTCTGTGGACGCCCCATCGGATGGCCTACATCCAGGGCGAGAACAAGCCGACCGGCCCAGGCGCCGACGACGGATGCCCCTTCTGCTCCATCCCGGCCAAGTCCGACGAGGACGGTCTGATCGTCCGGCGCGGTGAGCAGGTCTACGCCGTGCTGAATCTGTATCCGTACAACGGCGGCCACCTGATGGTCGTGCCCTATCGGCACGTCGCCGACTACACCGACCTGACCGAGCCGGAGACCATCGAGCTCGCCGCTCTCACCAAGCAGGCGATGACCGCGCTGCGCACCGCGTCAGGCGCCCACGGGTTCAACATCGGTATGAACCAGGGCACGGTGGCCGGCGCCGGTATCGCCGCCCACCTCCACCAGCACATCGTCCCGCGCTGGGGCGGCGACACGAACTTCATGCCGGTCGTCGGGCACACGCGGGTGCTGCCGCAGTTGCTCGCCGACACCCGCAAGATGCTGGCGGAGGCCTGGCCCTCGTAAGCGGCTACGCGTCGTACAGGTCGGCCTTCCTCGGCGACGGGTCCTGCACCGCGGTGCTGAGGAACGCCGACCGGTTGCCGAACTTCTCCGTGTCCACGCCGTTGTCCTCCAGGACCTTGATCGCCGCCGCGTGCACCACGCGCAGCACGGGCGTCGCGGCGCGCATGGCGTCGTCGGCCATGAAGCGGTGGCGCCACGGCTTGTCGGCCCAGACGTGCCGCAGACCGAACGGCTCGGGGAGGGCGATCGTCCCGCCGAGCCAGTTCAGCAGCGGCGGGTACCAGGACAGCGGGGCACGGACGGCGAGACGGACGACCTCGTTGGTGGGGACCAGCGGGAGCTTCACCTTGCGGGTCTCCCAGGGCCGGAACGACTTCTGGACGTCCTTCGTCGGGTCCTCGGGCTTGCCCATGAACAGCGGGTTGACCGGGCCCAGCGCATGTCCGGTGACCTCGATGCGCAGCGTCTCGTGCAGCACGGTGACGGTGATCATCATGGTGAGGATCAACTGGCCGTCCCACAGCGTCCACTGCACCCCGAGGTAGTGCCGGTCCCCGCTGCCGAACTGCTGCTTGTTGCAGATGTCCTGTATGGAGTGGGACCGGTGCTGGAACGCCTCGATGTCCGTCGACTGCTCGGTCCGGGCCACCGCCTTGGCGTTCTCCCCGACCGGCGTGACGATCCAGTGCCGTATGGATGCCTTCGGGAAGCCGCCGGTGTTGATCGTGTTCCGCTCCAGCATGCGCAGCTTGTCGTGGATGGCGCGGATGACGTCCCAGCTGCGGAACGGGTGGATCTCCCGGGACGGGTCGGCCTGGACCAGGTCCTCGGCGAGCTGCCAGCTGCCCCAGCGCGTGCCCATGCCCAGGATGCCCTTGGGGCCGGCGTAGAAGACGGAGTTGGACTGCTGCTCGGTGCTCAACCTGGCCAGTGACTGGCGCAGTTGCTCGGCCTGGGTCTCACCGGGGCTGCTCGGCACCGCTTCGGGGACCTGGGCTCCGACACTGCTGCCCGCGATCAGTCCGTCCCAGCGGCCCCGCAGATCCCTCGTCGAGCGATCGCAGATCTGCTTGGCCCAGAACCAGCCGAGGACGGGAAGGACCACGCATGCGCGTGCGTACCAGCCCCAGAAGCCCGTGAACGGCATCTTGACCAGGAAGAGGACGGCGAGAGCGCCGACGCCGACGAGCAGGGCCGTGGCGAGGGCGGAGGCCTTCTTGTTGGGGTTCTTGTCGATGGTGGTGCGGATCGTGAAGACCAGGAGCCAGACCAGGAGCCCGGGCAGGAACAGCACACCGCACAGCACCATGACGGCGGACAGCCGTTTGTCCCGCTCGCGGCGGAGGCGGTAGGCCGCCAGGCAGTGGTCGACGACGACCTGCGGTTCGGTACCGAAGGACTGGATGAGGGGCTTGCGTCCCGGGCCGATCATGCGCTCGATCACGGCCCGGGAGAACGCCTCACCGAGGTTGGGCTTGAAGAGGCCGCCGGTCCACTTCTGGCCCTCCTTGACCGTGGTCTCGTGCCATTCGCTGTTGGCCTTGGTTATGTCCTCGACCGGGTTGTCCCGGTATGCGGCTGAAGCGAGGGCGAACGTGGCTGTCTGGCTCTCGTCGCCCGAGCGCGGAACCTGTGGTCCGAAGACGCTCTCGTAACCGGTCCCAACGGTCATGCCCGCCCCCGATCGCCGCCTGGTCGCTCCTGCGGCCTTCCCGACTTCCTTGCCCCGCACACCTGTTGATCAGGCCGTCCCGGCATCTGGGCCCCGACTTGATCACCGCCATCAGCGTATCCGCCGCCACCGACATTCGTCGGCGGACGGCCGAAGCCGCCCGCCGACTCGGAGGGGAGCGTTCCAGGAAAGCCACTTGTAGTGTGCCCGGCGCCAACTCCTAGGAGTCGCGCGCGTCTTCACGGATCCTTTCGGCGATCTGCGGCGGCATGGGTTCGTGCCGTGTGTAGGAGCGGTTGAAGCGTGCCGTGCCGTGCGACAGGGAGCGCAGGTCGACGGCGTACCGGCCGATCTCGATCTCCGGTACCTCGGCCTTGACGACGGTGCGGTTCCCGCTGGTCTGCTCGGTGCCGAGCACCCGGCCGCGCCGCCCGGACAGGTCGCTCATCACGGCGCCCACGTAGTCGTCGCCGACCAGAACGCTCACCTCGGCGACCGGTTCGAGGAGGTGGATCTTCGCGTCCGCCGCAGCCTCCCGCAGCGCCAGCGCGCCGGCCGTCTGGAACGCGGCGTCGGAGGAGTCCACCGAGTGCGCCTTGCCGTCGAGCAGCGTGATCCGTACGTCGATGAGCGCGTAGCCGGCCGCGACGCCCTTGGCGGCCTGGGCCCGCACGCCCTTCTCGACGGAGGGGATGAACTGCCGGGGCACCGCGCCGCCGACGACCTTGTCCACGAACTCGATGCCCGAGCCGCCCGGCAGCGGCTCCACCTCGATCGCGCAGATGGCGAACTGCCCGTGCCCGCCGGACTGCTTGACATGCCGGCCGCGGCCCGCCGACTTGTCGGCGAACGTCTCCCGGAGGGAGACCTTGTGCGATACGACGTCGACCTGGACGCCGTACCGGCTGCGCAGCCGCTCCAGCGCCACGTCGGCGTGTGCCTCGCCCAGGCACCACAGGACCACCTGGTGGGTGTCCTGGTTCTGTTCGAGCCGCATGGTCGGGTCCTCGGCGACCAGCCGGCTCAGGCCCTGCGAGAGCTTGTCCTCGTCGGCCTTGCTGTGCGCCTCGATGGCGAGCGGCAGCAGCGGGTCGGGCATCTCCCAGGGCTCCATCAGGAGCGGGTCGTCCTTGGCCGAGAGGGTGTCGCCGGTCTCCGCGCGGTTCAGCTTGGCCACGCACACCAGGTCGCCGGCGATGGCGTGCGTCACCGGGCGTTGTTGCTTGCCGAACGGGGTGGACAGCGCGCCGACGCGTTCGTCGACATCGTGGTCCTCGTGCCCGCGGTCGGCCAGACCGTGTCCGGAGACGTGCACCGTTTCGTCGGGGCGCAGGGTGCCGGAGAAGATGCGGACGAGGGAGACGCGGCCGACGTAGGGGTCGGAGGACGTCTTGACGACCTCCGCGACCAGCGGGCCGTCCGTGTCGCAGGCCTTCACCTCGCGCGGTTTGCCGTCGATGGTGGTGACGCCCGGCGTGGGGTGCTCGAAGGGGGTCGGGAAGCCCCTGGTGATGAGCTCCAGCACCTCGACCGTGCCGAGCCCCTGCCTGGCGCCGTCGGCCGCGGGGGCGGCGGCGAGGACGGGGTGGAAGACGCCGCGCGCGACGGCCCGCTCCAGGTCCTCGATCAGTGTCTTGACGTCGACCTGTTCGCCGCCGAGGTAGCGGTCCATGAGGGTCTCGTCCTCGCTCTCGGCGATGATCCCCTCGATCAGCCGATTGCGGGCCTCCTCGATCTCCGGCAGCTGGTCCTCGCCCGGCTCGGACTCCTTGCGCTCACCGGAGGAGTAGTCGAACAGCTTCTGCGACAGCAGGCCCGTCAGACCGGTCACGGGCGCGTGCCCGTCCGGCCCCTGCGGGCCGTGCAGCGGCAGATACAGGGGGAGCACGGCGTCGGGGTCGTCCCCGCCGAACGCCTCCGCACAGGTCCGTGTCATCGCCTCGAAGTCCGCCCGCGCGGACTCCAGGTGTGTGATCACGAGCGCGCGCGGCATGCCGACGGCCGCGCACTCCTCCCACACCATGCGGGTCGAGCCGTCCACGCCGTCGGAGGCCGAGACGACGAAAAGGGCCGCGTCCGCCGCTCGCAGACCGGCCCTCAGTTCCCCGACGAAGTCGGCGTATCCGGGGGTGTCGAGAAGATTGACCTTGATGCCGTCCCATTCGACGGGCACCAGGGAGAGCTGCACCGAACGGTTCTGCCGGTGTTCGATCTCGTCGTAGTCGGAGACGGTGCCGCCGTCCTCCACGCGGCCCGCCCTGTTCACCGCCCCCGCTGTCAGCGCGAGAGCTTCCACCAATGTCGTCTTGCCCGATCCGGAGTGGCCGACCAGCACCACATTCCGTACGGACGCGGGGTGGTCGGCCGCTGTTGCCCTGCCGGCGGCTCCGGGGTGTGCGTTCGCCTTGTCGCCCATGGCCTTGCCTCCCGTGCACGGTGAGGTCACTGTGGGCGCGGACATGCGGATCCTCCCCCAGGCTCCGCCTGGGAGGTGCCCCCAGCGATGGCGGCTCCGGTGACGCCCGCGGTTCTTCGAGCTTTCCACTCCGGTCACGGTGCGTCCATACGGCGGACGCGATCCTCCCGTTACCCGTATGCCATGCGGCCGTGACACGGGGTGCGAGTGCCCGGCGTTCGCACATGCGCGCGCGTGGCTACGATGGGCCAGCCGGTGGCCAGCAGGGGCCGCGCGGCCACACCGACCCTCGGGAAGGCCATGCTGAACAAGTACGCGCGTGCATTCTTCACGCGTGTCCTCACGCCGTTCGCCGCATTTCTCATCAGAAGGGGCGTCAGTCCCGACACGGTGACGCTGCTGGGTACCGCAGGGGTGGTCGCGGGGGCGCTGGTCTTCTTCCCCATGGGCGAGTTCTTCTGGGGCACGATCGTGATCACGCTGTTCGTGTTCTCGGACCTGGTCGACGGCAACATGGCCCGCCAGCTCGGCCGTTCCAGCCGCTGGGGCGCCTTCCTGGACTCCACGCTGGACCGGGTCGCCGACGGCGCGATCTTCGGCGGCTTCATCCTCTGGTACGCCGGTGGCGGCGACGACCTCGTCCTGTGCGCTGTCTCGATCTTCTGTCTGGCTAGCGGCCAGGTGGTGTCGTACACCAAGGCCCGGGGCGAGTCGATCGGACTGCCGGTCGCCGTCAACGGTCTCGTCGAGCGGGCCGAGCGGCTGGTGATCTCCCTGGTCGCGGCCGGTCTCGCGGGTCTGCACGCGTTCGGTGTGCCGGGCATCCAGTACCTGTTGCCGGTCGCCCTGTGGATCGTCGCCGTCGGCAGCCTCGTCACGCTGATCCAGCGCGTCGTCACGGTCCGCCGTGAGGCGGCGGAGGCCGACGCGGCCGCCCCGCAGGAGACCCAGGGGAGCGAGGCGGCGAAGTGAGTGCCCAGGACCGGCTCACCGACGCGCTGTACGGCCTCGGCTGGGGAGCGGTGAAGAAGCTCCCCGAGCCGGTCGCCGTGCGCCTCGGGCGGACCATCGCCGATCTCGCGTGGAAGCAGCGCGGCAAGGGCGTGCAGCGGCTGGAGAGCAACTACGCGCGCGTGGTGCCCGACGCGACCCCTGAGCGCCTCGCCGAGCTGTCCCGCGCGGGCATGCGCTCGTATCTGCGCTACTGGATGGAGTCCTTCCGGCTGCCCGCCTGGAGCAAGGAGCGCATCAGGGGCGGCTTCGACCCCAAGGACGTGCATCACCTGACCGAGGGCCTCGCCTCCGGCCGGGGCGTCGTCCTGGCGCTGCCGCACATGGCCAATTGGGACCTCGCCGGCGCCTGGGTCACCACCAAGCTGGAGACGCCGTTCACCACCGTCGCCGAACGGCTCAAGCCGGAGACGCTGTACGACCGGTTCGTCGCCTACCGCGAGGGCCTCGGCATGGAGGTCCTGCCGCACAGCGGTGGCACCGCCTTCGGCACCCTGGCCCGGCGGCTGCGCGACGGCGGCCTGGTCTGTCTGGTCGCCGAGCGCGACCTGTCCTCCTCCGGCGTGGAGGTCCGGTTCTTCGGCGAGACGACCCGGATCCCCGCGGGCCCGGCGCTCCTCGCCCAGCAGACCGGCGCGCTGCTGCTGCCGGTGACACTCTGGTACGACGACTCGCCCGTCATGCGGGGACGGGTGCACCCCCCGGTCGAGGTACCCGAGACAGGTACCCGCGCCGAGAAGACGTCTGTCATGGCACAGGCGCTGGCCGATGCCTTCGCCTCGGGGATCGCCGACCATCCGGAGGACTGGCACATGCTGCAGCGGTTGTGGCTCAAGGATCTCGACCCCGGTAAGGGGCCCTCGTGAGGATCGGCATCGTCTGCCCGTACTCATGGGACGTGCCGGGCGGCGTCCAGTTCCACATCCGCGATCTCGCCGAGTACTTCATCCGCCTGGGCCACGAGGTGTCCGTCCTGGCCCCGGCCGACGACGACACCCCGCTGCCGCCCTACGTCGTCTCGGCGGGCCGCGCGGTGCCGGTGCCGTACAACGGCTCGGTGGCCCGGCTGAACTTCGGTTTCCTCAGCGCCGCGCGTGTGCGCCGCTGGCTGCACGACGGCGAGTTCGACGTCGTCCACATCCACGAGCCGTCCTCGCCCTCCCTGGGCCTGCTGGCCTGCTGGGCGGCGCAGGGCCCGCTCGTCGCGACCTTCCACACCTCGAACCCGCGTTCCAAGGCCATGATCGCCGCGTACTCCATCCTCCAGGCCGCCCTGGAGAAGATCAGCGCGCGCATCGCGGTGAGCGAGTACGCACGCCGCACGCTGGTGGAGCACCTCGGCGGCGACGCGGTCGTCATCCCGAACGGCGTCGACGTCGACTTCTTCGCCAAGGCCGAGCCCAACCCCGAGTGGCAGGGCGACACCCTCGGCTTCGTCGGACGGATCGACGAGCCCCGCAAGGGCCTGCCGGTACTGATGAAGGCCTTGCCGAAGATCCTCGCCGAGCGCCCGCAGACCCGGCTCCTGGTCGCCGGGCGCGGAGACGAGGAGGAGGCCGTGGAGAACCTGCCGGCCGAACTCCGCTCGCGCGTGGAGTTCCTCGGCATGGTCAGCGACGAGGACAAGGCCCGCTTCCTGCGCAGCGTCGACCTGTACGTCGCCCCCAACACCGGCGGCGAGAGCTTCGGGATCATCCTGGTCGAGGCGATGTCGGCCGGTGCCCCGGTCCTCGCCTCGGACCTGGACGCCTTCGCCCAGGTGCTCGACCAGGGCGCGGCGGGCGAACTCTTCGCCAACGAGGACGCCGACGCCCTGGCCGACGCGGCGCTGCGGCTGCTGGCCGATCCGGAGCGGCGGGCCGAACTGCGGGAGCGCGGGAGCGCCCACGTACGGCGGTTCGACTGGTCGACGGTCGGCGCGGACATCCTGTCGGTGTACGAGACGGTGACGGCGGGCGCGGCGGCGGTGGCAGCGGCCGAGGACGACCGCACCACGAGCCTGTTGTCGCGGTTCGGGCTGGCGCGGGACTGAGGGGCGCGTAGGGCCGGGGCCGTACGTCGGTAACCTTTGCGACCGTGACCCCAACCCTCATCTGGATCCTCGTCGCCCTGATCGCGATCGGTCTCTACCTGAGCTGGACCGCGGGACGACTGGACCGGCTGCACGCCCGGATCGACGCCGCCCGCGCCGCGCTGGACGCGCAGCTGCTGCGGCGCGCCTCGGTGACCCAGGAACTGGCGACCTCCGGTGTCCTCGACCCGGCCGCCTCGATCGTGCTCTACGAGGCGGCGCACGCCGCGCGCCAGGCCGAGGAGGAGCAACGGGAGGTCGCCGAGAGCGAGCTGACCCAGGCCCTGCGAGCCGTCTTCGCGGAGACTCCGCAGGTGGAGACGGTGCGGGAGGCGCCCGGGGGAGTGGAAGCCGTCCGGGAGCTGACCGAGGCGGTGCGCCGGGTGCCGATGGCCCGGCGCTTCCACAACGACGCCGTACGGGCCGCCCGTGCCCTGCGGCGCCACCGCAAGGTCCGCTGGTTCCGGTTGGCGGGACACGCCCCGTTCCCGATGGCGTTCGAGATGGACGACGAGCCTCCGGTGGCCCTGGTGGACCGGGCCGCGTAGCCGCGCCCGCTCGGAAAACGATCCACCGCCTCCCCATTGGCCCTTGCTGTGGACTGCTCTCTTCACGTTTCCTCAGTGCTGCAGAAATCCTCTTTTCACATCAGCGAGGTCAATCCGTGTCCATCACCGAGAACCAGGCTCCCGAGACCGGCACCGCCCGTGTGAAGCGCGGCATGGCCGAGCAGCTCAAGGGCGGCGTGATCATGGACGTGGTCAACGCCGAGCAGGCGAAGATCGCCGAGGACGCCGGCGCCGTGGCCGTCATGGCCCTGGAGCGGGTCCCCGCCGACATCCGCAAGGACGGCGGCGTGGCCCGGATGTCGGACCCCACCATGATCGAGGAGATCATCGAGGCGGTCTCCATCCCCGTGATGGCCAAGTCCCGCATCGGCCACTTCGTCGAGGCCCAGGTCCTGCAGTCGCTCGGCGTCGACTACATCGACGAGTCCGAGGTCCTCACCCCGGCCGACGAGGTCAACCACTCCGACAAGTGGGCCTTCACGACCCCCTTCGTCTGCGGCGCCACCAACCTCGGTGAGGCCCTGCGCCGTATCGCCGAGGGCGCGGCCATGATCCGCTCCAAGGGCGAGGCCGGCACCGGCAACGTCGTCGAGGCCGTCCGGCACCTGCGCCAGATCAAGAACGAGATCGCCCGTCTGCGCGGCTACGACAACAACGAGCTGTACGCCGCCGCCAAGGAGCTGCGCGCCCCGTACGAGCTCGTCAAGGAAGTCTCCGAGCTCGGCAAGCTCCCGGTGGTCCTGTTCTCCGCCGGTGGCGTCGCCACCCCCGCCGACGCGGCGCTGATGCGCCAGCTCGGCGCCGAGGGCGTCTTCGTGGGCTCCGGCATCTTCAAGTCCGGCGACCCGGCCAAGCGCGCCGCCGCCATCGTGAAGGCCACCACCTTCTACGACGACCCGAAGATCATCGCGGACGCGTCCCGCAACCTGGGCGAGGCCATGGTCGGCATCAACTGCGACACCCTCCCCGAGGCCGAGCGCTACGCCAACCGCGGCTGGTAACCACCCCATGTCGAACGAAGCCCCAGTCATCGGCGTCCTGGCTCTCCAGGGCGACGTACGGGAGCACCTCATCGCCCTGGCCGCGGCGGACGCCGTGGCCAGGCCGGTGCGGCGCCCCGAGGAACTCGCCGGGATCGACGGTCTGGTCATCCCCGGCGGCGAGTCCACGACCATCTCCAAACTGGCCGTCCTGTTCGGCGTGATGGAGCCGCTCCGCGCGCGTGTGCGTGCCGGAATGCCTGTCTACGGCACCTGCGCGGGCATGATCATGCTGGCCGACAAGATCCTCGACCCGCGCTCGGGCCAGGAGACGATCGGCGGCATCGACATGATCGTGCGCCGCAACGCCTTCGGACGGCAGAACGAGTCCTTCGAAGCGACGGTCGACGTCGAGGGCGTCGACGGCGATGCTGTGGAGGGCGTCTTCATCCGCGCCCCCCGGGTCGAGTCCGTCGGCGCCGAGACCGAGGTGCTCGCCGAGCACGACGGCCACATCGTCGCGGTCCGTCAGGGCAACGCGCTCGCCACGTCGTTCCATCCGGAGCTGACCGGCGACCACCGCGTGCACGCCCTGTTCGTCGACATGGTGCGCGCGAACCGGACTCCGGGGTCCTAGTAGGATCTCTGGCGTTCGTAAAGAGTTGGGTTACGCGAAGGAGACAGGCAGATGTCCGGCCACTCTAAATGGGCTACGACGAAGCACAAGAAGGCCGTGATCGACGCCAAGCGCGGCAAGCTCTTCGCGAAGATGATCAAGAACATCGAGGTCGCGGCCCGCACGGGTGGCGCCGACGTGTCCGGCAACCCGACGCTCTTCGACGCCATCCAGAAGGCCAAGAAGAGCTCGGTCCCGAACAAGAACATCGACTCCGCGGTCAAGCGTGGCGCCGGTCTCGAGGCCGGTGGCGCCGACTACGAGACGATCATGTACGAGGGCTACGGCCCGAACGGCGTCGCGGTGCTCATCGAGTGCCTCACCGACAACCGCAACCGCGCCGCCTCGGACGTGCGGGTCGCCATGACCCGCAACGGCGGCAACATGGCCGACCCGGGTTCCGTGTCGTATCTCTTCAACCGCAAGGGCGTCGTGATCGTCCCCAAGGGCGAGCTGACCGAGGACGACGTCCTGGGAGCCGTCCTGGACGCGGGTGCCGAGGAGGTCAACGACCTCGGTGAGTCCTTCGAGATCCTCTCCGAGGCCACCGACCTGGTCGCGGTCCGTACCGCCCTCCAGGACGCCGGGATCGACTACGACTCCGCCGACGCCAACTTCGTCCCGACCATGCAGGTCGAGCTCGACGAGGACGGCGCCCGGAAGATCTTCAAGCTGATCGACGCCCTCGAGGACAGCGACGACGTGCAGAACGTGTTCGCCAACTTCGATGTCAGCGACGAGGTCATGGAGAAGGTCGACGCGTAGCGCTGCCGCGAACTGTGCGGACGTGACGGCTCAACGGGCCGACGGGACACGCCCCGTCGGCCCGTCGCCATGTCGGCCGTTGTCGGTGCCACCCGATAGCCTGCACAAACAGGCGATCGAAGGAGGGGCGCGGTGCGCGTACTCGGGGTGGACCCCGGACTCACGCGGTGTGGTGTCGGTGTCGTCGAAGGGGTCGCCGGCCGACCGTTGACGATGCTCGGCGTCGGCGTCGTACGGACGCCCGCCGACGCCGAGTTGGGGCACCGGCTCGTCGCCATCGAGCAGGGCATCGAGCAGTGGCTCGACGAGCACCGGCCCGAACTCGTCGCCGTGGAGCGGGTGTTCAGCCAGCACAACGTACGGACCGTGATGGGCACCGCCCAGGCCAGCGCCGTCGCCATGCTCTGCGCCGCCCGCCGCGGCATCCCCGTCGCCCTGCACACCCCCAGCGAGGTCAAGGCCGCCGTCACCGGCAGCGGCCGCGCCGACAAGGCCCAGGTCGGCGCCATGGTCACCCGCCTGCTCAGGCTCGACGCACCGCCCAAGCCCGCCGACGCCGCCGACGCCCTCGCGCTCGCCATCTGCCACATCTGGCGCGCCCCCGCACAGAACAGGCTCCAGCAGGCGGTCGCCCTGCACGCAGCCAACGCAACGAAAGGCCGTACGGCATGATCGCCTTCGTGAGCGGCACGATCGCCGCCCTCGCCCCCGACGCCGCCGTCGTCGAGGTCGGCGGTGTCGGCATGGCCGTGCAGTGCACGCCGAACACCCTGTCCACGCTCCGGCTGGGCAAGCCGGCCAAGCTCGCCACCTCCCTCGTCGTGCGGGAGGACTCACTGACCCTGTACGGCTTCGTGGACGACGATGAACGCCAGGTCTTCGAGCTGCTCCAGACCGCGAGCGGCGTCGGCCCCCGCCTGGCCCAGGCGATGCTCGCCGTGCACGCTCCGGACACCCTGCGCAGGGCGGTGGCCACGGGCGACGAGAAGGCGCTGATCGCCGTCCCCGGCATCGGCAAGAAGGGCGCCCAGAAGCTGCTCCTGGAGCTGAAGGACCGCCTGGGCGAGCCCATCGGCGCCCCGGCCGTCGGCTCCCCGGTCACCCAGGGCTGGCGCGACCAGCTGCACGCGGCTCTGATCGGCCTCGGCTACGCGACCCGCGAGGCCGACGAGGCCGTGTCCGCCGTGGCACCCCAGGCCGAGGCCGCCGGGGGCACCCCGCAGGTGGGCCAGCTGCTGAAGGCCGCCCTGCAGACCCTGAACCGCGCCCGCTAGGAGAACGTCAGTGAACTGGGACGACACCACCGACGCGACCGCCCCCGAGCGGCTGGTGGACTCTGTCGCCGACCGCGAGGACCAGGCCGTGGAGGCCGCCCTGCGCCCCAAGGACCTGGGCGAGTTCATCGGCCAGGAGAAGGTCCGCGAACAGCTCGACCTCGTCCTGCGCGCCGCACGCGCGCGGGGGGCCACCGCCGACCACGTGCTGCTCTCCGGCGCCCCCGGCCTGGGCAAGACCACCCTCTCGATGATCATCGCGGCGGAGATGGGCGCCCCCATCCGCATCACCTCGGGCCCCGCCATCCAGCACGCCGGCGACCTGGCCGCGATCCTCTCCTCGCTCCAGGAGGGCGAGGTCCTCTTCCTCGACGAGATCCACCGCATGTCCCGGCCCGCCGAGGAGATGCTGTACATGGCGATGGAGGACTTCCGCGTCGACGTGATCGTCGGCAAGGGCCCGGGTGCCACCGCCATCCCCCTCGAACTGCCCCCGTTCACCCTGGTCGGGGCCACCACGCGCGCGGGCCTGCTGCCGCCCCCGCTGCGCGACCGCTTCGGCTTCACCGCGCACATGGAGTTCTACGAGCCCGCCGAGCTGGAGCGCGTCATCCACCGCTCCGCGAACCTCCTCGACGTCGAGATCGACACCGACGGCGCCGCCGAGATCGCCGGCCGCTCCCGCGGCACGCCCCGTATCGCCAACCGTCTGCTGCGCCGGGTGCGCGACTACGCCCAGGTCAAGGCGGACGGCTTCATCACACGTGACATCGCGGCGGCCGCGCTGAAGGTCTACGAGGTCGACGCCCGCGGCCTCGACCGCCTGGACCGCGGAGTCCTGGAGGCCCTGCTCAAGCTGTTCGGCGGCGGCCCGGTCGGCCTGTCCACCCTCGCGGTCGCGGTGGGGGAGGAGCGCGAGACCGTCGAGGAGGTCGCCGAGCCCTTCCTCGTCCGGGAGGGTCTGCTGGCCCGTACACCGCGTGGTCGCGTCGCCACTCCCGCCGCCTGGGCGCACCTCGGCCTCACCCCGCCCGGCTCGGTGGCCACAGGAAACGGACAACAAGACCTGTTCGGGACGTGATGTCTTTGTGACGGTGCGGGATTGGCCGGGCCAGGAACCCGGGTGCCATGCTGAGCGTTGTTCCCTGCACGCGGACTCGCTTAGACTCCGCCGATGCCGCCTTTGTCGGCGGCGCGCACACCCCCAACCATCAGGCCGCTCACCATCGCGGTCACGTGAAGGAAGTACCGACCCGTGAGTCTCGTGACCCTCCTCCCGTTCGTCGTGCTCATCGGGGCCATGTTCCTGATGACCCGGTCGGCGAAGAAGAAGCAGCAGCAGGCCGCCGACATGCGGAACCAGATGCAGCCCGGCAGTGGCATCCGCACCATCGGGGGCATGTACGCCACGGTCAAGGAGGTCAACGACGAGACGATCCTCGTCGACGCGGGGCCGGGCGTTGAGCTCCTCTTCGCGAAGAACGCGATCGGTGCCGTCCTGACGGACGACGAGTACAACCGGATCGTCCACGGTGTCGAGCACGACCTGAAGACCGACGTCGTCCCCGACGACGCCTCCTCCCTCACCGAGACCGACGAGTCCGCCGACGAAGCTGCCGCCGCCTCCGACGACGACAAGCCCGTCGACCTCGGCAAGAAGGACGAGCCCGCCGACGAGGCCGAGCCTGCCGACGAGGCCGCCGAGGCGAAGACGGACGACGAGCCGAAGAAGACCGACGGCGACTCCGACGCGAAGTAGCTGTACCCGGGGCGCGCGGGCCAGGCCTGCGCGCCCTCGGACGTACGCAGCTCGCACGGGATCGACACCATGTCATGGCCGCCCGCCCGCAGACCCGGCGCGCAGCGGCCCGAGAGGGAGTACGAGAAGGTGGCAGCACCCAAGAGGGGCCGGAGCTCGAGTGCCCAGAGCAAGCCAGGGCGCTCGCTGGCCCTGATCCTGATCGCCATCGTGGCGCTCACCGGGGGAATGTTCCTCTCCGGGCACACGACCCCGCGTCTCGGTATCGACCTCGCGGGCGGTACCAGCATCACGCTGGAGGCGAAGGCCGACCAAGGCTCTGCGATCAACTCGGCCAACATGAACACCGCGGTCGAGATCATGAACCGCCGTGTCAACGGCCTGGGCGTCTCCGAGGCGGAGGTGCAGACCCAGGGCAAGAACAACATCATCGTCAACATCCCCAAGGGCACCAACTCCAAGGAAGCCCGGGACCAGGTCGGCACCACCGCGAAGCTGTACTTCCGTCCGGTGCTGGCCCAGGAGGCCACCGGTGCCGCCGCCGAGTCGCCCTCGCCGAGCGCGTCCTCCAGCGGTTCCTCCAGCGCCTCGCCGAGCCCCTCCACGAGCGAGTCGGCCACCACGGGTGAGAAGGCGACCTCGTCGAGCTCCCCGTCGGCCTCCGCCACCACGCAGGGCCGCGCCGCCTCCGACGCGCTGAAGGCCGACCCGACCCCGTCGGGGTCCGCCTCGGCCTCCGCTTCCGCGAGCCCGTCCGCCTCCGCGAGCACTCCCACCGCCGCCGAGGCCAAGCTCCAGGCCGCGTACACCGCCCTCGACTGCTCCAAGCAGGCGCAGCGCAACAAGGCCGGCGAAGGTTCCAAGCCCGAGGACTCGACCGTGGGCTGCGGCGAGATCCAGGGCGTCTGGTACAAGTACCTGCTCGGCCCCGCCGCCGTAGCCGGCACCGAGGTCGACGAGGCCAAGGCCGTCTACGACACGCAGACCGCCGCCGGCTGGCAGGTCACGATGGACTTCAACAAGAGCGGCGCCAAGAAGTTCGCCGACATCACCGGCCAGCTCGCCCAGAACACCCTGCCGCAGAACGAGTTCGGCATCGTCCTCGACGGCCAGGTCGTCTCCAGCCCGACCGTCAGCCAGTCCATCACCGGCGGCCAGGCCCAGATCTCCGGCAGCTTCACGCAGGAGGAGGCCCAGAGCCTCGCCAACATGCTGTCGTACGGCGCGCTCCCGCTCTCCTTCCAGGAGCAGAGCGTGACCACGGTGACCGCCGCGCTCGGCACCGACCAGCTGCACGCCGGTCTGCTCGCCGGTGCGATCGGCCTCGCGCTGGTCATCCTGTACCTGGTGTTCTACTACCGCGGTCTGTCGATGGTCGCGATCGCCTCGCTGCTCGTCTCCGGCATCCTCACCTATGTGCTCATGGCGCTGCTCGGCCCGGCCATCGGATTCGCGCTGAACCTGCCGGCCGTGTGCGGTGCCATCGTCGCCATCGGTATCACCGCGGACTCGTTCATCGTGTACTTCGAGCGCATCCGCGACGAGATCCGTGAGGGCCGCTCCCTGCGACCGGCCGTCGAGCGGGCCTGGCCGCGCGCCCGGCGCACCATCCTGGTCTCCGACTTCGTGTCGTTCCTCGCCGCGGCGGTGCTGTTCATCGTCACCGTCGGCAAGGTCCAGGGCTTCGCGTTCACGCTGGGTCTGACCACCGTCCTCGACGTCGTCGTGGTCTTCTTCTTCACCAAGCCGCTGATGACGCTGCTGGCCCGCCGCAAGTTCTTCGCGAGCGGCAACAAGTGGTCCGGCCTCGACCCGAAGAGCCTGGGTGCCCAGCCGCCACTGCGCCGCACCCGCCGTCCCGCCCCCGTTGAGACGAAGGAGGCGTGAGCATGTCGAAACTCGGCAACCTCGGCGCCCGACTGCACCGTGGCGAGATCAGTTACGACTTCGTCGGCCACCGCAAACTCTGGTACGGCATCTCGATCCTGATCACCATCACGGCCATCGTCGGCCTGGCGGTGCGCGGCCTGAACATGGGCATCGACTTCCAGGGCGGTGCCGTCTTCACCACCGAGAAGACCAGCATCTCGGTCTCCCAGGCCCAGGAGTACGCGGAAGAGGCCTCCGGCCACGACGCCGTCGTGCAGAAGCTCGGCAACGGCACGCTGCGCATCCAGATCGCCGGCATGGACACCACGCAGTCCGACGAGATCAAGAACAAGCTCGCGACGGACTTCAAGGTCGACCCGGAGAAGATCGCCGCCGACCTCGTCGGTCCCAGCTGGGGCGACCAGATCGCCAACAAGGCCTGGCAGGGCCTGGCGATCTTCATGGTCCTGGTGGTGATCTATCTGGCGATCGCCTTCGAGTGGCGCATGGCCATCGCGGCGCTCGTCGCGCTGATCCACGACATCACCATCACCGTCGGCATCTACGCCCTCGTCGGCTTCGAGGTCACGCCGGGCACGGTGATCGGTCTGCTGACCATTCTCGGTTACTCGCTCTACGACACGGTGGTCGTCTTCGACTCCCTCAAGGAGCAGACGAAGGACATCACCAAGCAGACCCGCTGGACCTACAGCGACATCGCCAACCGCTCGATCAACAGCACCCTGGTCCGCTCCATCAACACCACGGTGGTCGCGCTGCTGCCGGTGGCGGGCCTGCTGTTCATCGGCGGCGGCTTCCTCGGCGCGGGCACGCTCAACGACATCTCGCTGTCGCTGTTCGTCGGCCTCGCCGCCGGTGCGTACTCCTCGATCTTCATCGCCACGCCGCTCGTGGCGGACCTGAAGGAGCTCGAGCCGCAGATGAAGTCCCTCAAGAAGCGGGTCCTGGCCAAGCGCGCCCAGGCCGGCGCCGAGGACGAGCAGGCGGAGGCCCGCGGCGAGGACTCGCACGGCGACGAGCCGGAGGACGCCCACGCGGTCGTCGGCCCGCGCACCCAGCCCGCCTCGCGCAGCCGGGGCCGCGGCCGACCCTCGGGGAAGCGGCGATGACCGACATCAAGGAGCTGCTGTTCAGCCGCATCCGTGACGTGGCCGACTACCCGGAGCCGGGTGTGACGTTCAAGGACATCACCCCGCTCCTGGCGGACCCGGCGGCGTTCACCGCGCTGACCGACGCGCTCGCGGAGATCGCCGGGAGCACCGGCGCGACCAAGGTCGTCGGCCTGGAGGCCCGCGGCTTCATCCTCGGCGCCCCGGTGGCCGTCCGCGCGGGCCTCGGCTTCATCCCCGTACGCAAGGCGGGCAAGCTCCCCGGAGCCACCCTCGGCCAGGCGTACGACCTGGAGTACGGCTCCGCGGAGATCGAGGTGCACGCCGAGGACCTGTCGGCCGACGATCGTGTCCTGATCGTCGACGACGTCCTGGCCACCGGCGGCACCGCCGAGGCCGCGATCCAGCTGATCCGCAGGGCCGGCGCCGAGGTCGCGGGCCTCGCGGTCCTGATGGAACTCGGCTTCCTCGCGGGCCGCCCCCGCCTGGAATCGGCCCTGGAGGGCGCTCCACTGGAAGCGCTCCTGGTGGTCTGAGGCCGGCACAGCGCTTCAGGTCTCACGAAAACGGCCGTCCCGGTAGATCCGGGGCGGCCGTTTTCGTGCCCCGGAGGGGCGCCGAGCCCCCTCCGGAATGCCGGCGGCAGCCCCTCACGTTTCTCCGGTAGACGGTCCTCACATCGGCCTGAAGGCGATCCTGAGCCGCAGGATCGCTACCATGGGGTCTCCGGAGCCTGATCGGGGGACCCGGATCGCGCACGAGGAGTCCTCTTGCCAGACGAGGCCCAGCCACTGACCGCCGCCAAGCCCGAGCCTTCGGCAGGCGCCGCGGCCACGCCCGCGCCGAGCGCGAAGAACGCCGCGCAGGGCTCGGTCGAGCACGCCCAGTCCGCGCCCGTCGACAAGTCGGCCGAGCAGCCACGCCCCAAGCCGGCCGCGCCCGAGCGCCCCGCGCCCGCGTCCACGCCCGCCGCGGTCCGCCCGCTGGCCGGCCAGCCCGCCCGCTCCGGTTCCTCCAACCGCGTCCGCGCCCGTCTGGCCCGTCTCGGCGTCCAGCGCTCCAACCCGTACAACCCGGTCCTGGAGCCCCTGCTGCGGATAGTGCGCAGCAACGACCCGAAGATCGAGACCGCGACCCTCCGCAAGATCGAGACGGCCTACCAGGTCGCCGAGCGCTGGCACCGCGGCCAGAAGCGCAAGAGCGGCGACCCGTACATCACGCACCCCCTCGCGGTGACCACCATCCTCGCCGAGCTCGGCATGGACCCCGCCACCCTCATGGCCGGCCTTCTGCACGACACCGTCGAGGACACCGAGTACGGCCTGGACCAGCTCCGCCGTGACTTCGGCGACTCGGTCGCCCTGCTCGTCGACGGCGTCACCAAGCTCGACAAGGTCAAGTTCGGCGAGGCCGCCCAGGCCGAGACCGTGCGCAAGATGGTCGTCGCCATGGCCAAGGACCCGCGTGTCCTGGTCATCAAGCTCGCCGACCGTCTGCACAACATGCGCACCATGCGCTATCTCAAGCGCGAGAAGCAGGAGAAGAAGGCGCGCGAGACCCTCGAGATCTACGCGCCGCTCGCCCACCGCCTGGGCATGAACACCATCAAGTGGGAGCTGGAGGACCTCGCCTTCGCGATCCTCTACCCCAAGATGTACGACGAGATCGTCCGTCTCGTCGCCGAGCGCGCCCCCAAGCGCGACGAGTACCTCGCCATAGTGACCGACGAGGTACAGCAGGACCTGCGCGCGGCCCGTATCAAGGCGACCGTCACCGGCCGACCGAAGCACTACTACAGCGTCTACCAGAAGATGATCGTCCGCGGCCGTGACTTCGCGGAGATCTACGACCTGGTGGGCATCCGCGTCCTCGTGGACACGGTCAGGGACTGCTACGCGGCCCTGGGCACCGTCCACGCCCGCTGGAACCCGGTTCCGGGGCGGTTCAAGGACTACATCGCGATGCCCAAGTTCAACATGTACCAGTCGCTGCACACCACGGTCATCGGCCCCAACGGCAAGCCCGTCGAGCTCCAGATCCGCACCTTCGACATGCACCGCCGCGCCGAGTACGGCATCGCCGCGCACTGGAAGTACAAGCAGGAGGCCGTCGCCGGAACCTCCAAGGTGCGTTCGGACCAGCCGAGGACCACCGGCAAGGACGACCACCTCAACGACATGGCGTGGCTGCGCCAGTTGCTCGACTGGCAGAAGGAGACCGAGGACCCCGGGGAGTTCCTGGAGTCCCTGCGCTTCGACCTGTCGCGCAACGAGGTCTTCGTCTTCACCCCCAAGGGCGACGTGATAGCGCTGCCCGCCGGCGCGACGCCCGTGGACTTCTCGTACGCGGTCCACACCGAGGTCGGGCACCGCACCATAGGGGCGAGGGTCAACGGCCGCCTCGTACCGCTCGAATCCACCCTGGACAACGGCGACTTGGTGGAGGTCTTCACCTCCAAGGCGGCCGGCGCGGGTCCGTCCCGTGACTGGCTCGGGTTCGTCAAGTCCCCGCGGGCCCGCAACAAGATCCGGGCCTGGTTCTCCAAGGAACGCCGCGACGAGGCGATCGAGCAGGGCAAGGACGCCATCGTCCGCGCGATGCGCAAGCAGAACCTGCCGATCCAGCGCATCCTGACCGGCGACTCCCTCGTGACGCTCGCCCATGAGATGCGCTACCCCGACATCTCCGCGCTCTACGCGGCGATCGGCGAGGGCCATGTCTCCGCGCAGAACGTCGTGCAGAAGCTGGTCTCCGCGCTCGGCGGCGAGGAGGCGGCCACCGAGGAGATCGACGAGTCGGTCCCGCCGTCCCGCGGCCGTGGCCGCAAGCGCCGTTCCAACGCCGACCCCGGCGTCGTGGTCAAGGGCGTCGACGACGTGTGGGTCAAGCTCGCCCGCTGCTGCACCCCCGTACCCGGCGACCCCATCATCGGTTTCGTCACACGCGGTAGCGGCGTATCGGTTCACCGCAGCGACTGTGTGAACGTGGAGTCACTGTCCCGGGAGCCCGAGCGCATCCTCGAGGTCGAGTGGGCGCCCACCCAGTCCTCGGTCTTCCTGGTCGCCATCCAGGTCGAGGCCCTGGACCGCTCCCGGCTCCTCTCCGACGTCACCCGCGTCCTGTCCGACCAGCACGTCAACATCCTCTCCGCGGCCGTCCAGACCTCCCGCGACCGCGTCGCCACCTCCCGCTTCACCTTCGAGATGGGCGACCCGAAGCACCTCGGCCACGTCCTGAAGGCGGTACGCGGCGTGGAGGGCGTCTACGACGTCTACCGCGTGACGTCGGCGCGCGCCCGGGCGTAGGGCAGACCACGAGAAGGGCCCCGTACACGAGGTACGGGGCCCTTCTCGTCGTAGCAGCCGAACCGCGGCCTGTCAGCCGCCGAACTCCTGAAGACCCTTGAGCGCCTGGTCCAGAAGCGCCTGGCGGCCCTCCAGCTCGCGCTCGAGCTTGTCGGCGCGGGCGTTGTTGCCCTGGGCGCGGGCCTGCTCGATCTGGCGCTGGAGCTTGGCCACGGCGTCCTGGAGCTGGCCGGTGAGACCCGCGGCACGCGCGCGTGCCTCCGGGTTCGTCCGGCGCCACTCGGTCTCCTCGGCCTCCTGGATGGCCCGCTCGACGGCGTGCATCCGGCCCTCGACCTTGGGACGCGCGTCGCGCGGGACGTGGCCGATGGCCTCCCAGCGCTCGTTGAGCTGGCGGAACGCGGACCGCGCCGCCTTGAGGTCGGTGACCGGGAGGATCTTCTCGGCCTCCCCGGCCAGCTCCTCCTTGAGCTTCAGGTTCTCCGTCTGCTCGGCGTCGCGCTCGGCGAAGACCGAGCTGCGGGCGGCGAAGAAGACGTCCTGGGCGCCGCGGAAGCGGTTCCACAGGTCGTCCTCGTGCTCGCGCTGGGCACGGCCCGCGGCCTTCCACTCCGCCATCAGCTCGCGGTAGCGGGCGGCCGTCGGACCCCAGTCGGTGGAGCCGGACAGCGCCTCGGCCTCGGAGACCAGGCGTTCCTTGGTCTTACGGGCCTCCTCGCGCTGTGCGTCGAGCGAGGCGAAGTGGGCCTTGCGACGCTTGGAGAACGCCGACCGGGCGTGCGAGAAGCGGTGCCACAGTTCGTCGTCGGACTTGCGGTCCAGCCGCGGCAGACCCTTCCAGGTGTCCACCAGGGCCCGCAGTCGCTCACCGGCCGCCCGCCACTGGTCGGACTGCGCCAGCTCCTCCGCCTCGACGACCAGCGCCTCCTTGGAGTGACGGGCCTCGTCGGACTGCTTGGCGCGCTGCTGCTTGCGCTCCTCGCGACGCTTCTCGACCGTCTCCACGAGCTTGTCCAGACGCACCTTGAGGGCGTCCAGGTCACCGACCGCGTGGTGCGCGTCCACCTGCTCGCGAATGTGGTCGATGGCGACCTGTGCGTCCTTCGCCGACAGATCGGTGGTCTTCACTCGCTTCTCGAGGAGGCCGATCTCGACAACCAGGCCCTCGTACTTGCGCTCGAAGTAGGCCAGCGCCTCCTCAGGGGAGCCGGCCTGCCAGGAACCGACGACCTGCTCGCCGTCGGCCGTACGCACGTACACGGTCCCCGTCTCGTCGACGCGGCCCCACGGGTCGCTGCTCACAGCGCCTCCTCCACATGATGCCTGCATGGGGCTTCAGCACCCCCGGGCATCGTCCACAGTTTCGTCACGGCCAACATAGGCGACCGGCGGGTTGCCTGTCCGCATCCCGCGCGACCGAAATTTGGCTGTTGGGGGTCAGGATTTGGTGACAGTCGCCTTGTTGATCACGACCGTTGCGTTGGGAGCGCCATCACCCGCTCCGGTGCTCTCACCCGCGGCCGCGATCTTCTTCAGGACCGTCATACCGGATTCGGAAACGGTACCGAACGGTGTGTAGCTCGGCGGCAGCTGACTGTCCTGGTAGACGAGGAAGAATTGGCTGCCTCCGGTGTGCGCCTTCCCGGTGTTCGCCATCGCGATGGTGCCCGCCGGGTAGATGTTGTCCTTGAGGCTTTTGTCCTTCAGGTTCTCGTCCGGGATCGTGTAGCCGGGACCACCGCTGCCGCTGCCCGTCGGGTCGCCGCACTGGAGCACGTAGATGCCGTTGGTGGTGAGCCGGTGGCACTTGGTGTGGTCGAAGTAGCCCTTGGCCGCGAGGAAGTCGAACGAGTTGACGGTGTGCGGAGCCGCCTTCGTCTTGAGCGCGATGTCTATGTCACCGCACGTCGTCGCCAGCTTCATCGTGTACTTCGCCGACTTGTCGATCGTCATCGACGGCTCCTTCTTCCAGGTCGCCGTCTTCACCTTGCCCTCCGCAGGCTTCTTGCACGGGTCGGCGATCGCGCTGGGCGTCGGCGACGGCGTGGCCGCGGCGGCGTCGGACTTGTCGTCGTCGCCCTTGAGGACGTCCGACGTATAGAGCGCCAGACTGCCCACCAGGATCACGCCGAGCACCGACGCGATCACGGAGTTGCGCATGCGGGCCTTGCGCCGCGCGGCCGTGCGCCGCTGCTGCTGCCGCAAGAACTTCTCCCGGGCGAGCTGCCGCTTCCGCTGTTCCTGGGTGACCACCGGGTTCTCTCCTCATGCGTCTCGTATGTCTGCTGGGACGCCTGCGTCTTGTGAGCCGACCGCGTGCGTGTGCCCCGTACCGTATATGGGTTCGCTGAGGAAACGGCAGCGCCGGTAGGCTCTGACCACAGGCGCAGCCGTTTTTTAAGCCCACCCTTATCGACACAACGAAGGACGATCGTGCTCATTGCCGGGTTCCCCGCCGGGGCCTGGGGGACGAACTGTTATCTCGTCGCCCCCGCCGCCGGTGAGGAGTGCGTGATCATCGACCCGGGCCATCAGGCCGCCCAGGGAGTCGAAGAGGCACTGAAGAAGCATCGGCTCAAGCCCGTCGCCGTCGTCCTCACCCATGGCCACATCGACCATGTCGCCTCGGTCGTCCCGGTCTGCGGAGCGCACGACGTACCCGCGTGGATCCACCCCGAGGACCGGTTCATGATGAGCGATCCGGAGAAGGCGCTCGGCCGCTCCATCGGGATGCCGCTCATGGGTGAACTGACCGTGGGGGAGCCGGACGACGTCAAGGAACTGACCGACGGCGTGAAGCTGGAACTGGCGGGACTGGAGCTCACTGTGGCGCACGCGCCCGGCCATACCAGGGGGTCGGTGACCTTCGGCCTGCCCGAGGTGGCGGACATTCCTCCGCTTCTCTTCTCGGGCGACCTGCTGTTCGCCGGCTCCATCGGACGCACCGATTTCCCCGGTGGCTCCATGGACGACATGCTCGAGTCCCTGGCCCGCGTGGTCCTGCCGCTCGACGACTCGACCGTGGTGCTGCCCGGCCACAACGAGCACACGACCATCGGCCGTGAGCGTGCCACCAACCCGTATCTGCGGCAGGTGGCCGCCGGCCCGGGAGCACATGTCGACGCTCCCCGACGAGGAATGTGACGAGACTTTCCGTGAGCACCTTCAAGGCCCCCAAGGGCACGTACGACCTCATTCCGCCGGACAGCGCGAAGTTCCTCGCGGTGCGCGAGGCGATCGCGGCTCCGCTGCGCAACTCCGGCTACGGCTACATCGAGACGCCCGGCTTCGAGAGCGTCGAGCTCTTCGCGCGCGGCGTAGGTGAGTCCACCGACATCGTGACCAAGGAGATGTACGCCTTCGAGACCAAGGGCGGCGACAAGCTGGCCCTGCGCCCCGAGGGTACGGCCTCCGTGCTGCGCGCGGCGCTCGAGGCCAACCTCCACAAGGCGGGCAACCTCCCCGTCAAGCTCTGGTACTCGGGCTCGTACTACCGCTACGAGCGCCCGCAGAAGGGCCGTTACCGGCACTTCTCCCAGGTGGGCGCCGAGGCGATCGGTGCCGAGGACCCGGCGCTGGACGCCGAGCTGATCATCCTGGCCGACCAGGCGTACCGCTCGCTGGGGCTGCGTGACTTCCGCATCCTCCTCAACAGCCTGGGCGACAAGGAGTGCCGTCCGGTGTACCGGGAGGCGCTGCAGAACTTCCTCCGGGGGCTCGACCTCGACGAGGAGACGCTGCGCCGCGCGGAGATCAACCCGCTGCGCGTCCTGGACGACAAGCGCGAGGCGGTCCAGAAGCAGCTCGGGGACGCCCCGCTCCTGCGCGACTACCTCTGCGACGCCTGCAAGGCGTACCACGAGGAGGTCCGCGCACTGATCACCGCGGCGGGCGTCGCCTTCGAGGACGACCTCAAGCTGGTGCGCGGCCTGGACTACTACACCCGGACGACCTTCGAGTTCGTCCACGACGGTCTGGGCTCCCAGTCCGCGGTGGGCGGCGGTGGGCGCTACGACGGTCTGTCCGAGATGATCGGCGGCCCCGCGCTGCCCTCGGTGGGCTGGGCGCTGGGCGTCGACCGTACGGTGCTGGCACTGGAGGCGGAGGGCGTGGAGCTCGAACTCCCCTCCACGACCAGTGTCTTCGCGGTCCCGCTGGGCGAAGAGGCCCGTCGGGTCCTCTTCGCCAAGGTGACGGAGCTCCGCAAGGTCGGTATCGCGGCCGACTTCTCCTACGGTGCCAAGGGCCTCAAGGGCGCCATGAAGAACGCCAACCGCAGCGGCGCCCGCTACACGGTCGTCGCCGGCGAACGCGACCTCGCCGAGGGCGTCGTCCAGCTCAAGGACATGGAGTCCGGTGAGCAGACGGCGATCGGTGTGAACGAGATCGTGGCGGAGCTGGAAGCACGGCTGGGTTAGCACGGCGTGGTGAGGTGCCGGGTCCTTCCAGGGGACCCGGCACCTTCGTCACTGGTCGAGCAACCCGAACCGCATCGCACTCGTCACCGCCGCCGTCCGGTCGTCCACCCCCAACTTGCCGAAGACCCGCAGCAGATGGGTCTTCACCGTCGACTCCCCGATGTACAGCCGTCGCCCGATCTCCGCGTTCGTGCACCCCTCCGCCACCAGCCGCAGCACAGCCGTCTCGCGCTCGGACAGGCGTGGACGTTCCGGCCTGGTCCGCAGTTGGTCCACCAGCCGAGCCGCCACCGACGGCGCCAGTACGGTCTCGCCGCGTGCGGCGGCCCGTACCGCTTCCGCCAACTCCCCACGGGGCAGGTCCTTGAGCAGGTAGCCCGCCGCCCCCGCCTCCACGGCCCGCAGGATGTCGCGGTCCGTCTCGTACGTGGTCAGGACGATCACCCGGCAGCCCAGTCCGGCCGCGGTCATCCGCTCGATCGAGTCCACGCCCCCGCCACCGGGCATCCGCAGGTCCATCAGCACGATGTCGGGGCGGAGCTCCGCCGCCAGCGCCTCCGCCTGGGGGCCGCTGGACGCGTCGGCGACCACCTCCAGGTCCGGCTCCGCGCTCAGCATGGCCCGCAACCCCTCCCGTACGACGGGGTGGTCGTCGGCCAGGATGATCCGGATCACGATGAGCTCCTCACAGGCGGTACGGGCAGCCGGACGGTGACCGTCGTGCCGGCACCGGGGGCGCTGTCCACCCGGGCGGTCCCGCCGACCTCGGCGGCCCGGGCGCGCAGCCCCGCCAGCCCATAGCCGTCGGTCACGGCCGAGGGGTCGAAACCGCGGCCGTCGTCCCGTACGGACACGGTCAGTGTCTCCTCGGCGTACGCCAGGGCGATCCCGACGACCGCCGAACTCCCGGCGTGCTTACGGGCGTTCGACAACGCCTCCTGGCAGGAGCGCAGGGCCACCACCTCGGCCCCGGCAGGCGACGGCCGCACCGGGCCCGTCACCTCCAGCGTCGCCGCATGGCGGGCGGCGAGTCGACGCAGCGCGTCGGGGAGCGCGGCGCCGTCCAGGTCCACCGGTGCCGACCCGGCGACCAGGGCGCGTGCCTCGGCGAGATTCTGCCGGGCCGTCCCCTCCATGAGCGCCAGATGCCGGCGGGCCTGCGGCACGTCGCACTCCAGCTCGGCCTCGACCGCCTGGACGAGCATCAGCAGGCTGGTGAAGCCCTGGGCGAGCGTGTCGTGGATCTCCCGGGCCATCCGCTCCCGCTCGGCCTGCGCCCCGTGCGCCGCCGACAGCCGCGACACCTCGTGCCGGCTCGCGTCCAGCTCCGCGATCAGCTCGGCCCGCTCCTGGCTCTGCTCGATGATCCGGATGATCCAGCTGCCGACGGCCGCCGAGAAGACGAAGGTGACGACCGCGAACGTCGAGTTGAAGAAGACGTCCTGGTCGCTCGGCCACCACAGCAGCGCCCAGCCCACCACGGGCACGAGGTTGATGACGGCCACGGCCCCCAGCGCCCATCGGACGCGCAGCGCCATGAAGCACGGCGGCACGAGCGCGAACGTCATCAGCCGTGTCTCGCCGACCAGCACCGCCGACGGCAGGAACAGCGCCATCGTGACCGCCAGGAAGACCAACGCCCGGCGCTCGTCCGGCGGATCGCCCCGCAGGACAGGGCGCCCGACCACGACGTACAGCGGGATCAACGGCACGAGCAGCGCCGCCGCCGTCGCACGGACCGGCCACCCCGGGAAGTCCGTGCCGAGCACGAACACCGAGGTGGCCAGCCAGATCAGCGCGAAGTACGTGTCCCAGAGCCGGAACGAGCGGTCCCAGGTGTAGGCGCCCGCCGACTCGGAGGGGATCCTCATCCGTCGCGCCGGTTCTTCCACCGGAAGGTCAACAGGCACAGCACCAATCCTCCGATGCACCAGGCCCCCAGGACCAGGGCGACACGGCCGAACTCCCAGCCGCCGGCCTGTTCGAGGACCTGCGCCGAGTCCGGCAGGAACACCCCGCGCAGACCCTGGCACATCCACTTCAGCGGGAACAGGGCACCGATGTTCAGCATCCAGTCCGGGATGGTGTCGATCGCGATGTACACCCCGGAGATGAACTGGAGGACCAGGAAGGGCAGTACGACCACGGAGGTCGCGCTCTTGCCGGACTTCGGGACCGAGCTGATCGCGATGCCGAGCAGGGCGCACGCCGTCAGTCCGAGGACGAAGATCCAGGTGAAGTGGAACCAGTGCGTGGCGTCCGAGGGCAGATCGACGTCGTACAGCGTCGTGCCGACGAGCAGCAGGATCGCCGTCTCCATCAGGCCGGTGACCAGAACCAGCCAGATCTTGCCGAGGAAGTACGAGGCCGGCGGGACGGGGGTGCCCCGGAGCCGGCGCAGCACCTTCTCGTCGCGCTCGATGGCGATCGAGATGCCGAGGGACTGGAAGCTCGTCGACATGATGCCGGCGGCCATCATCGCGGGGACGTAGAGCTGCGAGGCCGTGATGCCGGCGCCCTTCACGTCGTCGCTGAAGATCGACGCGAACAGGAACAGGAAGACGACCGGGAAGGCGAAGGTGAAGACCACCTGGTCGCGCTGGCGGAAGAACTGCCTGAGTTCCAGGGCTCCCCGCTGGAGGCCGATGCCGAACGCGCCGGGCAACCGCTCGGCGACCGCGTCCGCGCGTGTCCGTACGGCAGTCGTGGTCATCGTGCGTCCTCCTGTCCGGTCAGCCGGAGGTAGATGTCCTCCAGCGTGGGGCGGCTGACCCGCAGCCCCGGGATCTCGCCGTCGAAGCGGTGCGTGAGCTCGGCGACCGTGCGGGTCGGAGTGAGAGTCCGCTCGGTGCGCGGCGTGCCGTCCGGCTCGGTCCATTCGACGGTGGCCTCGGTGCCGTACCGGTCCCGCAGGGCGGCCGGGCGGCCCTCGGCGACGATCCGCCCCGCGGTCACCACGGCGAGCCGGTCGGCCAGGGCTTCCGCCTCCTCCAGGTAGTGCGTGGTGAGGAGGATGGTCGTGCCCTCGTCGGACAGGGAGCGGATCAGGTCCCAGAACTGGCGCCGGGCCGCCGGGTCGAAGCCGGTCGTCGGTTCGTCCAGGAGCAGCAGCTCGGGACCGCCGATCACGCCGAGCGCCACATCGAGGCGGCGGCGCTGCCCGCCCGACAGGGCCTTGATCCGGCTGCCCGCCTTCGCCTGGAGACCCACCAGACCGATGACCTCCTCCGGGTCACGCGGCTTCGGGTAGTAGCGGGCGAAGTGCCGTACGGTCTCGCGGACCGTCAACTCGGCGGGCGCCGATTCGTCCTGCCAGACGATTCCGACATGTGAGCGCCACGCACGCGTGCCCTTCGCCGGATCCGCGCCGAGCACCCGGACCTCGCCCGCGTCCCGGCTCCGGTTGCCCTGGAGGATCTCCAACGTCGTGCTCTTGCCCGCGCCATTGGGCCCCAGCAGGCCGAACACCTCGCCCCTGCCGATGCCGAGATCGATGCCGTCGACCGCGATCACGTCGCCGTACTGCTTGCGCAGCCCCCGTACGTCCACCGCGAGTTCGTTCGCGTGTGTTGTCATGCCCTCGAGCTTCGACCGGAACCGAACGCTCAGGGACGACCAGGCGTACTTCCTTATGTCCACCGAACGGTGGACACGGGCCCGTGTACGGCACAATGGCCCCTGCCCGAAGAAGGTCCAACTCTCAAGCAGACGGAATCGGCGTGATGAGCAAGACCACAGTCAAAGACGTCTCCACCGAGCCCGAGCCGGAGCGGACGGCCGCTGAGCCACGGCTGGTGGGTGGCAGTCGTGCCTTCGCCATCATGCTGCTGCTCACCGGCGCGGCCGGCCTGCTCGCCGCGTGGGTCATCACGATCGACAAGTTCAAGCTGCTCGAGGCCAAGGTCGCGGGCACGAGCTACACCCCGGGTTGCAGTCTGAACCCCGTCGTCTCCTGCGGCAGCGTCATGGAGTCCAAGCAGGCCGCCGTCTTCGGGTTCCCCAACCCGGTGCTCGGCCTCGTCGCCTACGGCATCGTCATCGGCGTCGGCATGAGCCTGCTGGCCCGCGCCCGCTTCCCGCGCTGGTACTGGCTGACCTTCAACGCCGGCACCCTCTTCGGAGTCTCCTTCTGCGCCTGGCTGATGTTCCAGTCGCTGTACCGGATCAACGCGCTGTGCCTGTGGTGCTCCCTGGCCTGGGTCGCGACGATCATCATGTTCTGGTACGTGACCTCGTTCAACGTGCGCAACGGCTTCCTGCCCGCCCCGCGCTGGCTGAAGAGCTTCTTCGGCGAGTTCACCTGGGTGCTGCCGGTTCTGCACATCGGGATCATCGGCATGCTGATCCTGACGCGCTGGTGGGACTTCTGGACCAGCTGACCCGGCCTGCACGGGCGCCGACGGGATTGTCAGTGCGGTGAATTAGGGTTCTTGACGTGGAGCCCGACCTGTTCACCGCAGCCGCCGAAGAGCGCCAGGAGAAGGACCCCGCCGGGAGTCCCCTGGCGGTGCGGATGCGTCCGCGCACCCTCGACGAGGTGATGGGCCAGCAGCATCTGCTGAGGCCCGGCTCGCCCCTGCGCCGCCTGGTCGGCGAGGGCACGGGCGGCCCGGCGGGCCCGTCCTCGGTGATCCTGTGGGGTCCGCCCGGCACCGGCAAGACGACCCTCGCCTACGTCGTCTCCAAGGCCACCAACAAGCGCTTCGTCGAACTGTCGGCGATCACCGCGGGCGTCAAGGAGGTCCGCGCGGTCATCGAGGGAGCCCGCCGTGCCACCGGTGGGTACGGCAAGGAGACCGTCCTCTTCCTCGACGAGATCCACCGCTTCAGCAAGGCCCAGCAGGACTCCCTCCTCCCGGCCGTCGAGAACCGCTGGGTCACCCTGATCGCGGCGACCACCGAGAACCCGTACTTCTCGGTGATCTCCCCGCTGCTGTCCCGCTCGCTCCTGCTGACCCTCGAACCCCTCACGGACGACGATCTCCGCGGGCTTCTGCGCAGGGCGCTCGGCGACGACCGCGGTCTCAAGGACGCCGTCACCCTCCCCGAGGACACCGAGGACCACCTCCTGCGGATCGCCGGTGGCGACGCCCGCCGGGCCCTGACGGCTCTGGAGGCCGCCGCCGGGGCCGCGCTCGACAAGGGTGAGGCGGAGGTCTCCCTCACCACGCTCGAGGAGACGGTCGACCGCGCGGCCGTGAAGTACGACCGCGACGGCGACCAGCACTACGACGTGGCCAGCGCCCTCATCAAGTCCATCCGGGGCTCGGACGTCGACGCCGCGCTGCACTACCTGGCCCGGATGATCGAGGCCGGCGAGGACCCCCGCTTCATCGCCCGCCGCCTGATGATCTCCGCCAGCGAGGACATCGGCCTGGCCGATCCCCAGGCGCTGCCGATCGCGGTCGCGGCCGCCCAGGCCGTCGCCATGATCGGCTTCCCCGAGGCGGCCCTGACCCTCAGCCACGCCACCATCGCCCTCGCGCTGGCCCCCAAGTCCAACGCCGCGACGACGGCGATCGGCGCCGCCATGGAGGACGTACGCAAGGGACTGGCCGGATCCGTGCCGCCCCACCTGCGCGACGGGCACTACAAGGGCGCCGCCAAGCTCGGCCACGCGCAGGGGTACGTGTATCCGCACGATCTGCCCGAGGGCATCGCCGAGCAGCAGTACGCCCCGGACGCCCTCAAGGACCGCGAGTACTACGCGCCGACCAGGCACGGCGCCGAGGCGCGGTACGCGGACGCGGTGGAGTGGACGAGGAACCACCTCGGTCGCAAGCGGTCCTGAGCGCCCTGTAGACTCCCTCGGAGTGCTGCGTCCTGTGCAGTCAGAACAGGACAGTCAGCCGGAGCCAGTCAGAGGACCCAGTCCTCGGATCGGTTCCAGGAGCGTCGCGCACCGTTCGATTGGTGTCGCGGGCAGCCCACCACCACTCGTCGTATGACGGGACCGGTCGGTGGGCCACTCGCGTGTTGCACGTATGTGCCCAGACCAGGGGAGCGGCTGCCCATCAGGCCCGGCAACGGACCCGGAGGGTTTCCCCGGCTGCGGATGCGACCTCCCTCAACCCTGACGAGCCGTAGAAACAGACAAGGAAGATCAAGTGGCGAATCAGTCCCGCCCCAAGGTCAAGAAGTCGCGTGCCCTCGGCATCGCGCTGACCCCGAAGGCCGTCAAGTACTTCGAGGCCCGTCCCTACCCCCCGGGTGAGCACGGCCGTGGCCGCAAGCAGAACTCGGACTACAAGGTCCGTCTGCTCGAGAAGCAGCGTCTGCGTGCGCAGTACGACGTGTCCGAGCGCCAGCTCGTCCGCGCCTACGAGCGTGCCTCCAAGGTGCAGGGCAAGACCGGTGAGGCCCTGATCATCGAGCTCGAGCGCCGTCTCGACGCGCTGGTCCTGCGTTCGGGCATCGCCCGCACGATCTACCAGGCCCGCCAGATGGTCGTCCACGGCCACATCGAGGTCAACGGCGGCAAGGTCGACAAGCCGTCGTTCCGCGTCCGTCCCGACGACGTCGTGATGGTCCGCGAGCGCAGCCGCAGCAAGACGCTGTTCGAGGTGTCCCGTGCCGGTGGGTTCGCCCCCGACGGTGAGACCCCGCGCTACCTCCAGGTGAACCTCGGCGCCCTGGCGTTCCGCCTGGACCGCGAGCCGAACCGCAAGGAGATCCCGGTGATCTGCGACGAGCAGCTCGTCGTCGAGTACTACGCCCGCTGATCACCAGCCGGACGTAGGACACGCACCACCTCAGCCCGCCGTCTCCCCACCCTTCCGGGTGGGCGAGGCGGCGGGCTGCTGCATGGCGACGCCACCCTGAGCGTGCCGGGCCGCTCCGCGCGGTGCGGGCAGTGCCTTCGGACTCCGCCCCAGCGCCCGGGCCACGGCCGCGTCCCGGCCGAGCCGGCCCCCTGTCCGCACGCACTCCGCGTACCGCTCGTCGCCCAGGTCCTCGCGGGCCGTCGCCTCGCACAGCTCGTGCGGCGCGTTGTAGTAGGCGGAGCCGAACAGCGGCAGGCCCACCGAGGGCCACATCGAGGCGGCGGCGCCCTGCAGGACAGCGGCCTCCGCCGAGTCGCCCTGGGCCGCCGTGACCAGGGCCAGCAGTTCGATCGTCAGCACCGAGCCGAGCAGATCGTGGAAGGCGTGGGCGGCGCCCAGACAGTCGGTCAGCAGCGTGCGGGCCGCCGCCGGATCGCCCTCGCTCCAGGCCGCGTACGCCAGCACATACAGTGCGTACGACCTGGTCCAGCCCTCGCCGTGGTCCTCGCAGACCCTTCGGACGTCCTGGCACAGCCGCACCGCCTCCGGCAGGTCGCCCTGGAACGCCCGCGTCATCGCCAGCTCGACCTGACCCATCAGGACGTTGCTGTTGAGCTCGCCGATCTCCCGGTAACGCTCCAGCGCCGAACGCAGCAGCGTCTCCGCGCGGGCCATGTCGTCGCTGACCAGGGCCAGACAGCCGGTGCGGTGCTCGGCGTACGCCACCGCCGTCGGGTTCGCGGAGCGCTCCGCCTCCTCCCGGCACTCATGGAGCGCGGCCAGCGCCGGCACCGTGTCGCCCTGCAGGATCGCGACGTAGCCGAGCACCCACAGGGCCTTGAGCCGGGACAGTTCGTTGTCGGACTCCAGCCGCACGGCCTGCTCCAGCCAGTGCCGGCCCTCCGACAGCCGTCCGCAGCCGACCCAGTAGAACCAGAGCGAACCCGCCAGGTACTGGCCCAGATGCGCCTCGTCCGGGTCGCCGAGACAGTGCTCCAGGGCGCTGCGCAGATTCGGCAGCTCCGCGTCGACGCGGGCGGCCACCTCGGTCTGCCGCGGGGAGAACCAGTCCAGCTCGCACCAGGTCGCCAGGCCCAGGTACCAGTCGCGGTGCCGTCGCCGCAGCCGCTCCGCGTCCCCGGTCGCCTCCAGCCACTCGGCGCCGTACGCCCGGACCGTGTCCAGCATCCGGTAGCGCACGCCCGTCGCGGACTCCTCGCGCCCGACCACGGACTGCGTGAGCAGCTCCGTCAGCACATCGAGAACGTCCTGCTCGGCCAGCCCGTTGCCGCTGCACACGTACTCCACGGCCTCCAGGTCGAAGGGCCCGGCGAACACCGAGAGTCGTGACCACAGCAGCCGCTCCTGCGGCGTGCACAGCTCATGGCTCCAGCCGATCGCCGTACGCAGCGTCCGATGCCGGGGCAGCGTGTCCCGTCCACCGCCGGTCAGCAGCCGGAACCGGTCGTCGAGCCGCTCCAGCAACTGACCGGGGGACAGGGCCCGCAGCCGCCCCGCGGCCAGCTCGACGGCGAGCGGGATGCCGTCGAGGCGTCGGCACAGTTCCCGTACGTCGGGATCCGCGGCGACGGACAGGCCCTGCCGGCCCGCCCGGTCCACGAAGAGCTCCACGGCCTCGGCCTCGGCGAGCGGCTCCAGGGCGAACACCCGCTCGCCCGCCACGGACAGCGGGCGGCGGCCCACGGCGAGCACCCTGAGCCCCGGCGCCCGGTGCAGCAGATCGGTCACCAGCTCGGCGCAGACGTCCACCAGGTGCTCGAACCCGTCGAGAACCAGCAGGAGTTCACGCCCCGGCCGCGCCAGGTGTGCGAGCAGGATCTCGCGCGGCAGCCGTGTGGTGTGGTCGGTCAGCCCCAGCGCCTCCACCACCGCGAAGTCGACGAACTCCGGATCGCGCACCGACGCCAGCTCGACCCGCCACGCCCCGTCCCGCAACGCCGCCCGTGCCGCCAGCCGGGACTTGCCGATGCCGCCGGCGCCGGTCACGGTCACCAGCCGAGAGCTCTCCAGGGCCAGGGAGAGTGCGGCGAGTTCGGCCGAGCGGCCCACGAACGCGTCCAGTTCGAGGGGGAGGTTGCCGTCGCAGAGCCGATCGTCACGCATGGAACACGGAGCGTACTGAAGCGTGTTCGGTCCGTACAATCGCCCCGTGCGACGCGGCCCTCGCGCGCACGGTAATCCGGTGCGGAGGCCCGCCCGCGGCGCGATAGGCTCACCGCACGACTTTTTCGATGTTCAGGCACGTACAGGGAGCGGGTGCGCAGTGTCCGGTGGCGAGGTGGCCGGGATCCTGGTGGCCGTCTTCTGGGCGATCCTGGTCTCCTTCCTCGCCGTCGCGCTGGCGAGGCTGGCCCAGACGCTCAGGGCGACCACCAAGCTGGTGGCGGACGTGACCGACCAGGCCGTCCCGCTCCTGGCGGACGCCTCCTCGGCGGTCCGCTCCGCGCAGACCCAGATCGACCGGGTGGACGCGATCGCCTCGGACGTCCAGGAGGTCACCTCCAACGCCTCCGCGCTGTCCACCACCGTCGCCTCCACCTTCGGCGGCCCCCTGGTCAAGGTCGCGGCCTTCGGCTACGGCGTGCGCCGCGCGGTCAGCGGACGCAAGGACGATGTGCCCGCGAAGGCACCCCGGCGTACCGTGATCGTGGGCCGCACCGTTCCGGCGTCACGACGGAGCAAGCGGAAGAAGGACTGAGACCTAGCGATGTTCCGCCGTACGTTCTGGTTCAGCACGGGCGTCGCCGCCGGTGTGTGGGCCACCACCAAGGTCAACCGCAAGCTGAGGCAGCTGACCCCCGAGAGCCTCGCCGCGACCGCGGCGAACAAGGCGCTCGAGGCCGGTCACCGCATCAAGGACCGCGCGGTGGGTTTCGCGCTCGACGTCCGCGACAACATGGCCCAGCGGGAGGAAGAACTGGGTGACGCACTCGGGCTGAACGCCCCGGTCGACCCCGAACTCCCCGCACCCCGGCGGCACGCCGCCATCGAGAACCGCAACAACCCGAAGTACGTCGAGGGATCGACGTACCGGACGTACCCGTACAACCGAAACGAGGACCACTGATGGAGTCGGCCGAGATCCGCCGCCGCTGGCTGAGCTTCTACGAGGAGCGCGGTCACACCGTCGTCCCTTCGGCGTCGCTCATCGCGGACGACCCGACTCTGCTCCTGGTCCCCGCCGGCATGGTCCCCTTCAAGCCCTACTTCCTCGGTGAGGTCAAGCCGCCGTGGGCGCGCGCGACCAGCGTGCAGAAGTGCGTCCGCACGCCCGACATCGAAGAGGTCGGCAAGACCACCCGGCACGGCACGTTCTTCCAGATGTGCGGCAACTTCTCCTTCGGCGACTACTTCAAGGAAGGCGCCATCAAGTACGCCTGGGAGCTGCTCACCAGCCCCCAGGACAAGGGTGGTTACGGCCTGGAGCCGGAGAAGCTCTGGATCACCGTCTACCTCGAGGACGACGAGGCAGAGCGCATCTGGCACGAGGTCGTCGGGGTGCCGAAGGAGCGCATCCAGCGCCTCGGCATGAAGGACAACTACTGGTCCATGGGCGTCCCCGGACCCTGTGGCCCCTGTTCCGAGATCAACTACGACCGCGGCCCCGAGTTCGGCGTCGAGGGCGGCCCCGCCGTCAACGACGAGCGGTACGTGGAGATCTGGAACCTCGTCTTCATGCAGTACGAGCGTGGCGAGGGCATCGGCAAGGACAACTTCGAGATCCTCGGCGAGCTCCCCAGCAAGAACATCGACACGGGCCTCGGCCTCGAGCGGCTCGCGATGATTCTGCAGGGCGTGCAGAACATGTACGAGATCGACACCTCCATGGCCGTCATCAAGAAGGCCACCGAGCTGACCGGCGTGGCCTACGGCGACGCCCACGACTCGGACGTCTCCCTGCGCGTGGTCACCGACCACATGCGCACGTCGGTGATGCTCATCGGCGACGGCGTGACTCCCGGCAACGAGGGCCGCGGCTATGTCCTGCGCCGCATCATGCGCCGCGCCATCCGCAACATGCGCCTCCTCGGTGCCACGGGTCTGGTCGTCAAGGACCTGATCGACGTGGTGATCGAGATGATGGGCCAGCAGTACCCGGAGCTCGTCTCCGACCGCGAGCGCATCGAGAAGGTCGCCCTGGCCGAGGAGAACGCCTTCGTCAAGACGCTGAAGGCCGGCACCAACATCCTCGACACCGCCGTCACCGAGACCAAGGCCTCCGGTGGCAAGGTCCTCGCCGGCGACAAGGCGTTCCTGCTCCACGACACCTGGGGCTTCCCGATCGACCTCACCCTCGAGATGGCCGCCGAGCAGGGGCTGTCCGTGGACGAGGACGGCTTCCGCCGTCTGATGAAGGAGCAGCGGGAGCGCGCCAAGGCCGACGCGCAGGCCAAGAAGACCGGCCACGCCGGCGCCGGCGCCTACCGCGAGATCGCGGACAAGGCCGGCGAGACCGAGTTCATCGGCTACGCGGACACCGAGAGCGAGTCCACGATCGTCGGCATCCTCGTCGACGGCGCCTCCTCCCCGGCCGCCACCGAGGGCGACGAGGTCGAGATCGTCCTGGACCGCACCCCGTTCTACGCCGAGGGCGGCGGCCAGATCGGCGACACCGGCAAGATCAAGGTCGACTCCGGTGCCGTCATCGAGATCCGCGACTGCCAGAAGCCGGTCCCGGGGGTGTACGTCCACAAGGGCGTCGTGCAGTTCGGCGAGGTCACGGTCGGGGCCAAGGCCCAGGCCTCGATCGACTTCCGCCGCCGCACGGCCATCGCCCGCGCCCACTCGGCCACCCACCTCACCCACCAGGCCCTTCGCGACGCGCTCGGCCCGACGGCCGCCCAGGCCGGTTCCGAGAACCAGCCCGGCCGTTTCCGCTTCGACTTCGGCTCCCCGTCCGCCGTTCCCACGGCCGTGATGACGGACGTCGAGCAGAAGATCAACGAGGTGCTCGCCCGCGACCTCGATGTGCACGCCGAGATCCTGAGCCTCGACGAGGCCAAGAAGCAGGGCGCCATCGCCGAGTTCGGCGAGAAGTACGGCGAGCGCGTCCGCGTCGTCACCATCGGCGACTTCTCCAAGGAGCTGTGCGGCGGCACCCACGTGCACAACACCTCGCAGCTCGGCCTGGTCAAGCTGCTCGGCGAGTCCTCGATCGGCTCGGGTGTGCGCCGTATCGAGGCCCTCGTCGGTGTCGACGCCTACAACTTCCTCGCCCGTGAGCACACGGTCGTCGCCCAGCTCCAGGAGCTGATCAAGGGTCGCCCGGAGGAGCTCCCGGAGAAGGTCTCCGCCATGCTCGGCAAGCTGAAGGACGCCGAGAAGGAGATCGAGAAGTTCCGCGCCGAGAAGGTCCTGCAGGCCGCGGGCGGTCTCGCGGAGTCCGCCAAGGACGTCCGCGGTATCGCCCTCGTCACCGGTCAGGTCCCGGACGGCACCACCGCCGACGACCTGCGCAAGCTGGTCCTCGACGTACGCGGCCGCATCCAGGGCGGCCGGGCCGCGGTCGTGGCGCTGTTCACCACGGTCAACGGCAAGCCGCTCACCGTCATCGCCACCAACGAGGCCGCCCGCGAGCGCGGTCTCAAGGCCGGCGACCTGGTCCGTACGGCCGCCAAGACCCTCGGCGGCGGCGGTGGCGGCAAGCCGGACGTCGCCCAAGGCGGCGGCCAGAACGCGGCCGCGATCGGCGAGGCCGTCGAGGCCGTCGAGCGTCTGGTCACGGACACCGCGAAGTGACGATGCGCAGAGGCCGTCGGCTCGCCATCGACGTCGGGGACGCCCGGATCGGGGTCGCCTCGTGCGACCCCGACGGGATCCTCGCCACTCCGGTGGAGACGGTCCCCGGCCGGGACGTCCCGGCCGCCCATCGACGGCTGAAGCAGATCGTCGAGGAGTACGAGCCGATCGAGGTCGTGGTCGGACTCCCTCGCTCCCTCAAGGGGGGTGAGGGCCCGGCCGCGGTCAAGGTCAGGGCCTTCGCCCAGGAGTTCGCCAAGGGCATCGCGCCGATACCGATTCGCCTGGTCGACGAGCGGATGACGACCGTGACGGCCAGCCAGGGACTGCGCGCCTCGGGCGTGAAATCCAAGAAGGGCCGCTCCGTCATCGACCAGGCCGCCGCTGTGATCATCCTCCAGCAGGCGCTCGAATCCGAACGGGTGTCAGGTAAAGCACCCGGAGAGAGCGTCGAAGTGGTCATCTGATCGCGATACGGTAACGTTCCGCGCGACTGCGGCGCTGTTCGAACAGATGCCGCACAGAGAGAGGCGGAACTGATGCCGGGCCACAAGCCGCGCGACCGCCGCCTCGCGGCTCTAGGGGATCGATGACTGAGTATGGCCGGGGCCAGGAAGGCTCCGAACCGTGGCATCCGCAGGACCCGTATTACGGGGACGGCGGATGGGAAGGGCAGCAGGGCCAGGTCGGCCATCAAGCTGCCTACGGCGGCCAGCCGCAGCACTATCCGCAGCAGCCGCAGCAGCCGGAGTACGGCGACTGGGGCAACGGCCAGCAGGCCGATTACGGTCAGGCGCAGCAGCAGTACCAGCAGCAGTACGACCAGCAGCAGTACGACCCGCAGCAGAACTACGACCAGCAGCAGTACGCGCCCCAGCAGCATCAGCAGCAGTACGACAACAACGGCTGGGGCACCGGGACGCACACGCATGTCCAGTACACGGACCCGTCGGACCCGTACGGCCAGCAGGCCGCCGCGTACGGCACCGGGGACCAGCCTGACTACTACGGCACCCCCGACGCCTACCCGCCGCCGGAGCCGCCGAGCCGCCGGCGCACCGAGCCGGAACCGCAGCGGGCGGACTGGGATCCCGGCCCCGACCAGGGCGAACACGCCTTCTTCGCGGGCGGCGGTGACGACGAGGACGATGCCGAGGACACCGACGACCAGGGCGGACGCGGCGACCGCAGGGGCCGCGGCGGCAAGAAGCCGAAGAAGCGGCGCAGTGGCTGCGCGTGCCTGGTGGTCCTGCTGGTGTTCGGTGGCGGGGTCGGTGGCGTGGGCTATTTCGGCTATCAGTTCTACCAGGATCGTTTCTCTTCGGCTCCGGACTTCGCGGGCGACGGAACGAGTTCGACGGTGGCCGTCACCGTCCCGAAAGGTGCCAACGGCGCGGAGATCGGGCGGCTCCTTGAGAAGGCCGGCGTCGTGAAGAGCGTGGACGCGTTCGTGTCCGCGTTCACCCAGAACGACAACTCGGGCAGCATCCAGGCCGGCTCCTACCTCCTGAACAAGGAGATGTCCGCCGAGAGCGCCGTGGCGCTGATGCTCGACCCCAAGAGCAAGAACAACCTGATCGTCACCGAAGGCCAACGCAATTCAAAGGTCTACGAGGCGATCGACAAGCGCCTCGACCTCGACAAGGGCACCACGGCGAAGGTCGCGAAGCAGAAGTACAAGGAATTCGGGCTCCCCGACTGGGCGCTCGGCCACTCCGATCTGAAGGACCCGCTCGAAGGGTTCCTCTACCCCTCCGCCTACGCGGCCAGCAAGGGGCAGAAGCCGGAGACCGTCCTCAAGGAGATGGTCGCCCGGGCGAACGACACGTACGAGGAGCTCGGCCTGGAGAAGAAGGCCGAGGGCCTGGGCCTTGACGGCCCCTGGGAACTGCTCACCGTGGCGAGTCTCGCGCAGGCCGAGGGCACCAGCCACGACGACTTCCGCAAGATGGCCGAGGTCGTCTACAACCGGCTCAAGCCCGGGAACCCGCAGACGTACGGCTCCCTGGAGTTCGACTCCACGTACAACTACGTCAAGAACCAGAGCAAGATCGACCTGACGATCGCCGAGCTGAAGCAGTACAACAACCCGTACAACACGTACTACGTCAAGGGGCTGCCCCCCGGGCCCATCGACAACCCCGGTGCGGAGGCGCTCAAGGGAGCGCTCAACCCGACGAAGCAGGGCTGGTACTACTTCATCTCGCTGGACGGCAAGACCAGCAAGTTCACCAAGACGCTCGCGGAGCACGACAAGCTGGTCCAGCAGTTCAACGCGTCGAGGAACGAGGACTGACAACGGTCGGGCCCCGCGGCGGATGTCCGCCCCCGGGCCCGACCGTACGGAGCGAAGAGCTCCACCAGCGGGTCGACCCCATGTACTGCACGCACTTGCCCGCGGCCTTCAGGTGCACGGGACCGGCGTAGGAGTCGTAGTTGCCGGGGTCCTTGATCCAGGTGCCGCCCTCGGCACGGATGCCGACGTTGACGGGGTTGCTCGGTGTCCTCACTGACAAAGGATCAAGACGCGAGGGACGATACGATCCGGAAGGGTCGTCAGACAGCGGGTTTCCGGACGCCGAGTGGTGATTTTCGGATAATTGTTCGACTGGGGGCCGATGTCGGGACACGGACCGAATCCGCAGGCGCCGCAGGGCGGATTCGCGAGGCTCAAGGACAGGTTCAATGACAGCTCGGGCCACTGACGCCCGCCGGGCCGCCGTGCTCGGTTCGCCCATCGTCCATTCCCTCTCGCCGGTGCTGCACCGCGCCGCGTACGAGGAACTGCGGCTCACGGACTGGTCCTACGACCGGTTCGACGTCGATGAGGCCGCGCTGCCCGGGTTCGTCGCGGAACTGGGGCCGGAGTGGGCCGGGCTGTCGCTGACCATGCCGCTGAAGCGGGCCGTCATCCCGCTGCTCGACGAGGTCAGCGAGACCGCCGCCTCGGTCGAGGCGGTCAACACCCTCGTGTTCACCGAGGACGGCCGCCGGGTCGGCGACAACACCGACATCCCCGGGATGGTCGCCGCCCTGCGCGAGCACGGCATCGAACAGGTGGACTCCGCCGCGATCCTCGGCGCGGGCGCCACCGCGTCCTCCGCGCTGGCCGCGCTGGCCCGGGTCTGCGCCGGTGAGGTCGTCGTCTACGTCCGCAGCGAGGCCCGGGCCGCCGAGATGCGGCAGTGGGGCGAACGCCTCGACGTCGACGTGCGTACCGAGGACTGGACCGACGCCGCCGACGCGCTGCACCACCCCCTGGTGATCGCCACCACCCCGGCCGGCACGACGGACGCCCTGGCCGCCGCCGTACCCGAGCGGCCCACGACCCTCTTCGACGTGCTCTACGAGCCGTGGCCCACCGAACTCGCGGCCCGCTGGTCCATGTTCGGCGGGGCCGTGGTCAGCGGACTCGACCTGCTGGTGCACCAGGCGGTGCTCCAGGTCGAGCAGATGACGGGCTGTGCCAGGGCCCCGCTGGCGGCCATGCGAAAAGCGGGCGAGCACGCGCTGTCCGGCCGCTAGGATCCTCCGGGTTCCGCAGGGGGCGGAACCGGGAGGGGAGTACAGACGTGTCCGCAGGCATGCAGCTGGCATCAGGCAAGAGCGAGATATTCGAGGCCGTACTGAAGTTCATGCCCGACTGGGTGCAGATCACGGTGATCGCCCTGGTCGTGCTCGTGGTGCTCGTGTCCTGGGGTGTCAAGCTCAAGCGGAAGATCGACTACCGGCGTGCCGTGCGCAACGGGCAGCCGGTCCACGCGGCGGCGCGGTACGGGCAGCGCAGCGGCGCCGACTATCTCGGTGCGTACGCGCCCCAGCAGCAGCCGGCCCCGGCGCAGCAGGCGCCCGCCCAGCAGAACGGTGCCGACTTCCTGGGGGCCTACGCGCCGCAGAACCGGCAGGGGAACGGCTCCGTCTGAGCCGTTCCGGTGTGCATCCGTCCGCCTGATGGACCAGCGGCGGGAGGAGCGTGCCGGACATGGGAGGATCGAAGGTGGCGGGCCGGGGCCGCGCACCCGGTCGCGCCATTGCCGTACGCGAGGACGCGTGTACGCAGGGCAGTACGAGGGCGCGAGCACTGAGGAGCACCGTTGAGCAGGTTGCGCTGGCTGACCGCGGGGGAGTCCCACGGCCCCGCACTCGTCGCGACGCTGGAGGGCCTTCCCGCCGGCGTGCCGATCACCACGGAGATGGTGGCGGACCACCTCGCCCGGCGCCGCCTCGGTTATGGACGCGGCGCGCGGATGAAGTTCGAGCGTGACGAGGTCACCTTCCTCGGTGGTGTCCGGCACGGCCTCACCCTCGGCTCCCCGGTCGCGATCATGGTGGGCAACACCGAGTGGCCCAAGTGGGAGCAGGTCATGGCTCCCGACCCCATCGACCCGGAGATCCTGGCCGGACTCGCGCGCAACGCGCCGCTGACCCGCCCGCGCCCCGGCCACGCCGATCTCGCCGGCATGCAGAAGTACGGCTTCGACGAGGCCCGGCCGATCCTGGAGCGCGCCTCCGCCCGCGAGACCGCGGCGCGTGTGGCGCTGGGTGCGGTGGCCCGGTCGTACATCAAGGAGACGGCCGGCATCGAGATCGTCAGCCACGTCGTCGAGCTGTGCTCCGTGAAGGCCCCGCAGGGTGTGTACCCGACCCCGGCCGACGTCGAGAAGCTGGACGCCGACCCGCTGCGCTGCCTGGACGCGGACACGTCGAAGGCGATGGTGGCCGAGGTCGACCAGGCCCACAAGGACGGCGACACCCTCGGTGGCGTGGTCGAGATCCTGGCCTACGGCGTCCCGGTGGGCCTCGGCTCGCATGTGCACTGGGACCGCAAGCTGGACGCCCGGCTGGCCGGTGCGCTCATGGGTATCCAGGCCATCAAGGGCGTCGAGCTCGGTGACGGTTTCGAGCTGGCGCGAGTGCCCGGCTCCAAGGCGCACGACGAGATCGTCAACACCCCCGAGGGCATCCGCCGCGTCTCCGGCCGCTCCGGCGGCACCGAGGGCGGTCTGACCACGGGCGAGCTGCTGCGCGTACGTGCCGCGATGAAGCCGATCGCGACCGTCCCGCGCGCCCTCCAGACCGTGGACGTCACCACCGGCGAGGCGGCCCAGGCCCATCACCAGCGCTCCGACGTCTCCGCGGTGCCCGCCGCGGGCATCGTCGCCGAGGCCATGGTCGCCCTGGTCCTCGCGGACGCGGTGGCGGAGAAGTTCGGCGGCGACTCGGTGCCCGAGACCCGCCGGAACGTCCGGTCGTACCTCGAGAACCTGGCCATCCGATGACCCGTCCGCAGGTGGTGCTGGTCGGTCCGATGGGCGTGGGCAAGTCCACCGTCGGGCAGCTGCTGGCCGAGCGGCTGGGCGTCGGCTACCGGGACACCGACGACGACATCGTCGCCGAGCAGGGCCGGACCATCGCCGAGATCTTCGTCGACGAGGGTGAGCCGGTCTTCCGGGCGATCGAGAAGGCCGCCGTGAGCAAGGCGCTCGCCGAGCACGAGGGTGTCCTCGCCCTCGGCGGCGGCTCGATCCTCGACGAGGCCACGCGCGCGCTCCTCGCCGGGCAGCGGGTCGTCTACCTCTCGATGGACGTCGAGGAGGCGGTCCAGCGCACCGGCCTCAACGCGGCCCGTCCGCTGCTCGCGGTCAACCCGCGCAAGCAGTGGCGCGAGCTGATGGAGGCACGGCGGCACCTCTACGAGGGGGTCGCCACCGCGGTCGTCGCCACGGACGGCCGTACGCCCGAAGAAGTCACCCAAGCCGCCCTGGACGCACTGGAGTTGAAGGAAGCATGAGCGAGGCAGCGACGCGGATCCAGGTCGGCGGCACCGCGGGCAGCGAGCCGTACGAGGTTCTGGTGGGCCGTCAACTCCTGGGCGAGCTCGGCGCGTTGATCGGTCCCAAGGCCAAGCGGGTCGCGGTCGTCCACCCCGAGGCGCTCGCCGAGACCGGTGAGGCGCTGCGGGCCGACCTCGCCGGGCAGGGCTTCGAGACGGTCGCCATCCAGGTGCCCAACGCCGAGGAGGCCAAGACCGCCGAGGTCGCCGCCTACTGCTGGAAGGCGCTGGGCCAGTCCGGCTTCACCCGTACCGACGTCGTCGTGGGCGTCGGCGGCGGCTCGACCACCGACCTGGCCGGTTTCGTGGCCGCGACCTGGCTGCGCGGTGTGCGCTGGATCGCGATCCCCACCACCGTCCTGGCGATGGTGGACGCGGCCGTCGGCGGCAAGACCGGCATCAACACCGCCGAGGGCAAGAACCTCGTCGGTGCCTTCCACCCGCCGGCAGGTGTGCTGTGCGACCTGGCCGCGCTGGACTCCCTGCCGGTCAACGACTACGTCTCCGGACTCGCGGAGATCATCAAAGCCGGTTTCATCGCCGATCCGGTGATCCTGGACCTCATCGAGTCCGACCCCGAGGCCGCGCGCACCCCGGCGGGCCCGCACACGTCCGAGCTGATCGAGCGTGCCATCCGGGTCAAGGCCGAGGTCGTCTCCGCGGACCTGAAGGAGTCGGGGCTGCGGGAGATCCTCAACTACGGTCACACGCTGGCCCACGCCATCGAGAAGAACGAGCGGTACAAGTGGCGGCACGGCGCCGCCGTCGCCGTGGGCATGCACTTCGCGGCCGAACTCGGCCGTGTCGCGGGGCGGTTGGACGACGCCACGGCGGACCGTCACCGCACGGTCCTGGAGTCCGTCGGTCTGCCGCTGCACTACCGCTACGACCAGTGGCCCAAGCTGCTGGAGAACATGAAGGTCGACAAGAAGTCCCGCGGCGACCTGCTGCGCTTCATCGTCCTGGACGGACTGGGCAAGCCCACCGTCCTGGAGGGTCCCGACCCGGCCGTGCTGCTCGCCGCGTACGGCGAGGTGGGCGAGTAGTCCGTACAGGAGCCGTCCGTCCGATTTGCCTTACGGGCACGGGCACTTAGGGTCGTCCCCGGCCGTTCACCAAACGGCGGCCGGGGACGGTACCGTTCGGTAAGGAGCGGGGTTCGTACCCTGCTGCCAGCGCCAATTGCCTGTACGAGACGGAGTGGCACCGGATGCAGCACGCAGTGGGTTCTCCGCTGCCGCCGCCCCACCAGCCGGGGCACGGACCGGCCGTCGGCTGGTCGCCGGCCGCACACCACCCGGGTTCCCACCACCCGGGTGCGCACCAGGCTTCCGCCTCGGTGCCCCCGCCGCCTCCGGCCCCGGGCTTCGCCCCACAGCCTCCCCACCCGCCGGTCCCTCCGGCCCCGGACACCACCGGCCATGTACCGCTGCCCCCCGGCGGCCCCTTCGGAGTCCCCGTGACCCCGCCCGCCGCGGTAGCGCCCGACCCCGCAGGTACGACCCTCGCGGTGCTGCTGATCGGCCCGGCGGGAGCCGGCAAGACGAGCGTCGCCAAGTACTGGGCGGACCACCGCAGGGTTCCCACCGCCCACATCAGCCTCGACGACGTCCGCGAATGGGTCCGCTCGGGCTTCGCCGACCCCCAGTCCGGCTGGAACGACCACTCCGAGGCCCAGTACCGCCTCGCCCGCCGCACCTGCGGCTTCGCCGCCCGCAACTTCCTCGCCAACGGCATCTCCTGCATCCTCGACGACGCCGTCTTCCCGGACCGCCCGGTCGTGGGCCTCGGCGGCTGGAAGCGGCACGTGGGTCCGGGGCTGCTGCCGGTGGTCCTGCTGCCGGGCCTGGAGATCGTCCTGGAACGCAACGCGGAACGCTCCGGCAACCGCCGTCTCACGGACGAGGAGGTGGCCCGCATCCACGGCCGTATGGCGGGCTGGTACGGCTCGGGCTTGCCGATCATCGACAATTCACAGTTGGACGTACCGCAGACGGCGCGGGTGCTGGACGACGTGCTGGCACGATCGATCGCAAGCCCCCCGAGCTGGTAGTCAGAGGCGCCCGGACCCACCCAAGGGGCGCGGGGAATTGCGCGACCAGCCCCCACGCACCGTCGGTCGGCACACAACCGGTAGAGGCACCCGTCCCCCGAACGGCACCCTCCCAACCGGCATAAACCAGACACCGCTCCTACGCTCGTGTCATGTCAGAGGTCTACGCGGCCCGCCGCACAAGGTTGAGGGAACGCTGCAACGCGGTCGGCAGTACGTCGGCCCTCATCTCCCGCCCCGCCAACGTGCGCTACCTCGCGGGCGCAGCCCCGCTCGGCGCCGTCCTGCTCCTCGGCAAGACCGAGGACCTGCTGGTGTGCTCCGGCCCACCGGACGACCGTCCCTCGGACGGCCGCCCGGACGAGGCGCTGACGTTGCACACACTCCCCGGCGCCGGAGGCGATCCCGCCGTCGCGGCCGGTGACCTCGCCGCCGCACAGGGCGGCGATTCCCTCGCGGTGGAGGAGCACCATCTCACCGTCGCCCGGCACAGAGCCCTGCGCTCGGTCGTCCCGCGCCTGCGGCTCACCGACCTCGGCGGAGCCTGCGAGCAGCTCCGGATCATCAAGGACGAGGAGGAGATCTCCTGTCTCCGGATCGGCGCGGAGATCGCCGACCAGGCCCTGGGGGAGCTCCTGGAGTCCATCCTCGTCGGCCGCACCGAACGGCACCTGGCTCTGGAACTGGAGCGGCGCCTCGTGGACCACGGCGCCGACGGCCCCGCCTTCCCCACCTCCGTCGCCACCGGCCCGAACTCCGGCCGACGGGCCCACCGCCCCACCGACCGCCGCGTCGAGGAGGGCGACTTTCTCTCCGTGTGCCTCGGGGCGACGTACCGTGGCTACCGCTGTGAGATCGGTCGTACATTCGTGATCGGTACATCGCCGGCCGACTGGCAGATCGAGCTGTACGACCTCGTCTTCGCTGCCCAGAGGGCCGGACGGGAGGCTCTCGCACCTGGCGCGGCCTACCGTGATGTGGACCGTGCGGCACGGCAGGTACTGGACTCCGCAGGGTACTCGGAGGCCCTTCCGGCCCTGACCGGACACGGCGTGGGACTCGAAATCGACGAGGACCCGCAGCTGGCCCCCGCAGCCATGGGTAAACTGGACGCTTGCGTGCCGGTCACCGTCGAACCGGGGGTCCACCTCCCGGGCCGGGGCGGTGTCCGGATCGATGACACGCTCGTCGTACGCCCCGAGGCGGACGGCGGACCCGAGCTACTCACCATCACGACCAAGGAGCTGCTCGCCCTCTAGTCAGGTGCGTGCGCCGGGGTCGTCCACGTCAGTCCAGGAGATTCCGCAACCGTGGCTTCCACGAACGACCTCAAGAACGGCCTTGTGCTCAAGCTCGAAGGCGGCCAGCTCTGGTCCGTCGTCGAGTTCCAGCACGTCAAGCCCGGCAAGGGCCCGGCCTTCGTGCGCACCAAGCTCAAGAACGTGCTGTCCGGCAAGGTCGTCGACAAGACGTTCAACGCCGGCGTCAAGGTCGAGACGGCCACTGTCGACAAGCGCGACATGCAGTTCTCGTACATGGACGGCGAGTACTTCGTCTTCATGGACATGGAGACCTACGACCAGCTGATGATCGACCGCAAGACGGTCGCCGACGCCGCGAACTTCCTCATCGAGGGCTTCACGGCCACCGTCGCGCAGCACGAGGGCGAGGTGCTCTTCGTCGAGCTGCCGGCCGCCGTCGAGCTCGTCGTCCAGGAGACCGAGCCGGGCCTGCAGGGCGACCGCTCCACCGGTGGCACCAAGCCCGCCACCCTGGAGACCGGTCACCAGATCAACGTGCCGCTCTTCATCACCACCGGTGAGAAGATCAAGGTCGACACCCGCACGAGCGACTACCTCGGCCGGGTGAACAGCTAACCGTGGCTGCCCGCAACACGGCCCGCAAGCGCGCCTTCCAGATCCTCTTCGAGGGCGACCAGCGCGGCGTCGATGTCCTGACGGTCCTCGCGGACTGGATCCGGCTGTCCCGGGACGACACCCGGCAGCCGCCGGTCAGCGAGTACACGATGCAGTTGGTCGAGGGCTACGCGGAGCACGCGAAGCGCATCGACGAGCTGATCGCGCAGTACTCGGTCGGCTGGACACTCGACCGGATGCCGGTCGTGGACCGCAATATCCTGCGTCTCGGCGCGCACGAGCTGATCTGGGTCGACGCGACCCCTGACGCCGTCGTGCTGGACGAGATGGTGCAGCTGGCGAAGGAGTTCTCCACGGACGAGTCGCCGGCGTTCGTGAACGGCCTGCTGGGCCGTTTCAAGGACCTGAAGCCGTCTCTGCGTCGCGACGAGGCGTAGGAGGCCGCCAGGTCGCCAGAGGTACGACATGCCAGAGGGCCCGCAGCGTGACTGCTGCGGGCCCTCTGGCATCCCGGTGCCCCTGAGGCCCCCGAGGGCCGCAGAAAGCCGCCGGGGTGGCCGGAACCGTGAAGTTCCGGCCACCCCGGCGGCACGTTTCTGCTGAGGCTGGAAGCGACTCAGCCCTCGTCGTGGGAGACCGCGCGACGCGCGTCGGCGTCCAGGACGCCCCAGCTGATCAGCTGCTCGGTGAGGACCGAGGGCGACTGGTCGTAGATGACGGCGAGTGTGCGCAGGTCGTCCTGGCGGATCGAGAGCACCTTGCCGTTGTAGTCACCGCGCTGCGACTGGATCGTCGCGGCGTAGCGCTGCAGGGGGCCCGCCTTCTCGGCCGGCACATGGGCCAGCCGCTCCAGGTCCAGGACCAGCTTCGGCGGCGGCTCCGCGGCACCGCCCGGCGTGGTGCCCGGCAGCAGTTCCTGGACGGGTACGCCGTAGAAATCCGCCAACTCGGCGAGACGCTGCACGGTCACGGCACGGTCGCCACGCTCGTACGAACCGACCACGACCGCCTTCCAGCGTCCCTGGGACTTCTCCTCGACACCGTGGAGGGAAAGGCCCTGCTGGGTGCGGATGGCCCGGAGCTTGGCCCCGAGCTGTTTGGCGTATTCGCTGGACATATAGCTCCCCGGACACTGGATCGACGCGACTGGGGTTGTTTCCTGCCGCGCGTCTGGTAACTCACTGTGAGGTTACGCAGCGTGACTCTTGTGCGTCAAGCCGAATGGTCCACACCGACCTTTCCGTGCGCGTGGTGGCCGATTAGGCCAAGGGGGTGAACGGGGTGGTCGTCTCGGCCTGCTACCGTGGATGGCGCAATTCCGACGTCCTTTAAGGTCCGTCCCGTGAGGCGGAGAAGGAGGTCCGTTTCATATGGACAAGCAGGACAACCAGCAGGACGCACCGTCCGATGCCCGGCCCGTTCTCGAAGGCCCCGACATCGCACGCGTGTTGACCCGCATCGCCCACGAGATCGTCGAACGCGCCAAGGGCGCTGACGACGTGGTGCTCCTCGGCATCCCGACCCGCGGCGTCTTCCTCGCCCAGCGGCTCGCCGCCAAACTCGAGGAGATCACCGAGCGCAAGATTCCGGTCGGTTCGCTCGACATCACCATGTACCGGGACGATCTGCGCATGCACCCGCCGCGTGCGCTGGCCCGCACCGAGATCCCCGGTGACGGCATCGACGGCCGCCTCGTCGTCCTCGTCGACGACGTGCTCTTCTCCGGCCGCACCATCCGCGCCGCCCTCGACGCCCTGAACGACATCGGGCGTCCGCGCGCGGTGCAGCTCGCGGTCCTCGTCGACCGCGGCCACCGCGAACTGCCCATCCGCGCCGACTACGTCGGCAAGAACCTCCCCACGTCGTTGCGGGAGACGGTCAAGGTCCTGCTCGCCGAGGAGGACGGTCGCGACACCGTGCTGCTCGGTGCCAAGCAGACCCAGTAGCAAGCCGCAGGCGTACGGCTCCGTCGTACGCGCGCACCGTCTTGCCCGGAATCTCCCGACCTGAACTTCGTTACGGAGCCTGACAGATGCAGCGTCATCTCATCTCGGCCGCCGACCTCACCCGCGACGACGCCGTCCTGATCCTCGACACCGCCGAGGAGATGGCCCGGGTCGCCGACCGGCCGATCAAGAAGCTGCCGACCCTGCGCGGCCGCACGATCGTCAACCTGTTCTTCGAGGACTCCACGCGCACGCGTATCTCCTTCGAAGCCGCGGAGAAGCGCCTCTCCGCGGACGTCATCAACTTCACGGCCAAGGGGTCGAGCGTGTCCAAGGGCGAGTCCCTCAAGGACACCGCCCAGACCCTGGAGGCCATGGGCGTCGACGCCGTCGTCATCCGGCACGGCGCCTCCGGAGCCCCGTACCGGCTCGCCACCTCCGGCTGGATCGACGCCGCCGTGATCAACGCCGGCGACGGCACCCACCAGCACCCCACCCAGGCCCTGTTGGACGCCTTCACCATGCGCCGCCGCCTCATCGGCAGGGACGCCGGCCTCGGCCAGGACCTGTCCGGCAAGCACATCACGCTCGTCGGCGATGTCCTGCACAGCCGGGTCGCCCGCTCCAACGTCGACCTGCTGCACACCCTCGGCGCCGAGGTCACCCTCGTCGCCCCGCCCACCCTGGTACCGGTCGGCGTCGAGTCCTGGCCGTGCGAGGTGTCGTACGACCTGGACAGCACGCTCTCCAAGTCCGACGCGGTGATGATGCTGCGTGTGCAGCGCGAGCGTATGAACGCCGCGTTCTTCCCGACCGAGCGCGAGTACTCGCGGCGCTACGGCCTCGACGGAGAGCGCATGGCGAAGATGCCCGAGCACGCCATCGTGATGCACCCCGGGCCGATGGTCCGCGGCATGGAGATCACCGCCGAGGTCGCCGACTCGGACCGCTGCACCGTCGTGGAGCAGGTCGCAAACGGAGTCTCCATCCGGATGGCCGTTCTGTACCTGCTGCTGGGTGGCAACGAGCCCGCCGTCAGCCACACCCGTATCGAGGAGAAGTAAGAGACATGAGCAAGATCCTGATCCGTGGTGCGAAGGTGCTCGGCGGCGAGTCGCAGGACGTCCTGATCGACGCCGGCGTCATCGCCGAGGTGGGCGCCGGTCTGTCGGACGAGGGCGCCGAGGTCGTCGAGGCGGGCGGCAAGGTCCTCCTCCCGGGCCTCGTCGACCTGCACACCCATCTGCGCGAGCCCGGCCGCGAGGACTCCGAGACCGTACTGACCGGCACGCGCGCGGCGGCCACCGGTGGCTACACGGCCGTCTTCGCCATGGCCAACACCTTCCCGGTCGCCGACACCGCCGGTGTGGTCGAGCAGGTCTACCGGCTCGGCCAGGAGCACGGGTACTGCGATGTGCAGCCCATCGGTGCCGTCACCGTCGGCCTGGAGGGCCGCAAGCTCGCCGAGCTGGGGGCCATGCACGAGTCGGCGGCCGGTGTGACCGTGTTCTCCGACGACGGCAAGTGCGTCGACGACGCGGTGATCATGCGCCGGGCGCTGGAGTACGTGAAGGCCTTCGGCGGGGTCGTCGCCCAGCACGCGCAGGAGCCGCGGCTGACCGAGGGCGCCCAGATGAACGAGGGCGTCGTCTCGGCCGAGCTGGGTCTGGGCGGCTGGCCCGCGGTGGCCGAAGAATCGATCATCGCCCGGGATGTCCTGCTCGCCGAGCACGTCGGCTCCCGCGTCCACATCTGCCACCTGTCGACCGCCGGCTCCGTCGAGATCGTCCGCTGGGCCAAGTCCCGCGGCATCGACGTCACCGCCGAGGTCACCCCGCACCACCTACTCCTCACCGACGAGCTGGTGCGCACCTACAACCCGGTCTACAAGGTCAACCCGCCGCTGCGCACCGAGCGCGACGTGTTCGCCCTGCGCGAGGCGCTGGCCGACGGCACGATCGACATCGTCGCCACCGACCACGCCCCGCACCCGCACGAGGACAAGGACTGCGAGTGGGCCGCGGCCGCCATGGGGATGGTCGGCCTGGAGACCGCGTTGTCGGTGGTGCAGGAGACCATGGTGGACACCGGGCTCCTCACCTGGGCCGGGGTCGCCGACCGCATGTCCTTCAAGCCCGCACAGATCGGGCGGGCCACCGGGCACGGCCGCCCCGTCTCGGCAGGTGAGCCCGCCAACCTCACGCTCGTCGACACGGAATACCGTGGGGACGTGGACCCCGCGGGCTTCGCCTCGCGCAGCCGGAACACCCCGTACGAGGGGCGTGAGCTGCCGGGCCGTGTGACGCACACCTGGCTGCGGGGCAAGGCCACGCTCGTCGACGGGAAGCTCACGTGACACCTGTAATCCTGCTGGCCGCCGAGCAGAAATCGGCTGAGGTCACCGACTGGGCCGCCCGGGTCGGGTGGCTCGTCGGACTCGCGCTGTTCGTCGCGCTCATCTACTGGCTGATGCGCGAGGGCTGGAAGTGGCGCGGCACGCTCCAGGGCGACCTGCCCGAGCTGCCCGCCGCGCCGTCCGAGCCCGGTGCGGCGAAACTGACGATGAGCGGCCGCTACCACGGCTCCACCACCGCCGGGCAGTGGCTCGACCGCATCGTGGCGCACGGCCTGGGCACCCGCAGCCGGGTCGAGCTCACGCTGACGGACGCGGGACTGGACGTCGTACGCCCCGGCGCGGCCGACTTCTTCGTCCCCGCCGCGGCGCTGCGCGAGGCCCGGCTCGACAAGGGCATCGCCGGCAAGGTCCTCACCGAGGGCGGGCTGCTGGTCGTGACCTGGGAGCACGGCGACCGGCTGCTCGACTCCGGGTTCCGCTCCGACCGCGCGGCCGAGCACAACGAGTGGGTCGACGCCATTAACTCCATGATCAACAAGAAGACGGAAACGGAAGGCGCACGATGACGACCTCCACAAGGGGAGCCTCGAAGGTTCCCGCGGTACTCGTCCTGGAGGACGGCCGGATCTTCCGCGGCCGCGCCTACGGGGCCGTGGGGGAGACCTTCGGCGAGGCCGTGTTCTCCACCGGGATGACCGGCTACCAGGAGACGCTGACCGACCCGTCGTACCACCGCCAGGTCGTCGTGATGACCGCCCCGCACGTCGGCAACACCGGTGTCAACGACGAGGACGCCGAGTCGCAGCGGATCTGGGTCGCCGGCTACGTCGTGCGCGACCCCGCGCGCGTGCCCTCCAACTGGCGCTCGCGCCGCTCCCTGGACGAGGAGCTCACCAAGCAGGGCGTCGTCGGGATCTCCGGCATCGACACCCGGGCGCTCACCCGCCACCTGCGTGAGCGCGGCGCCATGCGCGTCGGCATCTTCTCCGGCAACGCGCTGCCCGACGACGGCACCATGCTCGCCGAGGTCCGCCAGGCCCCCGAGATGAAGGGCGCGAACCTCTCCGCGGAGGTCGCCACCAAGGAGGCGTACGTCGTCCCCGCGATCGGCGAGAAGAAGTTCACGGTCGCCGCCGTCGACCTCGGCATCAAGGGCATGACCCCGCACCGCATGGCCGAGCGCGGCATCGAGGTGCATGTGCTGCCCGCCACGGCGACCGTCGAGGACGTGTACGCCGTGAACCCGGACGGTGTGTTCTTCTCCAACGGCCCCGGCGACCCCGCCACCGCCGACCACGCCGTCTCCGTCATGCAGGGCGTGCTGGAGCGCAAGACCCCGCTCTTCGGCATCTGCTTCGGCAACCAGATTCTCGGCCGCTCGCTCGGCTTCGGCACCTACAAGCTGAAGTACGGCCACCGCGGCATCAACCAGCCGGTCCAGGACCGTACGACCGGCAAGGTCGAGATCACCGCGCACAACCACGGCTTCGCCGTCGACGCCCCGCTCGACAAGGTGTCCGACACCCCCTACGGCCGCGCCGAGGTCTCCCACGTCTGCCTCAACGACAACGTGGTGGAGGGCCTCCAACTGCTCGACCAGCCGGCCTTCAGCGTCCAGTACCACCCCGAAGCGGCAGCGGGCCCGCACGACGCCGCCTACCTGTTCGACCGCTTCGTATCTCTGTTGGAGGGCCAGCGTGCCTAAGCGCACCGATATCCAGTCCGTCCTGGTCATCGGCTCCGGCCCGATCGTCATCGGCCAGGCCGCCGAGTTCGACTACTCCGGCACCCAGGCGTGCCGCATCCTGCGCGCCGAGGGCATCCGGGTCATCCTGGTCAACTCCAACCCGGCGACGATCATGACCGACCCGGAGATCGCCGACGCCACCTACGTCGAGCCGATCACCCCGGAGTTCGTCGAGAAGATCATCGCCAAGGAGCGCCCCGACGCCCTGCTGCCCACCCTGGGCGGTCAGACGGCCCTCAACACGGCGATCTCGCTGCACGAGTCCGGGACCCTGGAGAAGTACGGCGTCGAGCTGATCGGCGCCAACGTCGAGGCCATCAACAAGGGTGAGGACCGCGACCTCTTCAAGGGCGTCGTCGAAGCGGTGAACGCGAAGATCGGGCACGGCGAGTCCGCCCGCTCGGTCATCTGCCACTCCATGGACGACGTCCTCAAGGGCGTCGAGACGCTCGGCGGCTACCCGGTCGTCGTCCGCCCGTCCTTCACCATGGGCGGCGCCGGCTCCGGCTTCGCCCACGACGAGGAGGAGCTGCGCCGTATCGCGGGCCAGGGCCTCACGCTCTCCCCGACCACCGAGGTGCTCCTGGAGGAGTCCATCCTCGGCTGGAAGGAGTACGAGCTGGAGCTGATGCGCGACAAGAACGACAACGTCGTGGTCGTCTGCTCCATCGAGAACTTCGACCCCATGGGCGTCCACACCGGCGACTCGATCACCGTCGCGCCCGCGATGACCCTGACCGACCGCGAGTACCAGCGCCTTCGTGACGTCGGTATCGCGATCATCCGCGAGGTCGGCGTCGACACCGGCGGCTGCAACATCCAGTTCGCGATCGACCCGGTCGACGGCCGCGTCATCGTCATCGAGATGAACCCGCGCGTGTCGCGCTCCTCGGCCCTCGCCTCCAAGGCGACCGGCTTCCCGATCGCCAAGATCGCGGCCAAGCTCGCCGTCGGCTACACCCTCGACGAGATCCCCAACGACATCACCCAGGAGACCCCGGCCTCCTTCGAGCCGACGCTCGACTACGTGGTCGTGAAGGCCCCGCGCTTCGCCTTCGAGAAGTTCCCGCAGGCCGACTCCACGCTGACGACGACCATGAAGTCGGTCGGCGAGGCCATGGCCATCGGCCGCAACTTCACCGAGGCCTTCCAGAAGGCGCTGCGCTCGCTGGAGAAGAAGGGCAGCCAGTTCACCTTCGTCGGCGAGCCCGGCGACAAGGAAGCGCTGCTCACGGAAGCCGTCCGTCCCACCGACGGCCGGATCAACACCGTCATGCAGGCCATCCGCGCGGGCGCCACGCCGGAGGAGATCTTCGAGTACACGAAGATCGACCCCTGGTTCGTCGACCAGCTCTTCCTCATCAAGGAGATCGCGGACGAGCTCGCCGAGGCGCCGAAGCTGGACCCCGACCTGCTGGCCGAGGCCAAGCGGCACGGCTTCTCCGACCAGCAGATCGGCGAGATCCGCGGTCTGCGCGAGGACGTCGTCCGCGAGGTCCGGCACGCGCTGGGCATCCGCCCGGTCTACAAGACGGTCGACACCTGCGCCGCCGAGTTCGCCGCGAAGACGCCGTACTTCTACTCCTCCTACGACGAGGAGACGGAGGTCGCCCCCCGCGAGAAGCCGGCCGTCATCATCCTCGGCTCCGGCCCCAACCGCATCGGCCAGGGCATCGAGTTCGACTACTCCTGCGTCCACGCCTCCTTCGCGCTGAGCGAGGCCGGGTACGAGACCGTGATGGTCAACTGCAACCCGGAGACCGTCTCCACGGACTACGACACCTCCGACCGCCTGTACTTCGAGCCGCTGACGCTGGAAGACGTGCTGGAGATCGTCCACGCGGAGTCCCTCGCGGGCCCGATCGCCGGTGTCGTCGTCCAGCTGGGAGGCCAGACCCCGCTGGGCCTGGCCCAGGCGCTGAAGGACAACGGCGTCCCGATCGTGGGCACCCCGCCGGAGGCCATCCACGCCGCCGAGGACCGCGGCGCCTTCGGCCGCGTGCTCGCCGAGGCCGGCCTCCCGGCCCCCAAGCACGGCACCGCGACCACCTTCGCCGAGGCCAAGGCGATCGCCGACGAGATCGGCTACCCGGTCCTGGTGCGGCCGTCGTACGTCCTCGGCGGACGCGGCATGGAGATCGTCTACGACGAGACCCGCCTCGCGTCCTACATCGCCGAGTCGACCGAGATCAGCCCCTCCCGGCCGGTCCTGGTCGACCGCTTCCTCGACGACGCCATCGAGATCGACGTCGACGCCCTCTACGACGGCGAGGAGCTCTACCTCGGCGGCGTCATGGAGCACATCGAGGAGGCCGGCATCCACTCCGGCGACTCGGCGTGCGCGCTGCCCCCGATCACCCTGGGCGGCTTCGACATCAAGCGCCTGCGGGCCTCCACCGAGGCGATCGCCAAGGGCGTCGGCGTCCGCGGCCTGATCAACATCCAGTTCGCGATGGCCGGCGACATCCTCTACGTCCTGGAGGCCAACCCGCGCGCGTCCCGCACCGTCCCCTTCACCTCGAAGGCGACCGCGGTGCCGCTGGCCAAGGCCGCCGCCCGGATCTCGCTCGGCGCGACCGTCGCCGAACTGCGGGCCGAGGGGCTGCTTCCGGCCAACGGCGACGGCGGCGAGCTGCCGTTCGACGCGCCGATCTCCGTCAAGGAGGCCGTCATGCCGTGGTCGCGCTTCCGCGACATCCACGGGCGCGGCGTCGACACCGTCCTCGGCCCGGAGATGCGCTCCACCGGCGAGGTCATGGGCATCGACTCCGTCTTCGGCACGGCGTACGCCAAGTCGCAGGCCGGTGCGTACGGCCCGCTGCCCACCAAGGGCCGCGCGTTCATCTCGGTCGCCAACCGTGACAAGCGCTCGATGATCTTCCCGGCGCGCGAGCTGGTCGCCCACGGCTTCGAGCTGCTCGCCACCTCCGGCACCGCCGAGGTCCTCAAGCGCAACGGCATCAACGCCAGGATCGTGCGCAAGCAGTCCGAAGGCACCGGCCCGAACGGCGAGAAGACCATCGTCCAGCTCATCCACGACGGCGAGGTCGACCTCATCGTCAACACCCCGTACGGCACCGGTGGCCGCCTCGACGGCTACGAGATCCGTACGGCGGCCGTGGCACGGTCGGTCCCGTGCCTGACGACGGTCCAGGCGCTCGCCGCCGCCGTCCAGGGCATCGACGCCCTCAACCACGGTGACGTGGGCGTCCGCTCACTGCAGGAACACGCGGAACACCTGACCGCCGCCCGCGACTAGCAGCCCTGAGGGGGACACCGGAAACGGTGTCCCCCTCTTCATGAGGACACCATGTACAAGATCTTCTTCCAGCTCGTCTTCAAACGCATGGACCCCGAGAAGGCCCACTACCTCGCCTTCCGCTGGATCCGCCTGGCCGTCCGCGTCCCGGTGCTCCGTACCTTCGTCGCCGCCGCGCTCGCCCCCCGCCACGAGGAGCTGCGCACCGAGGCCTTCGGGCTGCGCATGCACGGCCCCTTCGGGCTCGCCGCCGGCTTCGACAAGAACGCGGTCGCCGTCGACGGCATGTCGATGCTCGGCTTCGACCACGTCGAGATCGGCACGGTCACCGGGGAGGCGCAGCCCGGCAACCCCAAGCAGCGGCTGTTCCGGCTCGTGAAGGACCGCGCGCTGATCAACCGCATGGGCTTCAACAACGAGGGCTCGCTGGCCGTAGCGGCCCGCCTGGCCTCCCGTACGCCCGTCTTCAGGACCGTCGTGGGCGTCAACATCGGCAAGACCAAGGTCGTACCGGAGGCCGAGGCCGCCGCCGACTACGTGAAGTCGACCGAGCGGCTCGCGCCGTACGCCGACTACCTGGTCGTGAACGTGTCGTCGCCGAACACGCCAGGGCTGCGCAATCTGCAGGCCACCGAGGCGCTGCGGCCGCTCCTGAGCGCCGTGCGCGAGGCCGCCGACCGTACGGTCACCAGCCGTCGCGTCCCGCTCCTGGTGAAGATCGCGCCCGACCTCGCCGACGATGACGTCGACGCCGTCGCCGACCTGGCCGTGGAGCTCGGCCTGGACGGGATCATCGCCACGAACACCACCATCGCGCGCGAGGGGCTCGGCCTGAAATCCGAACCCTCGCTGGTGAAGGAGACCGGCGGCCTGTCCGGCGCCCCGCTGAAGGCGCGCTCCCTGGAGGTCCTCAGGCGCCTCTACGCGCGCGTGGGCGACCGCATCACCCTCGTGGGCGTCGGCGGCATCGAGGACGCCGAGGACGCCTGGCAGCGCATCCTCGCCGGTGCCACGCTCGTCCAGGGCTACAGCGCGTTCGTCTACGAGGGGCCCTTCTGGGCCCGAGCGATCCACAAGGGGCTCGCCGCCCGCCTCCGTACGAGCCCGTACGCCACTCTCGCCGACGCGGTCGGCGCCGACGTAAGGAAGCCGGTATGAGCTCTCTCGCACCCTTCGGCGCACGTCTTCGTCAGGTCATGGACGAGCGCGGCCCGCTGTGCGTCGGCATCGACCCGCACGCGTCCCTGCTCGGCGAGTGGGGCCTGAACGACGACGTGGCCGGACTGGAGCGGTTCAGCCGCACGGTCGTCGAGGCCGTGGCCGACCGGGTCGCCGTGCTCAAGCCGCAGAGCGCGTTCTTCGAGCGCTTCGGGTCGCGCGGTGTCGCCGTCCTGGAGAAGTCGGTCGAGGAGGCGCGGGCGGCCGGTGCGCTGGTCGTCATGGACGCCAAGCGCGGCGACATCGGCTCGACCATGGCCGCGTACGCCGAGGCCTTCCTGCACAAGGACTCCCCGCTGTTCTCCGACGCGCTCACCGTCTCGCCGTACCTCGGCTACGGCTCGCTCTCGCCGGCGGTCGCGCTGGCGCGGGAGAGCGGGGCCGGCCTGTTCGTGCTGGCGCTGACGTCCAACCCCGAGGGCGGCGAGGTCCAGCACGCGATCCGCGCGGACGGCCGTGACGTCGGTGCGACGATGCTGGCGCATCTGGCGGCCGAGAACACGGGGGAGGAGCCCCTGGGGTCCTTCGGCGCCGTCGTGGGCGCCACGCTGGGCGATCTGTCGTCCTACGACCTGGACATCAACGGTCCGCTCCTCGCGCCCGGCATCGGCGCCCAGGGGGCCACTCCGGCCGACCTTCCCAAGGTGTTCGGCTCTGTGGTGCGCAATGTCGTCCCCAACGTCAGCCGGGGGGTCCTGCGGCACGGTCCCGACGTCGGCGCGCTGCGGACCGCCGCGGAGCGGTTCGCGGAGGAGACCAGGGCCGCCGTGGCGTGAGACCGACAGCGCCATGGCGGTCGTATGACGGTCGTCCGAGGCGTTCGAGACGCTCGGACGAGACCTCCGATGAGTGCTTCCAGGACGACTTGAGGCTGAATACATTCTCAAATCCAGGGCAGTATGCCTGAAATGTCCGGCCTGACGGAGGCTGACCAGGACTTTTCCGCTGTTCTCGCTGACTCTGGCGGAGTTGGCCGCTAGTCTCCGACGCAGAGTGAACGGGCAAGCGTGTTGCTCGTGGCTCCCCAGGTGTGGGGCGACTAGGTTCCTCACCGGTCCGTATCCGACAGTTCAACATCCGAGGTGACGTAGGCGTGGCTCTTCCGCCCCTTACCCCTGAACAGCGCGCAGCCGCGCTCGAAAAGGCCGCCGCGGCTCGCCGGGAGCGGGCCGAGGTCAAGAATCGACTCAAGCACTCCGGCGCCTCTCTTCACGAGGTCATCAAGCAGGGCCAGGAGAACGACGTCATCGGCAAGATGAAGGTCTCCGCCCTGCTCGAGTCGCTACCGGGCGTGGGCAAGGTCCGCGCCAAGCAGATCATGGAGCGTCTGGGCATCTCCGAGAGCCGCCGTGTGCGTGGTCTCGGTTCGAACCAGATCGCTTCCCTGGAGCGTGAGTTCGGCAGCACCGGTTCCTGAGTCCGGCACAGTCCGGACCGGGAGTCCCGGGCACTCCGGGATTGCTGGAATAATCGCTGCATGAGTGAACGTCCGCGGCTGACCGTGCTCTCCGGCCCCTCAGGGGTCGGCAAGAGCACGGTCGTCGCCCATATGCGCAAGGAACACCCCGAGGTCTGGCTCTCGGTGTCGGCGACGACCCGCAAGCCCCGCCCCGGCGAGAAGCACGGTGTCCACTACTTCTTCGTCACCGACGAGGAGATGGACAAGCTGATCGCCAACGGTGAGCTGCTGGAGTGGGCCGAGTTCGCCGGCAATCGCTACGGCACCCCGCGCAACGCGGTGCTGGAGCGGCTGGAGGCGGGCGAGCCGGTTCTTCTGGAGATCGATCTCCAGGGTGCCCGGCAGGTCCGCGAGTCCATGTCGGAGGCCCAGCTGGTGTTCCTGGCTCCTCCCTCCTGGGAGGAGCTCGTGCGCAGGCTCACGGGACGTGGCACCGAGCCGCCCGCAGTGATCGAACGCCGTCTTGAGGCGGCGAAGGTCGAGCTGGCGGCCGAGCGCGAGTTCGATGTGACCTTGGTCAACACCTCCGTCGAGGACGTGGCGCGTGAGCTGCTAGCCTTGATGGAAGTTGTGTGATCGTGCCCTGATCGTTGAGGCTCGATCGTTCACACTGATTCTTTCCCACCCATCGGAAGGCAGAGCGTGTCCTCTTCCATCACCGCGCCCGAGGGCATCATCAACCCTCCGATCGACGAGCTCCTCGAGGCCACCGACTCGAAGTACAGCCTCGTGATCTACGCGGCCAAGCGTGCGCGTCAGATCAACGCGTACTACTCGCAGCTCGGCGAGGGCCTCCTCGAGTACGTCGGTCCGCTCGTCGACACCCACGTGCACGAGAAGCCGCTCTCGATCGCGCTCCGCGAGATCAACGCGGGTCTGCTGACGTCCGAGGCCGTCGAGGGCCCGGCGCAGTAAGCAGTAATTTCGGCTTTGAGCTGGCTTGTCCACAGGCCCGGCAGCGCGACTGTCGGGCCTGTGGTGTGTCATGGAGTCGTCGGTTCGAGGGATGGGAGACCTGGTGGACAAGCCGAGGGTCGTGCTGGGGGTCAGCGGTGGGATCGCCGCCTACAAGGCCTGTGAGCTGCTGCGCAGACTGACGGAGTCGGGCCACGACGTACGCGTGGTGCCCACCGCCTCCGCGCTGCACTTCGTCGGTGCCGCCACCTGGTCCGCCCTCTCCGGCCACCCCGTCTCGACCGAGGTGTGGGACGACGTCCACGAGGTGCCGCACGTCCGCATCGGACAGCACGCCGACCTGGTGATCGTCGCCCCGGCCACGGCCGACATGCTCGCGAAGGCGGCTCACGGTCTCGCGGACGACCTGCTCACCAACACGCTGCTGACCGCCCGCTGTCCGGTCGTCTTCGCCCCCGCGATGCACACCGAGATGTGGGAGCACCCGGCCACCCAGGAGAACGTGGCGACCCTGCGCCGCCGGGGCGCGGTCGTCATCGAGCCGGCCGTCGGACGCCTCACCGGCGTCGACACCGGCAAGGGCCGGCTGCCCGACCCGGGTGAGATCTTCGAGGTCTGCCGCCGCGTCCTCGCCCGGGGCGTCACCGAGTCGGACCTGAAGGGACGACACGTCGTCGTCAGCGCCGGCGGCACCCGTGAGCCGCTCGACCCGGTCCGCTTCCTCGGCAACCGCTCCTCCGGCAAGCAGGGCTACGCCCTCGCCCGCACCGCCGCCGCCCGCGGCGCCCGTGTCACGCTCATCGCCGCGAACACCGGGCTGCCGGACCCGGCGGGGGTGGACATCGTCCCGGTCGGCACGGCCGTACAACTGCGTGAAGCCGTCCTGAAGGCGGCCGAGGACGCCGACGCGGTCGTCATGGCCGCCGCGGTCGCGGACTTCCGGCCGGAGACATACGCGGCCGGGAAGATCAAGAAGAAGGACGGCCAGGATCCGGAACCCATCGTTCTGGTGCGGAATCCGGACATCCTGGCGGAGATCTCGGCCGACCGGGCCCGCCCCGGACAGGTGGTCGTCGGGTTCGCCGCCGAGACGGACGACGTGCTGGCCAACGGCCGTACGAAGCTCACCCGCAAGGGCTGCGACCTCCTCGTCGTCAACGAGGTGGGGGAGCGTAAGACTTTCGGGGCGGAGGAGAACGAGGCGGTGGTGCTGGGCGCCGACGGCACCGAGACGCCGGTCCCGCACGGCCCGAAGGAAGCATTGGCCGAAATCGTGTGGGACCTGGTGGCCCGGCGCATGAAGTGAATGTTTCATTCGCTTCACTGCGCTCTGTCACCTCGGTAATAGAGGCGTGGCGGGCCTGGCCAAGCCCGCTCGGGATTGGGCAGAATGCCCGTGCCGCAGGTCACAGGGCTCCCGACCAGCGAGACGGGTGAGCCTGTGGCTGAGCACGACCGATAAACTGTTCTCGGACGATGCCGGGCGCAGCCCCCGAGCCCGTCCGCCCATGATCAGCCAGCAGCCGCTGCAACCCCAGGGAGCGTTGTGTCCCGTCGTCTGTTCACCTCGGAGTCTGTGACCGAGGGTCACCCCGACAAGATCGCTGACCAGATCAGCGACACCATTCTCGACGCGCTCCTGCGCGAGGACCCGACCTCCCGGGTCGCGGTCGAGACCCTGATCACGACCGGCCTGGTGCACGTGGCCGGTGAGGTCACCACCAAGGCGTACGCCCCGATCCCCCAGCTCGTGCGGGACAAGATCCTCGAGATCGGTTACGACTCCTCGAAGAAGGGCTTCGACGGCGCCTCCTGCGGTGTCTCGGTGTCCATCGGCTCACAGTCCCCGGACATCGCGCAGGGTGTCGACACCGCCTACGAGAAGCGGGTCGAGGGCGACGAGGACGAGCTCGACAAGCAGGGCGCCGGCGACCAGGGCCTGATGTTCGGCTACGCGACGGACGAGACGCCGACGCTGATGCCGCTGCCGATCTTCCTGGCGCACCGGCTGTCGAGCCGCCTGTCCGAGGTCCGCAAGAACGGGACGATCCCCTACCTGCGCCCCGACGGCAAGACCCAGGTCACCATCGAGTACGACGGCGACAAGGCCGTCCGCCTCGACACGGTCGTGGTCTCCTCTCAGCACGCCTCCGACATCGACCTCGAGTCGCTGCTCGCCCCCGACATCCGCGAGTTCGTCGTGGAGCCGGAGCTGAAGGCGCTGCTCGACGAGGGCATCAAGCTGGAGACCGAGGGCTACCGCCTCCTGGTCAACCCGACCGGCCGCTTCGAGATCGGCGGCCCGATGGGCGACGCGGGTCTGACCGGCCGCAAGATCATCATCGACACGTACGGCGGCATGGCCCGCCACGGTGGCGGCGCCTTCTCCGGCAAGGACCCGTCCAAGGTGGACCGCTCGGCCGCGTACGCGATGCGCTGGGTCGCCAAGAACGTCGTCGCCGCGGGCCTCGCCTCCCGCTGCGAGGTGCAGGTCGCGTACGCGATCGGCAAGGCCGAGCCCGTCGGCCTGTTCGTCGAGACCTTCGGCACCGCCAAGGTCGACGCCGAGAAGATCGAGAAGGCCATCGACGAGGTCTTCGACCTCCGCCCGGCCGCGATCATCCGCGACCTCGACCTGCTGCGCCCGATCTACGCCCAGACCGCCGCGTACGGCCACTTCGGCCGTGAGCTGCCCGACTTCACGTGGGAGCGCACGGACCGCGTGGACGCGCTGCGCAGGGCGGCGGGGCTGTAAGGCCCGGCTCCACGGTTCTTTCCGAAGCCCGGTGTCCCTTGGGGGATGCCGGGCTTCGGTGCGTTCGGGCGGCTTCGGATGTCAGTGGGGTTTGGTAAGAATGCAGGCGTGAGCAGCGAGGACGAGCAGGTCGGTGGTGGGGGCGAGGGGGCGCCGCCCGAGCAGCTTGCGTTCATTCGGGAGAGTGTGCGGAAGGCGAAGGTGCCGCGGGCGAAGCCGCGGACCTGGCGAGGGGCCGCGCTGGCCAAGGAGTTGCCCGTCGCACGGGTGCTCGTGGACAAGGGCGTGCTCCATCTTGATCGGTACTTCGACTACGCCGTGCCCGAGGAGCTCGATGCCGAGGCGCAGCCCGGGGTGCGGGTTCGGGTCCGGTTCGGGGCCGGGCGTGGTCGGGTGCGGGACGGGCGGCGTGAGGGTGGCGGGCTGATCGACGGGTTTCTCGTCGAGCGGCTGGCCGAGTCCGACTACTCCGGGCCGTTGGCGGCGCTGGCCCAGGTCGTGTCGCCCGAACCGGTGCTCGGCCAGGAGCTGTTGGCGCTCACCCGGGCTGTGGCCGACCGGTACGCAGGGAGCCTCGCCGATGTGCTGCAGCTTGCCGTGCCGCCGCGGAGTGCCCGGGCGGAGCAACGGGCTTCGGCGGAGCCGCTTCCGCCGCCTGGGGTGCCTGAGGCCGGGTCCTGGAGCCGGTACGAGCGGGGGGCCGGCTTTCTTGAGGCGCTCGCCTCGGGTGGGGCGCCGAGGGCCGTCTGGAACGCGTTGCCCGGGCCCGAGTGGTGTGACGAACTGGCTCGGGCCGTCGCCGCCACGCTGGCCTCCGGTCGCGGGGCGCTGGTCGTGGTGCCGGACGGGCGGGCCGTCACGCGTGTCGATGCCGCGCTGACCTCCTTGCTGGGGGCGGGGCGGCATGCCGTGCTCACCGCCGACGCGGGGCCCGAGAAGCGGTACCGGGAGTGGCTCGCCGTGCGGCGGGGGGCCGTGCGGGCCGTGGTGGGGACTCGGGCGGCCATGTTCGCGCCCGTACGGGATCTCGGGCTCGTCGCCATCTGGGACGACGGGGACGACAGCCACAGCGAGCCGCACGCGCCGCAGCCGCATGCCCGTGAGGTGCTGTTGCTGCGGGCCGCCCAGGACAAGTGCGCCTTCCTGCTGGGGAGCTGGAGCTGCACCGTGGAGGCCGCGCAACTCGTCGAGAGCGGGTGGGCGGGGCCGATCGTGTCCGCGCGGGAGCAGGTGCGGGGTGCCGCGCCGCTCGTACGGACCGTCGGGGACGGGGATCTGGCCAGGGACGAGGCCGCGCGGGCCGCTCGGCTGCCGACCCTTGCCTGGCAGGCCGTCAGGGAGGGGCTGAAGCAGGGACCGGTGCTCGTGCAGGTTCCGCGGCGCGGGTATGTGCCTCGGATGGCGTGTGCCAACTGCCGGGCGCCCGCGCGGTGTCGGCACTGCTCGGGGCCGCTGGAGGCCCAGGAGGGTGTGGATGCCCTGCGGTGCGGGTGGTGTGCGCGTGAGGACGGCGCCTGGCACTGTCCGGAGTGTGGCGGCTTTCGGCTGCGCGCCCAGGTCGTGGGTGCCCGGCGGACCGCGGAGGAGCTGGGGCGGGCGTTTCCCGCCGTACCGGTGCGGACCTCCGGGCGGGAGCATGTCCTGGACACCGTGCCGGGGGCGCCCGCGCTCGTCGTGAGTACGCCGGGGGCCGAGCCGGTGGCCGAGGGCGGGTATGCGGCCGCGCTGTTGCTGGACGGCTGGGCCATGCTCGGGCGGCCCGATCTGCGTGCCGGTGAGGATGCGTTGCGCAGGTGGATCGCCGCCGCGGCGCTCGTGCGGCCGCAGGGGGCGGGGGGCACCGTGGTCGTCGTCGCCGAGCCGACGTTGCGGCCCGTGCAGGCGTTGGTGCGGTGGGATCCCGTGGGGCATGCGGTGCGGGAGCTCTCCGAGCGGGCCGAGTTGGGGTTTCCGCCGGTGTCGCGGATGGCGGCCGTGTCGGGGGTGGGGGAGGCGGTCGCGGCGTTTCTCGGGGCTGTGGAACTGCCGGGGGAGGCGGAGGTGTTGGGGCCGGTGCCGATGGCTGTCACGGGTGCGCAGGGGCCGCGGCGGGTGGGGGCACCGCCGCCCGGGGAGCAGTGGGAGCGGGTGTTGATTCGGGTGCCGCCGGGGAAGGGCGCGGTGCTGGCGTCCGCGCTGAAGGCCGCGCAGGCCGCGCGGATGGCTCGGGGGAGTGGGGAGCCGGTGGTGCGGGTGCGGATCGATCCGCCTGACATCGGGTGACGGGGTTGTCGTCTGGTGCGGGGCCGTCCACGCATGCGGCTGCCCTCCCAGGGGTCCCGGGAGGGCATGAGGTGGGGTGGGTCAGCCGTTGCGGGGGCCGGGGAAGGCGGTGGGGCGTGCCTCTTCGCGCAGGGCCGGGCTGCCCGCCGTCGGCTGGGTCGGCATGGAGCGGGCCGCCGGGACCGTCGGTACCGAGGGGATACCGGTGTTGACGTTGACCGTGTGGGTGCTGGGCGCCTCGGCGGTGCGCTCTGCCTCGGCGGCAGCCTGGGTCACGGCACGGCGTGCGCCGTAGCGACGGTGGACCGCCTGCTTGGTGACCCCGAGCGCGGAGCCCACCGCGTCCCACGAGAAGCCGAGCGAGCGGTCGAAGTCGACCGCGGCCGTCACCAGGGTCTCGACGCTGTCCCGCAGCTCCTGCGCGAGACGGACCGTCGGCGCGGGCGCGCGTCCGTAGACGACGAAGCCCGTGGAGGGGCCGGAGCGGCGCGGGCGGTAGACGTTCCCCAACTGGGCGGTGAGCGTGCGCAGTGCGTCCACCTGCCGGCGGACCCGCTCGATGTCCCGCACCAGCAAGTGCAGGCTGGCCCGAGCCTGGGCGTCGTGGGTTGCGTGGTCGGCCATGAACAAGCCTCTCGAACCGGCGATGAAAAGGATCGGGCCGCTACAGCGGCCCGTTGTGGTCAACTCTTTCTTGACCAACGCGTGGACGCTCCGCTGGTCACGCAGTGGGGGCGTAGCGGCATATGCGTGCGCCCCGGGAGGAGGGTTCGCGCCTCGATTCCCGCACGGTCCACTCCGTCGGCGGTATTTCTTTCCGTGGTCATAGACTTGTGCGTTGCCCGCACAACCCCCGCCCGAGAGGCCCGCACCCACCCATGAAGCTCGTCTTCGCCGGTACCCCCGAGGTCGCCGTTCCCGCTCTGGACGCTCTGATCGCCTCCGGGCGGCACGAGGTGGCCGCCGTCGTCACGCGGCCCGACGCGCCGGCCGGGCGTGGGCGCAGGCTCGTCGCGAGCCCGGTGGCCGAGCGGGCCGTGGAGGCGGGCATCGAGGTGCTGAAGCCCCTCAAGCCGCGGGACCCGGAGTTCCTGGAGCGGCTGCGCGAGATCGCCCCCGACTGCTGTCCCGTCGTCGCCTACGGGGCGCTGCTGCCCCGCGCAGCCCTCGACATCCCGGCCCATGGCTGGGTCAACCTGCACTTCTCGCTGCTGCCCGCCTGGCGTGGGGCCGCACCCGTGCAGCACTCCATCATGGCGGGCGACGAGATCACCGGGGCCTCCACCTTCCTCATCGAGGAGGGCCTCGACTCCGGCCCCGTCTACGGCACCGTCACCGAGGAGATCCGCCACACCGACACCAGCGGCGACCTGCTGACCCGGCTCGCCTTCGCCGGCTCCGGACTGCTCGCCGCGACCATGGACGGGATCGAGGACGGCACCCTGAAGGCCGTACCGCAGCCCGCCGAGGGCATCACCCTCGCTCCGAAGATCACCGTCGAGGACGCACAGGTCGACTGGCACACCCCGGCCCTGCGGGTCGACCGGGTCGTGCGCGGCTGCACGCCCGCGCCCGGCGCCTGGACGGTCTTCCGCGGCGAGCGGCTCAAGCTCATCCAGGTGCGGCCCGCGCCCGAGCGCACCGACCTCGCCCCCGGACAGCTCGCCGTCGGCAAGAACAACGTCCACGTGGGCACCGGCTCCTACGGCGTGGAGCTGCTGTGGGTGCAGGCCCAGGGCAAGAAGCCGATGAAGGCCGCCGACTGGGCGCGCGGGGTGCGGATCGGCGAGAGCGAGAGCCTGGGCGAGTAGCACGGATGCCGACGGCGAGCCCTCTCGGCGGGTAACGCGCGCGCAGGCGGGACGTACGCTTGGTGCGTATCCCGCCAACACATCCGGAGCACCTTTTTCGTGAGCGACCAGTCCCGTGGGCCCCGCCCGTCCGGCAAGCCCTACCGTCGGCCCAAGAAGGACCCCGTCCGCTTCCTCGCCTTCGAGGCCCTGCGGGCCGTGGACGAGCGGGACGCGTACGCCAACCTCGTGCTTCCGCCGCTGCTGCGCAAGGCGCGGGAGAAGGAGGGGCCCGACAAGTTCGACGGACGGGACGCCGCGCTGGCCACCGAACTCGTCTACGGGACGCTCCGGCGCCAGGGGACGTACGACGCCGTCATCTCCGCCTGTGTCGACCGGCCGCTCCGGGAGGTCGACCCGCCGGTCCTCGATGTGCTGAGCCTCGGGGTCCATCAGCTGCTCGGGACGCGGATCCCCACGCATGCCGCGGTGTCCGCCTCCGTCGAGCTCGCGCGTGTGGTGCTCGGGGATGGGCGGGCCAAGTTCGTGAACGCCGTGCTGCGGAAGGTCGCACAGGACGATCTGGACGGATGGATCGCGCGCGTGGCTCCGCCGTACGAGGACGACCCCGAGGAGAATCTCGCCGTCGTGCACTCGCACCCCCGCTGGGTCGTCTCGGCGCTGTGGGACTCGCTCGGCGGCCCGCGGGCCGGGATCGAGGAGTTGCTGGCGGCGGACAACGAGCGGCCCGAGGTGACGTTGGTCGCCCGGCCCGGACGGGCCGGCACCGACGAGCTGCTGCGGGAGGAGGCCGCCGTCCCCGGGCGCTGGTCGCCGTACGCCGTGCGGCTGGCCGAGGGCGGCGAGCCCGGGGCCATCGAGGCCGTACGGGAGGGCCGTGCGGGCGTGCAGGACGAGGGCAGCCAGCTGGTGGCCCTGGCGCTCGCCAACGCGCCTCTGGAGGGGCCTGACGGGAAGTGGCTCGACGGGTGTGCGGGGCCCGGCGGGAAGGCCGCGCTGCTCGCCGCGCTGGCTGCGGAGCGGGGTGCCGTGTTGCTGGCCTCCGAGAAGTTGCCGCATCGGGCCGGGCTGGTGGCGAAGACGCTGGCCGGGAATCCGGGGCCGTACCAGGTCATCGCCGCGGACGGGATCAAGCCGCCGTGGCGGTCGGGCAGTTTCGACCGGGTGCTGATGGATGTGCCGTGTACCGGGCTGGGGGCGTTGCGGCGGCGGCCCGAGGCGCGGTGGCGGAGGCGGCCGGAGGATCTTGAGGGGTTCGCGCCGTTGCAGCGGGGGCTGTTGAAGACCGCGCTGGACTCCGTCCGGGTGGGCGGGGTCGTGGGGTACGCGACCTGTTCGCCGCATCTCGCCGAGACGCGGGCGGTGGTCGAGGACGTGCTGAAGCAGTGGCCGGAGGCCGAGTTGATCGACGCGCGGCCGCTGCTGCCCGGTGTGCCGGCGCTCGGTGAGGGGCCGGATGTGCAGTTGTGGCCGCATGTGCATGGGACCGACGCGATGTATCTGGCGTTGATCCGTCGGACGGGGTGAGGTTCGCCCCTTCGCCGTAGGGGTCGGGTTGTGGCGCGGGTGCAACACAGCCCCGTGCCCCTAGCGGCGTTGCCCCGCCGTCGGCTGTTCAGCCACCGGGGTTGCCGTACCGTCCTCTTTCGCCAGCCGATGCGGCCACCACATCTTCGGGCCCACATCCAGGAACAGGGCCGGCACCAGTACGGACCGGACGATGAACGTGTCCAGGAGTACGCCCAGCGCCACCGCGAAGCCGATCTCGGCGAAGGCGACCATCGGCAGCGTGCCGAGGGCGGCGAAGGTGCCGGCCAGCACCAGGCCCGCGGACGTGATGACCGCGCCCGTCGCCGCCAGGCCCGTGACCACGCCTGGGCGGGTGCCCTGGCGGGCCGCCTCCTCGTGGATGCGGGTGGTCAGGAAGATGTTGTAGTCGATGCCGAGGGCCACCAGGAAGACGAAGACGAAGAGGGGGAAGTCCGTCGTCTCCCCCGCGTAGTCGAACAGGTACCTGAACGCGAGCGCGCTGATGCCCAGGGCCGCCGCGAACGACAGGATCACCGTCCCGATCAGCAGCAGCGGTGCGATCAGGGCGCGCAGCAGGGCGCACAGGATCAGCATGACGACGATCAGGACCAGCGGGATGATCAGCATGTTGTCGTGAGTGGTCGCCTCGTCCATGTCGAGCAGGGCGGCCGTACCGCCGCCGACCTGGGCGTCGGCGTCCGGTACCGCGTGGACGGCGTCCCGGACCCGTTCGACGGTCTGCTTCGCCGCCTCGCTGTCGGCCGGGTCGGTCATGGTCGCCTCGAAGAGGACCTTGCCCTCGTACGACGGTTTCGTGCCCGGTGGCAGGCCCAGCGACCCGGGGACGACGCCGTCGGTGGCGGCCACCGCCTCGCCCACCTGCTGTGCCTGCTCCTGGTTGCTGATGATGACCAGGGGATCGCCGCTGCCCGCCGGGAAGTAGCGTGCGGAGACCTCCTGGCCGACGATCGAGTCCGGTTTCCCGGTGAACGCGTCCGCGTTGCTGATGCCCTCGGCGCGCAGCTGGATCAGGCCGAGCGAGCAGACCGCGAGGATCAGTGCGGTGACGCTCCACACCATGCGCGGCCGGCGGGCGATACGGCGGCCCATCCGCGCCCACAGGCCCCGCTCGATGCGGTCGGGGTCGCCGAAGTGCGGGATCACGGGCCAGAAGATCCAGCGGCCGCAGATCACCAGCAGAGCGGGGAAGAGGGTCATCATCGCCAGCAGGGCCACCGCCACGCCGATCGCCGCCACCGGGCCGAGGCCGCTCGTCGAGTTCATCTCCGCGGCCAGCAGCACCAGCATGCTCAGGACGACGGTCGCGCCGGACGCGATCACGGCCGGGCCCGCCCGGTGCAGGGCCAGGGCCATCGCCTCGTGCCGGTCCTCGTGGTGGTGCAGTTCCTCGCGGTAGCGGGCGACCAGCAACAGGGCGTAGTCCGTCCCCGCACCGAAGACGAGGACCGTGAGGATGCCCGCGCTCTGGCCGTTGACCGTCAGGCCCGCGTGTTCCGCGAGCAGGTAGATGAGGGCCTGGGCGGTGAACAGGGCGGCGATGACCGAGAGCAGGGGGACCAGGAGGAGGCTGGGGCTGCGATAGGTGATCAGCAGCATCACGATGACGACGCCCATCGCGGACACCAGCAGTGTGGAGTCGATGCCCTCGAAGGCTTCGGAGAAGTCGGCGGAGGTGCCGCCCGGGCCCGTGATGTGCACGGCGAGACCGTCGCCGCCCTCACCGACGTCGTCCCGGATGGTGTCGACCGCGGGGGCGATCTCCTCCCAGCCCTTCTCGTCCATCGTGATCGGTACGAGGATCTGGGCCGCGCGCGGGTCCGTCTCACGGTCGAAGACCGGGCCGCGGGTCTCCGCGCCGCGGATGCCGTGGTCCCGGAGTTCCTTGATCTGCCGTGCGTCCTCCTCGATCTGCGCCCGGTCCTGGGCGGTCAGACCGTCGGCGCGGGCGTAGACGACGACCGCGGGGATCTGCTCGGGCCTGAAGTCCTCGGAGAGCTTGAGGACTTGGGTGGATTCGGCGGAGCCGGGCAGCCAGGAGGCGGCGTCGTTGTCCTGGGCGTCGGTGAGTTTCTGGGCGAAGGGCGCGGTGAGGAACAGCGCGACGACCCACAGCGCCAGTACGACCCACTTGGCGCGCCGTCCGCACACCAGATGCCCGATGCCTCGCTTGTCAGTCATGGCCACCCCCTTGGGCCCTGTCGCCGACCTCTCGCCTGCTCCGCGCCGACATGCACGCACTCTCGCCGCACCGGGGCTCGACCCAAGTGCGTCCAGCACGTGGGCCGAGCCCCGGCACGCCGAGAGCACGCACCTGCCACCGCGGAGCCCGCCCTCCGGGCGGACGGCGCGAGGTCGACGACAGGGCCCAGCCCGATGCCTCACGGTCGGCCGCCCAATATGGCACGGGTTGCCCCGACACAACATCCGATGAACGGCTTAGGTCCGGACCGGCGCGAACAATCGTGCCCGGACATGGCAGTCTTGGGTCATGGCCGCGCAGATCAACCCCAGCATTCTGTCCGCAGACTTCGCCCGCCTCGCGGACGAGGCGAAGGCGGTGGACGGAGCCGACTGGCTCCACGTCGACGTCATGGACAACCATTTCGTCCCGAACCTCACGCTCGGTGTGCCGGTCGTAGAGTCCCTCGCCCGCGCGACGGACACCCCGCTGGACTGCCATCTGATGATCGAGGCCCCCGATCGGTGGGCGCCCCAGTACGTAGAGGCGGGGGCCGGTTCCGTCACCTTCCACGTCGAGGCGGCCGCCGCTCCGGTCCGGCTCGCCCGGGAGATCCGGGCCAAGGGCGCCCGCGCCTCCATGGCGCTCCGGCCCGCGACGCCCATCGAGCCTTACGAGGATCTGCTCCCCGAGCTCGACATGCTCCTGATCATGACGGTCGAGCCGGGCTTCGGGGGACAGGCTTTCCTCGACATCATGCTCCCGAAGATTCGCCGCACCCGCGAGTTGATCAGGAAGCACGGCCTCGAACTCTGGCTCCAGGTCGACGGCGGAGTCTCGGCCTCCACCATCGAGCAGTGCGCCGACGCCGGTGCCGATGTCTTCGTCGCCGGATCGGCCGTCTACGGCGCATCCGACCCGGCCCAGGCGGTACGTGCACTGCGCACCCAAGCCGAGGAGGCGACCGCCAAGGCGAGCTGGGCATGCGGCCACTGAGCCACAGGAACGTGAACGGCTCCCATCAGGGCTGATCAAGTCCGCCGCATCTGCAAGGATGAACGGCGAATCCAGAGTGTGAACAGCAGTGAGGAGATGGCCGTGTCGGGTATGTCGGCGGGCCGGTCAGCCATGCGGATGGGACCCGCTGAGCTGGTGCAGGCGGCGGCCATGGCCCGCCGCTTCTATCTCGAGGGCAAGTCCAAGATCCAGATCGCCGAGGAGTTCGGCGTCAGCCGCTTCAAGGTGGCCCGGGTTCTGGAGACCGCCCTCGAGCGGGATCTCGTACGTATCGAGATCCGTGTTCCTGCCGAACTGGACGCCGAGCGCTCGGACGCGCTGCGCGCCCGGTACGGACTCAGGCATGCCGTCGTGGTGGAGTCGCCGGCCGAGGCGGAGGACTCGCCCGACCCGGAGAACCTCGGGGAGACGGCCGCCGACCTGCTCGGCGAACTGGTCAACGAGGGCGACGTCCTGGGCCTGGCCTGGGGCCGGTCCACGATTCACATGGCGGCGGCCCTCGACCGGCTGCCGCCGTGCACGGTGGTGCAGCTGACGGGGGTGTACGACGCCGGGACCGCCGAGCGCGGTTCGGTGGAGGCGGTACGGCGGGCCGCGCAGGTCTCGGGCGGCGACGCCCACCCGATCTACGCCCCGATGCTGCTGCCGGACGCGGCCACCGCGGCGGCGCTGCGCAACCAGACGGGGATCGCCCGGGCCTTCGAGTACTTCGACAAGGTCACGGTCGCCTGTGTCTCCATCGGCTCCTGGGGGCCGGGTGTCTCCACGGTGTACGACATGCTCAGCGAGGAGGAGCGGGCGCACTACTCGACCCTCGGCGTCGCCGCGGAGACCTCCGCGCACCTCTTCGACGCCGACGGGCGCCGGGTGGGCCGGGACCTGGGCGAGCGGTGCATCACGGTCAAGGCGGACCAGCTCCGCCGTATCCCCGAGGTCGTCGCGATCGCGGGCGGGGCGCGCAAGGCGATGGCCATCGACGCCGTGCTGCGGTCCGGGCTCGTCACCAGCCTGGTGACGGACACCTCGGCGGCGGACGTGCTGCTGACGGCAGGTCAGACGCCGAAGCCGGCGCTGAACCGCGCTGACCCGGACGGCCCCTGACCGAAGGTCGTGAGGGGGCGGCCGTGGCAGCGTGGACAGCATGCTGCTGCGGTTCGTCCCCCGGGTGCTGGCCTGTCTCCTCGTCGTCCTGCTGACGGGGTGTGCCTCGAGTGAGGCCGGTGAGGCCACTCCGTCGTGGGCCGAGGGCATGGCCACCGTCCAGGAGCCGCGGCTGCCCGCCCAGGCCCGCGAGACGCTCGACCTCATCGACGTCGGTGGCCCCTTCCCGTACGAGAAGGACGGCAGTGTCTTCGGGAACTTCGAGCGGCGGCTGCCCGCCCACAAGCGCGGTTACTACCACGAATACACCGTCCCCACGCCGGGCTCGCGCGATCGCGGGGCCCGGCGCATTGTCACCGGGCGGGGCGACGAGATCTACTACACCGATGATCACTACGACTCGTTCAGGGCGGTACTGAGATGACGGCGGTCGTGGCCACGCTGGACCTCGACGGGGTCACGGACAAGGCGAGCCTGATGGAGCGCTGTGTCCGGGACCTGCGGCTGCCGGACTACTTCGGGCGGAACTGGGACGCGCTGGCCGACGTCCTCTCCGACCCGGGACTGTGGCCCGAGGACACCGTCGGGGACAGATTCGTCGTCGTACGGAACTGGGAGCGGTACGCCGAGGCGCGGCCGGGCGAGTGGGCGACCGCCCGTGAGGTGTTCTCGCAGGCGTCCGCGCTCACGGTGACGCTCGCGCTCGGAGGATCCTCCTAACGCGCCTCTGACCTGCCTGGATGATCTGCCCGGGCATCGCATTCCGGTGGACATGGGACAATGAAGTACGTGCTCTTCCCCCTGGCTGTCCTGTCCGGGGGCCACCTCTGATCGACTGGGATGTGCAGCACGTGCGTTTCCTCAATGGCATCCAGCCCGCGTACGACCTGACGTACGACGACGTCTTCATGGTCCCGAGCCGCAGCGCGGTCGGCTCGCGTCAGGGTGTGGACCTCAGCGCCCCGGACGGCACGGGGACCACGATCCCGCTGGTCGTCGCCAACATGACCGCCATCGCCGGGCGCCGCATGGCCGAGACGATGGCCCGGCGCGGTGGCCTGGTGGTCATTCCGCAGGACATCCCGATCGAGGTCGTCACCGAGGTCGTCTCCTGGGTGAAGAGCCGCCACCACGTCCTGGACACCCCGATCGTGCTGGCCCCGCACCAGACCGTCGCCGACGCGCTGGCCCTGCTGCCCAAGCGGGCGCACAACGCCGGAGTGGTCGTCGACGAGGACGGCCGACCCGTCGGTGTCGTCACCGACCGGGACCTGACCGGCGTCGACCGCTTCACGCAGCTCGAGGTCGTCATGTCCAAGGACCTGCTGCTGATCGACGCGGACATCGACCCGCGCGAGGCCTTCAACCGTCTGGACGCGGCCAACCGCCGCTATGCCCCCGCCGTGGACAAGGAAGGCCGTCTCGCCGGCATCCTCACCCGCAAGGGCGCGCTGCGGGCGACGCTGTACACGCCGGCCGTCGACGCTCAGGGCAAGCTGCGCATCGCCGCCGCCGTCGGTATCAACGGCGATGTCGCGGGCAAGGCCAAGCAGCTGCTCGACGCGGGCGTGGACACGCTCGTCATCGACACGGCGCACGGCCACCAGGAGTCGATGATCAGCGCGATCAAGGTCGTGCGGGCGCTCGACCCCCAGGTGCCGATCGTCGCCGGCAACATCGTGGCCGCCGAGGGTGTGCGGGATCTGATCGAGGCCGGTGCCGACATCATCAAGGTCGGTGTGGGTCCCGGTGCCATGTGCACCACCCGCATGATGACCGGCGTGGGCCGGCCGCAGTTCTCGGCCGTGCTGGAGTGCGCCGCCGAGGCGAAGAAGTACGGCAAGCACGTCTGGGCCGACGGCGGTGTCCGGCACCCGCGTGACGTCGCCATGGCGCTGGCCGCCGGTGCGTCCAACGTGATGGTCGGGTCGTGGTTCGCGGGCACCTACGAGTCCCCGGGCGACCTTCAGCAGGACGCCGACGGGCGGCTCTACAAGGAGTCGTTCGGCATGGCGTCCGCTCGTGCCGTGGCCAATCGTACGTCCGAGGAGTCCTCGTACGACCGGGCCCGCAAGGCGCTGTTCGAGGAGGGCATCTCCACCTCCCGTATGTTCCTCGACCCGTCCCGTCCCGGTGTCGAGGACCTGATCGACTCGATCATCGCGGGTGTCCGCTCCTCCTGCACCTACGCCGGTGCGGGCTCCCTGGAGGAGTTCGCCGAGAAGGCGGTCGTGGGCATCCAGAGCGCGGCCGGCTACGCGGAGGGCCAGCCGCTGCACGCCAGCTGGAGCTGAGGCTGCAACTCCCTTGTGCACGGCCCCCGTTGAAAATTCGGGGGCCGTTCGCGTTCCCGGGCTCTACCGTCGGGTGCATGGAGATCACCGTCTGCCGGGCCGCCGATGTGGCGCTGCTCGACCAGCGCGCGGGCTCGCTCGGAGTCACCTCCTTCCATGGCCGCCGGTTCGCGCGCCAGGAGGCGGGGGAGAGCACGTATCTCGTCGCGTGGCTGGAAGGGCGGCCCGTGGGCAACACCGAGCTGCGCCGGACCGGGTGTGCGGCGCCCGAAGTCACCGTGGACCCCCCGGAGATCAACGCGCTGGACGTCTTTCCGGAGCGACTGCGCTCGCGCGGCATCGGGACCGCGCTGATCCGTGCCGCCGAGGGGCTCGCCAGGGAGCGGGGGCTGACGGTCGTGGGCATCGGCATCGGCGTCGGCAAGGACAACCCACGCGCGGCCGCCCTCTACGCCCGGCTCGGGTACCGCCCGCTGGTCGGCTACGTCGACCGGTACTCCTACGAGGCGGCCGACGGGACCACCCGGGAGTGCGTCGACGCTGCCGTCTTCTTGGTCAAGAACCTGCTCTGAGCAGGCCGTACGCAATACTGCGAAGCCTCCGCGCAACGAACACCCGCCCCCTTGCGATGAACGCAACGATCTTGCGGATACGCGCAAGGTTGCTGCATTACGACCGTGATGCCCCGGCTCATAGGGTCATGCGCTGTACTCAAATGCAGTGACGAAGGAGTCAGCGCGTGCTCGACCAAGGCGCACCCCCGCAACAGCGCACATCACGGTCCCCGGGAGTCGGTGCGCGTCTTGTGCGACGCAAGCCCGTCGAACGCCTGGTCGCCGAAGGAGGGCAGGGCGAGGGCGGCAGTCTTCGGCGCTCCCTCGGGCTCTGGCAGCTGACCATGATCAGCATCGGTGCCACGCTCGGCACCGGCATCTTCGTCGTCCTCGGCGAGGCCGTGCCCAAGGCCGGTCCGGCCGTCACCCTGTCCTTCGTGGTCGCGGGCCTGACAGCACTGTTCTCGGCCCTGTCCTACGCCGAACTCGCGGGCACGATCCCGGTCGCCGGGTCCTCGTACTCGTATGCGTACGCGACGATGGGCGAGCTGGTCGCCTGGGTCTGCGGATGGTGTCTGATCCTGGAGTACGGCGTCTCGGTCGCGGCCGTCGCCGTCGGCTGGGGCGAGTACCTCAACGAGCTGCTCGACGGGTCCATCGGCGTCACCATCCCGGACGCGCTGTCCGCCCCACCCGGGGACGGCGGAATCTTCAACCTGCCGGCGCTGATCGTCGTACTCCTGGCCATGGCCTTCCTGCTCGGCGGCGCGAAGGAGTCCGCGCGGGCCAACACCGTCATGGTCATCGTGAAGATCGCCGCGCTGGTGCTGTTCTGCGCCATCGGTGTCCAGGGTTTCCGCTCCGGCAACTACGACCACTTCATGCCGCTCGGCATGGCGGGCGTGAGCGCGGCCGGGGCGACGCTGTTCTTCTCGTACATCGGCTTCGACGCCGCCTCCACCGCCGGTGAGGAGGCCAAGAACGCGCAGCGTGACCTGCCGCGCGCGATCATGCTGTCGCTGGTCATCGTGACGGCCCTGTACGTCCTCGTCGCGGCCGTCGCCGTCGGTGCGAAGCCCTGGCAGCGGTTCGGGGACTCGGAGGCGGCGCTGGCCCAGATCATGCGCGAGGTGACCGGGCAGACCTTCTGGGGGACTCTGCTGGCCGGCTGTGCCGTCATCGCCATCGCGAGCGTCGTGCTGACCGTGCTCTACGGCCAGACCCGCATCCTCTTCGCGATGTCCCGGGACGGGCTCGTGCCGAGGGTGTTCTCGCGCGTGCACCCCAGGACCGGCGCGCCCCGTGCCAACACGGTCATCGTGTCCCTGTTCTGCGGTGTGCTCGCCGCCGCGATCCCGCTGGGTCAGCTCGCCGACGCCACCAGCATCGGCACGCTCTTCGCCTTCGCGCTGGTCAACATCGCCGTCGTGGTGCTGCGCCGGAGCCGTCCGGACATGCCGCGCACCTTCCGGGTGCCGCTGTCGCCGGTGCTGCCCGCGCTGGGGCTCGGGTTCTGTCTCTGGATGATGGGCAGTCTGTCGGCCGTCACCTGGGTGGTCTTCGGAGTCTGGATGGCCGCCGGGCTCGTGTTCTACTTCGTATACGGCTATCGCCGCTCCCGACTCGCAACACCTGAGAGCTGATCCACCCACCGTGCTCAACGATCTCGACGAACGCATCGTCCACGCCCTCGCCGAGGACGCCCGCCGCTCCTACGCGGACATCGGGCAGATCGTCGGCCTCTCCGCGCCCGCCGTGAAGCGGCGCGTGGACCGGCTCCGCGCCACCGGAGCCATCACCGGCTTCACGGTACGGGTCGACCCGTCGGCCCTCGGCTGGGAGACCGAGGGGTTCGTCGAGATCTACTGCCGTCACAACACCTCGCCGGACACCATCCGGCGGGGCCTGGAGCGCTATCAGGAGGTCGTCGCCGCGTCCACGGTCACGGGGGACGCGGACGCGGTCGTCCAGGTCTTCGCCTCCGACATGCGGCACTTCGAGCGGGTCCTGGAGCGGATCGCGGGGGAGCCGTTCGTGGAGCGCACCAAGTCGGTGCTGGTGCTGTCGCCGCTGCTGCGGAGGTTTTCTTCGGGGGCGCCCGGGTGAGGGGCGGTGCGGTCGTGGGGCGGCAACGGCCCGCACCCCCGAGCTCTACTCCGCCGTCTTCCTGGCCAGCGCGTTGTTGTCCATCGAGTTGTGCACGCTGAAGCTCACCGCGTCCGAGCGGTAGCGGTCGTCCGACCACTCCACCGGGCGCCCTTCGCGGGTCGTCGTCACCCGGCGGACGCGCAACAACGGACTGGTACGGCGCACGAGCAGCAGCTCCGCGTCCTGCGCGCCCGCCGCGACCGCGTCGATGACGTGCTCGCCGTACGCGAAGACCAACCCCCTGTCGTCGTACAGGCGTTGGGTCACCGACGGACAGTCCGGCTCGATGGGTTCGACGGCGGGGGAGATCCAGTCGGCGTACACGGTCCGCTCCAGCAACACCGGCTCGCCGTCCAGGCCGCGCACCCGCAGGACATGCAACACCTGCGTGCCGGCGCGTAGTTGGAGACGTATCGCGTCCTCCTGGGTCGCCGGACGGTACTCCTGTGCGACCACCCGCCCCGTCGCCTCGCGGCCCATCGCCCGCGCCCACTGCGCGAAGCTGCGCAGCTCGGCGAAGCTCTGGCTGCGACGGCTGGCCAGGACCATGCGGCGGGCGCCCTGGCGGGAGCCGATGAGGCCCTCGGCGGTCAGCGCGGCGACCGCCTGGCGGACCGTGCCGCGCGAGACGTCGTACTGGGCCGCGAGGTCCGTCTCGGCGGGGAGTCGACTGCCGACTGTGTACTCCTCGCGGTCGATCGCCCGGCGCAGTGCGTCGGCGATCTCCTCGTGTCGCGCCGGCATGCTTCCCCTCTGAGTCGACTGCTGTGCACAGCGTGACCAGCCTAGACGACATCCGGCAGGGATCCGAGGGGTGCGTGATCGTCAGGGAACACAGGGGTCACTGTTTCGCCAGTGTTTACGGAATCGATACCGGCAGCAGCCTTACTGAGGCCAACTTGTTCAGACAAGTTATCTGACACAAGTTCTCTCGCTCCTTCTCTCCCTCGCTCCTTCTCTCCGTTCGACTCCTGCACCCTCGCGCGTCCCCTGGAGAAGCCGTGACCGTGTCCCTGCCGAGAACCGCCGCACTCGGCGTCCTCGCCGCCCTCGCCCTCAGCGCCTGTGGCGCCGCCCCCGAGAACTCCTCGACCACCGCCGACGGCAAGAACGCCGCCACCGCCACCTCCGCCGCCGACTTCGGCGGACTCGACGCCCTGGTGAAGGCGGCCAAGAAGGAGGGCAAGCTCAACGCCATCGCGCTGCCCCGCGACTGGGCCAACTACGGCGCCCTCATCGACGGCTTCGAGAAGAAGTACGGCATCGAGGTCGCCGTCGAGAACCCCGACGGCGCCAGCCAGGACGAGATCAACGCCGTCACCTCGCGCAAGGGGCAGGACCGGGCCCCCGACGTGCTCGACCTCGGCAGCTCCTTCGCCATCAGCGCGGCCGAGCAGGGGCTGCTCGCCCCGTACAAGGTGGCGTCCTTCGCCGACATCCCCGGCGAGCAGAAGGACGCACAGGCACGCTGGTACAACGACTACGGCGGCTACATCTCCATCGGCTGCGACGCCAAGCGCGTCAAGACCTGCCCCACCACCTTCGCCGATCTCCTCAAGCCCCAGTACAAGGGCCAGGTCGCCCTCAACGGCAACCCCACCAAGTCCGGTTCCGCCTTCGGCGGCGTCTGGGCGGCCTCGCTCGCGAGCGGCGGCTCCTTCGACGACATCCAGCCCGGCCTCGACTTCTTCAAGAAGCTGAAGAGCAACGGCAACTACACGCCCGTCGAGTCGACCCCGGCCACCGTCGAGAAGGGCGAGACGCCCATCAGCATCGACTGGGACTACCTGAACGCCGGGTACGCCGAGGAGTTCAAGTCCAAGGGCGTCGACTGGACGGTGTCGGTCCCCAGCGACGGCAAGTTCTCGCAGTACTACTCCCAGGCGATCAACAAGGACGCCCCGCACCCGGCGACCGCCCGCCTGTGGCAGGAGTACCTCTACAGCGCCGAGGGCCAGAACCTGTGGCTCAAGGGGTACGCCCGCCCCGCCCTGATGACCGCGATGGAGAAGGCCGGCACCCTCGACAAGACCGCCGCGGCCAAGCTGCCCGAGGTCTCCGGTACGCCGAGCTTCCCGACCGAGGCCCAGCAGAACAAGGCCAAGACGGTGCTCGGACAGGGCTGGGCGAAGGCCGTCTCCGGATGACGGCCACCGCCGTACGAGTGGACTCGGCGCCGACCGTCGCGGTGAAGCGGCGGCGCCGGTCCCTCGGCTGGCTCGCCGTGGTCCCGCTGCTCACCTTCACCGCAGTGGCCTTCGGGCTGCCGGCCTGGGCCATCCTGGACGGGGCGTTCACGGTGAAGACGACGGGCGGGTTCGGTACGGCCAACCTGACCGCCTCGTTGCAGGGCGCCTACCTCACCGCTCTCCTCGGCAGCGTCAAACTGTCCGCGGTGTCGGCCGTGCTGGCCGCCCTGTTCGGACTGCCGCTCGCCCAGGCCGTGGTGACATCCCGGCACCGAGCGCTCCGCGAGGCCGTCCTCACCGCCTCCGGCGTCCTCGCCAACTTCGGCGGCGTCCCGCTGGCCTTCGCCTTCGTCGCCACCCTCGGCAACGCCGGTGTGCTGACGAGGCACCTGGGCCTCACCGACAAGGGCTGGGACCTCTACAGCTTCTGGGGACTGGTGATCGTCTACCTGTACTTCCTGATCCCGCTGATGGTCCTCACCATCACCCCGGCCCTGGAGGGGCTGCGCGTCCAGTGGCGCGAGGCCGCGCAGAACAACGGGGCGACGACCACGCAGTACTGGCGCCATGTCGCCCTGCCCGTCCTCGCGCCCTCACTGCTCGGCGGGCTCGTGCTGCTCTTCGGCACCGCCTTCGCCGCGTACGCCACCGCCGCCGCGATCGTGGGCAGCTCCATCCCGCTGATCACCCTGCAGATCGCCGACGCGCTCTCCGGCAACGTGCTCGTGGGCCAGGAGAACGTGGCGCTCGCCCTCAGCCTCGACATGGTCCTCATCGCGGGCCTGGTCATGGCCGTGTACCTGCCCCTGCAACGACGGAGCGCGCGATGGCTCGCCTGAACCTGTGGCGGTGGGGCGTCTACGGCCTCGCCGGGCTGTACTTCCTGGTGCCGCTCGCCGCGTCGATCGTCTTCACGGTCGACGTACCCGGGCAGGGCCTCACCTTCGACGCCTACACCCAGATCTTCTCCACCGGCGGCTTCGTCAGCAGCCTGCTGCTCTCGCTGGAACTGGCCCTCGCGACGATCGTCGTCGTGCTGCTCCTGATGGTGCCCGCGACCGTGGCGCTGCGGCTGGGATCGCCCCGGCTGCGGCCGGTCGTCGAGGTGGTGTGTCAACTGCCTTTGGTGGTACCGCCGATCGCACTCGTCGCCGGCATCATCACGGTCCTGAAGTGGGGGCCCGAACACCTCTCCCGCACCCCGCTGTTCCAGACGTTCGTGGCGATCCAGAACCCCGACTTCCCCGTCATCCTCGTCCTGGCGTACGTCGTGATGGCCCTGCCGTTCGTGCATCGCGCCCTGGACGCCGGGCTGCGCGCGGTCGATGTCCGCACCCTCGTCGAGGCCGCCCGCAGCTGCGGGGCGAGCTGGCCGCAGGCGCTGGTCCGGGCCGTACTGCCCAATCTGCGGGGCGCTCTCCTCAACTCCTCCTTCCTCACGCTGGCGTTGGTGCTCGGTGAGTTCACGGTCGCCCAGCTGCTCGGCTTCCAGCCCTTCGCCGTGTGGATCGTGAACGTCAGCGGCTCGCAGGCCCAGCTCTCCGTCGCCGTGTCCGTGCTCAGCCTGCTCGTGACGTGGGTGCTGCTCCTCGTCCTGGCCGGCTTCGGCGGACGCGCCCGTACTACTTCCCGGGGATGACCATGAAGACGCTCGAGAAAGCGGCCACCGTCGAATTCCGGGGCCTGCGCAGGGAGTTCGGTCCGACCGTCGCCCTCGACGGACTCGACCTGACCGTCCGGCCCGGGGAGCTGCTCGCCCTGCTCGGCCCGTCCGGCTGCGGCAAGACCACCGCGCTGCGCATGCTCGCGGGCTTCGAACACCCCGACTCCGGCGAGGTGCTGGTGGACGGCGAGGACGTCACCCGGGTGCCGGCCCACCGCCGTGACGCCGGCATGGTCTTCCAGTCGTACAGCCTCTTCCCGCATCTCGACGCGATCGACAACGTGGCCTTCGGGCTGCGGATGAGGAAGGTGCGCACGGCCGAACGACGGGCACGTGCCGTCGAGTTGCTGGAGCTGGTCGGCCTCGCCGACAAGGGCGGGCGCTTCCCGCACGAGCTCTCCGGCGGCCAGCAGCAGCGCGTCGCCCTGGCCCGTGCGCTCGCCCTGCGGCCGCGGGTGCTGCTCCTCGACGAGCCGCTGTCGGCGCTCGACGCCAAGGTGCGGCTCAGCCTGCGCGAGGAGATCCGGCGGCTCCAGCAGGAGCTCGGGATCACCACGCTCTTCGTGACCCATGACCAGGAGGAGGCGCTGTCGATGGCGGACCGGGTCGCGGTGATGCACGCCGGGCGGCTCGAACAGTGCGCGGCCCCGGCCGAGTTGTACGGCCGTCCGGCCACCGCCTTCGTCGCCGAGTTCGTCGGGACGATGAGCCGGATACCGGGACGGCTGGCCGAGGGGTCCGTCGATGTGCTCGGGCAGCGGCTGCCCGTGGACGGCCCGGTGCCCTCGGCGACCGAGGTGGACGTGCTGGTGCGGCCCGAGGCCGTACGCGTGCGGGCCGACGACGAGGGGAAGGCTAGCGTCGTCGCCACCTCCTTCCTGGGCGCCGCCGTCCGTGTCACCGTCCGGCTCGCCGACGGCACCGACGTGAAGGCCGACCTGCCCGCCCACGAGGCCGCCGGGCTCGGGGCCGGGGCCGCGGTGAGCGTGGCCCTGCCGGAGCGGCCGGTGCTCGTCGCCGAGCGGAGCGCGCCGTGAGCCGACTCCCGCTCCAGGCCGTCCTGTTCGACATGGACGGCACGCTCGTCGACACCGAGCGGCTGTGGTGGGAGGCGGTGGAACAGGTGGCCGGCCGGACCCTGACCGAGGCGGACCAGCCGGAGGTGCTCGGCCGCGCGGTCGAGGACACCGCCGCCTGGCTGTCCGCGGCCACGGGCACCCCGGCCGCCGAGCTGGCCGACGCGCTCCACCGGGAGTTCGCCGACCGCGTCCGCACCGGCATCGTGCCCCGCCCCGGCGCGCTCGACCTGCTGGGCGCGCTGGCCCGCGAGGGAGTGCCCACGGCCCTGGTGACCGCGTCCCCCAGAGCGGTCGCCGACACGGTGCTCGAAGCGCTCGGCGCCGAGCGCTTCGCCGTCTCCGTGACCGCCGACGACACACCCCGCACCAAGCCGGCCCCCGATCCCTACCTCGCCGCCTGCCGGGCCCTGGGCGTCGATCCCGCCGCCTGCGTGGCCGTCGAGGACACGGAGACCGGGGTCGCCTCCGCCGAGGCCGCCGGGTGCGCGGTGCTCGCCGTGCCCTCCCTCGCGCCGATCGCGGCCGCGCCGGGCCGGACCGTCCTGGCCGGCCTGGAGGGGGTCACCGTCGACCGGCTCCGCTCCCTGCTGCCGTACCGGCTCCGCGTCATGACCTGGAACCTCTGGTACGGCGGCACCAAGGTCCACGACCACCGGGCCAAACAGCTCAAGGTCATCGCCGAGACCGAGGTGGACGTGGTCGGTCTCCAGGAGACGTACGGCACCGCCGCCCAGGAGCTCGCCGAGGCCCTCGGCTGGTACCACCACCGGGCCGGGGTGAACCTCGGCATCATCAGCCGCCACCCGATCACGGACACCTTCGGGGACCCGGAGGTGGGCTTCTACGGCGCGGCGGGTGTCCGGGTCCGCGTCGCCGAGGGCGCCGAGGCTGACGTGTGGACGGTCCACCTGGACTACGAGTCGTACGGGCCCTACGTGCCGTCGGCCGCCCACGAGGAGGTGCGGCTCGCCCAGCTGACAGATGCGCTGGGCAGGATCGACGAGACCGTGCCCGTCGCCCTCGTCGGTGACTTCAACACTCCCTCGCACCTGGACTGGCCGGACATCGAGTGGCCGGTCACGAAGGCGGCCGAGGAAGCGGGCTTCGTCGACTCCTACCGTCAGGCCCACCCCGACCCCGTGGCGGAGCCCGGTCACACATGGTCGCCGGTCCAGGCCGCGCCGGAGCCGCAGGACCGGATCGACTTCGTGCTGCACCGAGGGCTGCGGGTGCTCGACTCCCGGACGTACGTCAGCGGCACCCCCCGGACCTGGCCGGATGTCGAGGACAACGACTGGCCGTCCGACCACGCGGCGGTGATCACCACTTTTTCGCTGGGCAGCGAGGCCGGGACTGTCTAGCATCGGTGTCATGACCTGGCGACATTGATCCACCAGCCGTGCCTCCCGAGGGCCGCCTCGGACGCCGTACCCACGACGTCCGAATCGCCCCTCCGGGAAGGCCTCATGACACTCTCACCCACACGTGTGTCCACGACCGGCGTCCGCCGGCTGACGACCACGCTGTACGGCTACGCGTTCCTCGACGACTTCGTCCTGCTCTACCCGGTGTACGCGCTGCTCTTCGCCGACACCGGGATGTCGCTGTGGCAGATCTCCTCCCTGTTCGCCCTGTGGTCGATCACCGCGGTCGTGCTGGAGGTCCCCTCCGGCGCCCTGGCCGACGCGGTCTCCCGACGGCTGCTGCTGTGGATCGGCCCGCTGTTCAACGCGGTCGGCTTCGCCCTGTGGGTGATCGTCCCCGCGTACTGGGCCTTCGCGCTCGGGTTCGTCCTGTGGGGCGTCGGCGGAGCACTCTGCTCCGGTTCCTTCGAGGCGCTGGCCTACGACGAGCTGGACCGGCTCGGCGCCGCCGACCGGTACGCGCGCGTGATGGGACGGGTACGCGCCGCGCGGCTGGTGGCCACCATGGCGGCGATCGGTCTCGCCGGGCCGGTGTTCTCGCTGGGCGGCTACCCGATGGTGGGCGCGGGCAGTGTCCTGGCCTGTCTGCTGGCCGCCGTGGTGGCGACCCGGCTGCCGGAGCACCGTACGCGGCCGGAGACCGGGGGTGACGGCTGGTGGACGACCCTGCGGACCGGACTCGCCGTGGTCCGCAAGGACCGTTCCGTACGCGGCGCCCTGCTGCTGGTCCCCGCGGTCGCCGCGGTGTGGGGCGCGCTCGACGAGTACACGCCCCTGCTGGCCCGCGACACCGGAGTGGCGGAGACGACGGTGCCCTACCTGATCCTGCTCGTGTGGACGCTCGTCACGGCGGCGAGCCTGCTGACCGGACCGGCCGAACGCCTGAGCACCACCGGGACGGCGTGGCTGCTGGCGGGCTCCGCGCTCGCCCTGGCCGCCGGCGCCTTGTCCGGGACCCCGGCCGGCATCGCGCTCGTCGGCCTCGCCTTCGGCGGGTTCCAGCTGGCCGAGGTGCTCGCCGAAGTCCGCCTCCAGCACCGTATCGACGAGTCCCGCCGGGCCACCCTCACCTCGGTCGCGAGCCTGGGCACGGAGCTGGTCACGGTCGCCACGTTCGGCGCGTACGCGCTGCTCGGCACGACCGCGGCCCACAGCACGGTCTTCGCGGTGCTGGCGGTGCCGTATCTGGTGACGGCGCTGGTGCTGGCTAGAAGTCGGGCTGCCACGGCACGACCGTGAAGTCCCCCGTCCCCTTCTCGACCTTCTCGAACGGGGCGGAGCTGACGCACTTCGGCAGGTCCTTCGGGCCCAGGTCCTCGGTCGTCGCCCAGCTGTAGCCGAGCCGGTCGCGGTGGCCGACGTCGTGCACCGTGACGCCGACCCGGGTGCCCTTCGCGCCCGGCAGGTCCGAGTCGGTGACGATGCCGGACACGACGGCCACCTTGCCGCCGGTGACCAGACAGTCGACCTTCGCCTTCGCCCAGGCGCCGTCGCCGTTCAGGTAGTGGCTCCACTCGAAGGTGCCGGTCGCCCTCATCGGGTCGGCCTTGTCCTCGGCGGCGAGGTGCGCGTCGAAGGAGAAGGTGATGTCGTCACCGGCGGAGCGGTGGAGCTCGGCGGTGCCGGTGAGGGCGGCGCCCTCGCGGGGTTTCGCGGGGGAGGCGGGCGCGGAGGCCGCGGCTCCGGTGAGTCCGGCGGTGAGGAACAGTGTGGCGCCGAGCACGGCGATCTTCGTACGACGGTTCATGACGGTCCTTTCCGCGGGCGAACGGGACGGTCACCACTGTCCCGAGGCCCCGCCCCCACCGCGTCGCGCCACGGTCGGCATCCCGGCTACGCCGCCAGGCTGGTCCGCCCCGCACCGCGTACGCCTCAAGGCGGACGGGCGGGTACGCAACGAATCGCCGCCCTGCCCCGCACGGACGCAACAAACCGCTTACCGGCACGCAACGGCTCCTTCTTGTCCGCCCTGGTCAGCCCGCCGTACCGTCTATGTGGCCCCCACATCCACCCTTTCGCCCCGGTGAGGACACGCATGCGTACCGCCCTGCTCCAGAGCTCCGGTCGCCCCGGCTCGGTCGTCGAGAACCTCAAGGTCCTCGACGAGGCCGCGGGCCGTGCCGCCGCCGCGGGCGCCGGACTGCTGGTCGCGCCGGAGATGTTCCTGACCGGGTACGCGATCGGCGACGACATCGCCCGTCTCGCGGAGCCGGCCGACGGGGACAGCGCGGACGCGGTCGCGGAGATCGCGTCGAGGCACTCGCTCGCCCTCGCGTACGGCTATCCCGAGCGCTCCGGGGACGCGGTCTTCAACTCCGCCCAGCTGATCTCCGCCACGGGCGACCGCCGGGCCAACTACCGCAAGACCCATCTCTTCGGCTGCTTCGAGCGCGACCACTTCACACCGGGGGAGCAGCCGGTCGTCCAGGCCGAGCTCGGCGGACTGACCGTCGGCCTCATGATCTGCTACGACGTCGAGTTCCCGGAGAACGTCCGCGCCCACGCCCTCGCCGGCACCGACCTCCTGGTCGTGCCGACGGCGCAGATGCACCCCTTCCAGTTCGTCGCCGAGTCGATGATCCCGGTGCGCGCCTTCGAGAACCAGATGTACGTCGCGTACGTCAACCGGGTCGGCCAGGAAGGGGAGTTCGAGTTCGTCGGGCTCTCCACCCTCGCCGGTCCCGACGGGGTCGCCCGCACCCGCGCCGGACGCGGCGAGGAGCTGGTGTTCGCGGACGCCGACCCCGTGTCCCTCGCCGCCTCCCGCGAGGCGAACCCGTATCTGCACGACCGCCGCCCCGGGCTCTACGGGTCCCTGGTCTGAGCTTCCCCCTTCTTTCGCAGTCGCTAGGAGTCCGTACCCCATGACGTCCACGGTGCCCAACGCCGTCCAGCACGCCGACGAGCAGCAGCCGCCGATCACCATGTTCGGCCCGGACTTCCCGTACGCGTACGACGACTTCCTCGCCCACCCGGCGGGCCTCGGCCAGATACCGGCGACCGAGCTCGGCACCGAGGTCGCGGTGATCGGCGGCGGGCTGTCCGGCCTCGTGGCCGCGTACGAGCTGATGAAGATGGGCCTCAAGCCGGTCGTGTACGAGGCCGACCGGATCGGCGGCCGGCTGCGGACCGTGGGCTTCGAAGGACCGGGGACCGAAGGCCTCACCGCCGAGATGGGCGCGATGCGCTTCCCGCCGTCCTCCACGGCGCTCCAGCACTACATCGACCTGGTGGACCTGAAGACGCAGCCCTTCCCCAACCCCCTTGCGGAGGCGACCCCTTCGACGGTCGTCGACCTCAAGGGCGAGTCGCACTACGCCGAGACGATCGACGACCTGCCGCAGGTCTACCGTGATGTCGCCGCGGCCTGGAACAAGTGCCTCGAAGAGGGCGCCGACTTCACCGACATGAACCAGGCCATGCGGGAGCGGGACGTCCCGCGCATCCGCGAGATCTGGGCGAAGCTCGTCGAGAAGCTCGACAACCAGACCTTCTACGGCTTCCTCTGCGACTCCGAGTCCTTCAGGTCCTTCCGGCACCGCGAGATCTTCGGCCAGGTCGGCTTCGGCACCGGCGGCTGGGACACCGACTTCCCCAACTCCATCCTGGAGATCCTGCGGGTCGTCTACACCGAGGCCGACGACCATCACCGCGGCATCGTCGGCGGCTCCCAGCAACTGCCGCTCAGGCTCTGGGAACGCGCGCCCGAGAAGATCGTCCACTGGCCCTACGGGACCTCGCTGGCGCAGCTGCACGTGAACGGCGAGCCGCGTCCCGCGGTCACCCGTCTGCACCGCACCGCGGGAAACCGGATCACGGTGACCGACGCCGACGGCGACATCCGCACCTACCGGGCGGCGATCTTCACGGCCCAGTCCTGGATGCTGCTGTCGAAGATCGCCTGCGACGACTCGCTCTTCCCGATCGACCACTGGACGGCGATCGAGCGCACGCACTACATGGAGTCGAGCAAGCTCTTCGTCCCCGTGGACCGGCCGTTCTGGCTGGACAAGGCCGTCGACGACAGGGGGAACCCGACCGGGCGTGACGTCATGTCGATGACCCTCACCGACCGTATGACGCGCGGGACCTACCTCCTCGACGACGGTCCCGACAAGCCGGCCGTCATCTGCCTCTCGTACACCTGGTGCGACGACAGCCTGAAGTGGCTGCCGTTGTCCGCGAACGAGCGGATGGAGGTCATGCTGAAGTCGCTCGGCGAGATCTACCCGAAGGTCGACATCAGGAAGCACATCATCGGCAACCCGGTGACCGTGTCGTGGGAGAACGAGCCCTACTTCATGGGCGCGTTCAAGGCCAACCTGCCCGGCCACTACCGCTACCAGCGGCGCCTGTTCACGCACTTCATGCAGGACCGGCTGCCCGAGGACAAGCGGGGCATCTTCCTCGCGGGCGACGACATCTCCTGGACGGCCGGCTGGGCCGAGGGAGCGATCCAGACCGCGCTGAACGCGGTGTGGGGGGTCATGCACCACTTCGGCGGGGCGACCGACGCGACGAACCCGGGGCCGGGGGACGTCTACGACGAGATCGCGCCGGTGGAACTGCCGGAGGACTGAGCCGGTCGACGGCGGAGGCCCGAGGAGACCGCCGTCCCGAGGGCCGGTACGCGGAGCGCGAGGCCGCCGTACACGACCGGGTTCACCCAGCCCGGCACCAGTTCGGTTCCTCGGCTGTCGGCGCAGGCGGGCCGGATCACTCCGGCAGCGGTGTGAGCAGCATCCGTCCCGCGAACCCCACCGCCGTGTCCAGCCGCTCCGTGAACTCCCCGGCGACATCGGGCAGTCCGCGCAGCGCCCACAGTGCGCGGGCCGCCGTCCAGGTGGCGTCCCGGGCCCGCTCCAGACTCCACGCGCCGAGCAGATGGGTCAGCGGGTCGGCGATCTGGAGGAGGTCGGGACCCGGCATCAGATCTTCGCGGATGCGCTCCTCCAGCGAGACGAGGAGATCACCCACGCGGTCGAACTCGTCCTCCACGTCGGCGGGTTCGCAGTCGAGCGTACGGCAGGTGTCCACGACGGCCAGGGCGAGATCGTGCCCGATGTGCGCGTTGATGCCCGCGAGTGCGAACTGCAGCGGGCGTACACCGGGATGGCGGCGGTACTGGAACAGGGGCCGCCAGCACGCGGGCGGCCGGCGCTCGTCGGTCGCCGCCTCGACCGCCCGCAGGTACCGCTCGGCGAACCGCACGTCCAGCGTGATCGCGGCGTGCGCGTCCGTGAACCGGCCCGTGTCGATGCCCCGGTCGACGGCCTCCGTGACGGCGAGGTAGACGCGGTTGAAGACCGCGATCCCGTCCCGTTCCGGAAGCGACTCGTCCAGGGCGCGCATCCGTGAGACGACGGCGTCGACGGGGGTGACGAACTGTTCCAACTGGGGCATGGAGGCAGGGTCCCAGGCCTAGGCTGGCCGAAGTGTCGGCGGGCCCGGTGCTTCCCCAGAACGGGGGAACGCCGCCGCCGAAGGGGGAGGGGATCAGCAGGTGCCAGGCCAACGTGCCCACCGCCTGGCCGAACGCAGGGCCGAGCGCAGCCGTGCCGCCCGGCGCAACGGCATGGTCGCGGCGGCCTCCGTCGTGGTCGCCGTGGGCACCGCGACCGGGATGATGTCCGCGCTCGACGACGGGCGGGGCTCCGACGAGGCCCGCCCCGAGGTGACGGACTCCCCGACCCTGGATCTCCGGCCTCCCGCACCCTCGCCGTCCCCCTCGGTCACCGGGTCGGCTTCTCCGTCCGCCTCTCCGAAGAAGAAGCCGGCGAGCCCGACGCCCTCGGCGACGAAGGCCGAGAAGAAACAGGAGGAGACCGCGGCCGTCTCCATCCGCCTCTACCGCCACCCCGAGTCACAGGTCCTCGACTGGGTCCGCGACAACCCCGGCGACGCACGCCAGGACGTCATACAGTCCCGTATCGCCGACCAGCCGGCGGCCGTGTGGTTCGCCGACTACACGCCGGCCACCATCACGGCACGCGTGCGTGCGGTCACCTCCGGGGGCGCGGCGCAGGGCCGGGTGCCGGTGGTCGTGGCGTACGGGATCCCGGACCGCGACTGCGGCGGGGCCTCCCAGGGCGGGGCGCCGGACCTCGACGCCTACGACGCCTGGATCGACAGGTTCGCCGCCGGGCTCGGCTCCGGCGAGGTCGTCGTGATCCTGGAACCCGACTCGATAGCGCAGGCCGACTGCCTCTCCGCCGGCCAACGGGCCGACCGTTTCGCTTCGTTGGCCCGTGCCGGGCGGACCCTCAAGGATGCGAATCCGAAAGCCCGGGTCTACTTCGACGCCGGCCACTCCGGTTGGCACCCGGCGGCCAAACAGGCCGATCTGCTACGGCAGGCGGGCGCCGGTTCGGCCGCCTCCTCCGACGGAGTCTTCAGCAACGTCTCCAACTTCCACCGCACCGCCGACGAGATCGCCTACGACCGACGGGTCCTCGACGCCCTCGGCGGCGCGGCGGGCCTCGGCGCCGTCATCGACACCAGCCGCAACGGCAACGGCGCCCCGCCCGACGGCGAGTGGTGCGACCCCGACGGCCGCAAGCTCGGCCGGGCTCCGACCCTGAACACCGGAGAGTCACGCATCGACGGCTATCTGTGGGTGAAGCTGCCGGGGGAGTCGGACGGCTGCAAGGGCTCGCCCGGCACGTTCACACCGTCGTACGCCTACGACTTGGCGCGCTGAGCCGCTTCGGCCTCGCCGTACGAGGACGTGCCCTCGTCCAGCAGCGGCTCCTGCGTTTTCAGGTGGGCCGGTGCGAACGCCCGTAGCGCGTGATAGCCGGTGATGACGACCAGCGTGCCCAGCGCGATGCCGCTCAGCGAGAAGGTGTCGGTGAACTTCATGGTGACGTCGCCGACGCCGATGATGATGCCCGCCGCGGCCGGCACCAGGTTGAGCGGATTGCGCAGATCCACCTTGGCGCTGATCCAGATCTGCGCGCCGAGCAGGCCGATCATGCCGTACAGGATCACGGTGATGCCGCCGAGCACTCCGCCCGGGATCGCGGCGACGACCGCGCCGAACTTCGGGCACAGGCCGAACAGGAGCGCGAAACCGGCGGCTGCCCAGTACGCGGCCGTGGAGTAGACACGGGTCGCGGCCATCACGCCGATGTTCTCGGAGTACGTGGTGTTGGGCGGGCCGCCCACCGCGGTGGACAGCATCGAGCCGATGCCGTCGGCCGAGATCGCGGTGCCGAGCTTGTCGTCCAGCGAGTCACCGGTCATCTCGCCGACCGCCTTGACGTGTCCGGCGTTCTCCGCGACCAGGGCGATGACGACGGGCAGCGCGACGAGGATCGCCGACCACTCGAAGGACGGTCCGTGGAAGGCCGGGAGCCCGATCCAGTCGGCCTGGCCGACCGCGGAGAGGTCGAGCCGCCAGTGGTCGGTGAGCTTGCCGCTCGCGTCCACCGAGTGGATCCGGCCGAAGATCCGGTCGAAGGCCCAGGAGATGCCGTATCCGAAGACCAGCCCGAGGAAGATCGCGATCCGGGACCAGAAACCACGCAGACAGACGACCGCCAGACCGGTGAACAGCATGACCAGCAGAGCCGTCCACTGGTCCTGCGGCCAGTACGTGGAGGCCGTCACCGGGGCCAGGTTGAAGCCGATCAGCATGACCACCGCGCCGGTGACGATGGGCGGCATCGCGGCATGGATGATCCGCGCCCCGAACCGCTGCACGGCGACACCGACCAGGAACAGCGCGACACCGACGAGGAAGACGGCACCGGTCACCGTGGCGCTCGTACCGCCCTGTGCGCGGATCACCGCGGCGACGCCCACGAAGGAGAGCGAGCAGCCGAGGTAGCTGGGCACGCGGCCGCGGGTGGCCAGCAGGAAGATCACGGTCGCGACGCCGGACATCATGATCGCGAGATTGGGATCCAGGCCCATCAGGACCGGCGCCACGAAGGACGCCCCGAACATCGCCACCACGTGCTGCGCACCGAGCCCGACCGTGCGCGGCCAGGACAGCCGCTCGTCGGGGCGGACCACCGCTCCGGGTGCCGGGGTGCGTCCGTCGCCGTGCAGTTTCCAGCCGACGCCAAGATCCATGGTGCGGGTTCGCTTTCGTCGTACGTGCGGATGTCCGGACCATTGTCAGGGAGATCCGCCCAGGTCACCGCCCTCGCCTTGGGCCGGCTGATCAGGGCCGGGCACCTGCGCCGTCCACCTGTGGCTGGAGCGGGTCGGCGAGACCGGTCCGACGTACGGCTTCCGCTTCTGCTCGCGGGACGGCTCGGTGGCCTACGCGCGGTTCAGGGCTGCCGGTCGGGCACTGTTGCGGCCGGCCGGCCGACCTTCGGACGGTCGCGGTCGCCGGCGCGCAGCACGCCCGCGAAGGCCACGAGCCCGCTCGCCAGCACGGTCACCAGGACGAACGACACCAGCAGGCTGGCCGCCTGGGCGATGGCGCCGATCGCGCTCGGGGCGATCAGACCGGAGGTGTACGTGATGGTCGCGACACCCGCGATGGCCAGACTGGGGTTGGACCCGCTGCGGCCCGCGGCGGCGAAGCACAGCGGCACGACCACCGCGATCCCCAGCCCCATCAGCGCGAACCCGGCCATCGCCACCGCCGGATGGTTCGCCACGACGATGAGCAGCCCGCCGAGCACGGCGAGGACGCCGCTGGCCCGGACCGTGCGCACGGAGCCGTACCGGTCCACGATCCGGTCGCCGGCGAGCCGCGCGACCGCCATGGTGAACGTGAAGCCGGTCGTGCAGGCGGCCGCGAGCCCCGCCGAGGCCTCCAACTGGTCCCGCAGATACACCGCCGACCAGTCCAGGCTGGCGCCCTCCGCGAACACCGCGCAGAAGCCCACGGCACCGATGAGCAGGGCCGACTTCGGGGGCAGCGCGAACCGCGGCGGCGGCTCCTCGTCCTCGGTGGGCTGGAGGTCCAGGACCCAACGGCAGGCCAGCAGGCCGAGGAAGGTGAGCACGGCCGCGGCCAGCGCGTGGTGCAGACGCGCGTCCGAGCCCAGGTGGGCGGCGAGGGTGCCGGCCGCCGAGCCGACCAGGGCACCCGCGCTCCACATGCCGTGCAGGCCGGACATGATCGACCGGTTGAGCCGGTTCTCGATCTCGACACCGAGCGCGTTCATCGCCACGTCCGCCATGCCGGCGGTGGCGCCGTAGACGAAGAGGGACAGGCACAGGGTCAGGAGATTCGGGGACAGGGCCGGCAGCACCAGGGCCAGCGTCCACAGGGAGATGAGGCCCCGCAGGGCGTTCCGCGCACCGAAGCGGTGGCTGATACTCCCCGCCAGCGGCATGGCCACGGACGCGCCGAGCGCGGGGAACGCGAGGGCGAGGCCCAACTGGCCCGCGCTCACCGAGGCGTGGTCCTGGATCCATGGCACCCGGGTGGCGAACGAACCGGTGACGGCGCCGTGCACGGCGAAGACCGCGGCCACGGCGTACCGGGCGCGCTTCACCTGGCCCTGGTCGTACTGCACTTCGCTCATTCTCCCGCCCCTTCGCGGTCTCCGGTCCCCACCGGCGACGTAAACTATCAGGGTCCCTGCCTGATAGATAGTCGATTGAAGGCCGCCCTCGCGCCGACCTGAGGGCCCGGCCGATCTGGAAGGATCCCGGCATGCCCGCATCCCCCAGCACCGCCCGGGCCATCAACGACCGGCTCGCCCTGCGACTGCTCCAGCAGGAAGGCCCGTTGACGGCAGGACAGCTGAAACAGCTGACCGGTCTGTCCCGCCCCACCGTCGCCGACCTGGTGGAACGCCTCATCGCCGCCGATCTGATCGAAGTGGTCGGGGAGTCGGGCGAACAGCGCCGCGGACCGAACGCGAAGCTGTACGGCATCGTCGCGGACCTCGCGTATCTGGCGGCGCTCGACGTCCGCACGGAAGGCGTCTCCGTCCTCGTCTCCGACCTGCTGGGGCGTGTGCTGGCCGAGGCGTCGGTGCCGATCGGCGACGACACGGGGACGGGGCCTGCGGTCGAGCAGGCGGTGACGCTGGTCGAGCGCGCGGCCAAGGAGGCGGGCGTGGACCGGCTCCACACCATGGGTATCGGCGCGCCCGGCCTGATCGACCCGGTCACGAGCGAACTGCGGAACTCCACCGGCCTGCCCGAATGGCACCGCCGCCTGGTCGCCGCCCTCCAGGAACGCTTCCCGGAGGCTCGTGTCCACGTCGAGAACGAGACGAACCTCGCGGCGCTGGCGGAACAGCGGGATGGGGTGGCGCGGGACCGGGACACGTTCGTGCTGCTGTGGCTGGGGCACGGGACGGGGGCGGCGGTGGTGCTGGACGGTTCGTTGCGCAGGGGCGCCTCCGGGGGGACGGGGGAGATCGGCTTCCTGCCGGTGCCCGGCACGCGGGGGCTGCCCTCGGCGACGGGGTGCGACGGGGGGTTCCACTCGCTGGCGGGGTCGGCGGCGATCGCGGAGCTGGCGGGGGAGTACGGGGTGGTGGGCGCCGCGTCCGGGGCCGAGCCGGTGGCGGCGGTACTGGTGGGCAGGGCGGTGGCGGAGGGGGCGGACGGCTTCCTGGGCGCGCTGGCGGACCGGCTCGCTGTCGGCGTCTCGTCCGTCGTGGCCGTTCTGGACCCCGGGTGTGTGGTTCTCGGTGGGGAGGTCGGGCAGGCGGGCGGGGAGGAACTCGCCGCGCGCGTGGAGCGGCGAGTCCGCCGGATGTCACCCCTGCCGACCGAGGTACGTCCCGGCGTTCTCGGCGGTGGGGCCGTCCTGCGTGGCGCTCTGCTGACGGCACGGGACCGGGCGCAGGACGACCTCTTCGCGCCCCGATAGGGGCGCGGGGCCGTGGCGGCCGTACTCAGCCCTTGCTGCCGGACCGCCGCGCCAGATACTCCTCGAACGTCCCCTTCCCCACGGCCTGTTCCGGCGCCAGATGCCCACCCGCCCGGAAGCCGCGGTACGCCTTCCCCGTCAACGGCACGTTCACCACGGCCCGCCGGCGCCCCGTCGCCTTCACATACGCCCGAGCCAGCGACTCGAACGACCGCACCTCGGGCCCACCCAGGTCCGCCACCCGCCCCGCGGGCGGCCCGGCCGCCAACTCGGCCAGCCGGTCCGCGACTTCGGCCACCTCGACCGGCTGGTCGCTCACACCGGCGGGAAGCACCATGACCGGCGACTTGGCCATCGCCCGGAACACCCTCACCAGCAGATCGTGGAACTGGGTCGCCCGCAGCACGGTCCACCCCAGCCCCGACTCCTCGACCTGCCTCTCCACGGCGAGCTTGGACCGGTAGTAGCCGAACGGCACCCGGTCGACGCCGACGATCGAGATGTAGACCAGATGTCCCACCCCCGCCCGTCGCGCCGCCGCGATCAGGTTCGCGGCCGCCTTCTCGTCGCCGCCGGTCTGCGTGGTCGCGCAGTGCACGACCGTGTCCACGCCCTCGACGGCCACGTCCAGCGCGGCACCCCCCTCGCGCAGGTCGACGGCGTACGGCTGGGTGTGCCGGCTGAGCACCCGCACCTCGTGCCCGTCCGCCCGCAGCCGCTCGGCGACGAGCCGGCCGAGCGTTCCGGTACCGCCGGTCACCAGGATCGTGGTCATGCTGTTCAGTCCCTTCGGACGCCGGACGCTCCCGGGTGGAGCGCCCCTCGCCAGCTGAGACCACGTACCCCCGGCGAAATGTGACAGGCCGCTACGAGTGGGCGAGCTGACCGCGCACGAATTCCAGTTTGTCCGGGTTCAATACGGCCCGCATGTCGCCGATCAGCCCGTCCCGCACGTCGAAGGTCACCAGGGCGGCGAGGGCCTCGCCCGCCTCGCCCGCCCACATGGCGACCCCGGTCCCGCCGTTGACCTCGACCGTCGTGAACCGCAGGGCCCGGCCCCACTTCTCGAACGCGCCCAGCAGGAAGCGGATGACCTTCTCGCGCCCCTCGACCGGCCGCAGGGCCGCGGACACCTTGCCGCCGCCGTCGCTCCACCAGGTCGCGTCGGCCGCGAGCAGCTTCTCCAGACCGGAGAGATCGCCCTCCCGGGCCGCGGCGACGAACGAGGCGACCAGCTCCTCCCGCCGCTCGGGCGCGGCCTCGAACCGCGACTCGGGCTCGCCCACCCGCTGTACCGCCCTGCGGTGCAACTGACGGCAGTTGGCCTCGCTCAGATCGAGTACGTCGGCGATCGCCCGGTATCCGTAGGCGAACGCCTCCCGCAGCACGTACACCGCCCGCTCGGTCGGCGTGAGCCGCTCCAGCAGGACCAGCACCGCCATCGACACCGCGTCGCGCTGCTCGGCGGACTCCAGCGGGCCGAGCGTGCCGTCCGAGGTGACGACGGGCTCCGGCAGCCAGCTCCCGACGTAGGTCTCGCGCCGCGCCCTGGCCGAGGTCAGCCGGGTCAGACAGAGATTGGTGACGACCTTCGCGAGCCAGGCCCCGAGGCGCTCGATGCCGGCCCGGTCGGCGCCGCTGAAGCGCAGATAAGCGTCCTGGAGGGTGTCCTCGGCCTCTTCCGCCGAGCCCAGCAGGCGATAGGCCAGGCCGAACAGCCGCGGACGATGGCTCTCGAACTCGTCGGCGATCGCACTCGTCATGCCTGTCACCCTGCCATGCCCGGGCGGTGCGGGACCCGGCGGCGGGCAAGGGCCGTCGTCACCGCCGCCGGGCCGTCTGCGGAGATCCAAAAAGGACTAGACCAGAGGGTCCAACAGGTCGGGCGGGTTGAGAAGTCCAGCGGCACCACCTGTGAGCCACCCCACATCACTCGCCCGTATGGACCTCGATCAGCCGTGGCACACTGGCTCTGTACCTTAAAGCAGCGCACTCCGGGGTCGGTGAAAGTCCGAACCGGCGGTTACAGTCCGCGACCCGGTCACTTCCAGTGACCGGTTGACCAGGTGAAATTCCTGGACCGACGGTTAAAGTCCGGATGGGAGGCAGTGCGCGGCGGGCGGGCATTCGTGCGCGTCGCCGTATCTACTCGTCCATATGGGCGGGTCTGTCCGGCGTCGCCCCCAGTGCTCCTGCTCGTTCATTCTGTCGTCATCGACAGCCCCGGAGTCCGTGCCCCGATGTGGCAGGAGGACCCGGGAAGTGTTCACCGGAATCGTCGAAGAGCTGGGCGAGATCACCGCCGTCGAGAACCTCGGCGATGCGTGTCGCTTCCGCCTGCGAGGCCCCGTCGTCACCGAGGGCGCGAAGCACGGTGACTCGATCGCCGTCAACGGCGTCTGCCTCACCGTCGTCGAGCACGAGGGCGACGAGTTCACCGCCGACGTCATGGCCGAGACCCTCGACCGCTCCAGCCTCGGCGCCCTCGCCGTCGGCTCCCGCGTCAACCTCGAACGCCCCACCGCCGTGGGCGCCCGTCTCGGCGGACACATCGTGCAGGGCCATGTCGACGGCACCGGCCAGGTCCTGGAGCGCAAGCCGTCCGAGAACTGGGAGATCGTCAAGGTCTCCCTGCCCGCGGACCTCTCGCGCTACGTCGTGGAGAAGGGCTCCATCACCGTCGACGGCATCAGCCTCACCGTCGTCGACGCCGGCCCCGACTACTTCACCGTCAGCCTCATCCCGACCACCCTCGACCTGACCACGCTCGGCCACAAGCAGCCCGGCGACCCGGTCAACCTCGAGGTCGACGTCGTCGCCAAGTACGTCGAGCGGCTGCTCGCGAGCACCCAGGGAGCGGGCCGGTGAACTGGCTGACCTCCGAGGCCTTCACCGCCTTCGGCAAGCCCATCCTCTGGTCGGACATGATCGGCAACATCACCGGCCTGGTCGCCCTCGCCCTCGGCTGGCGGCGCTCCGTCTGGAGCTGGCCCGTGCAGTTCCTGGCCGGCCTCATCCTCTTCGGCGCGTTCTACGGCCATCTGACCGGCAGCGCCGGCAAGCAGGCGATCGTCATGGTCGTCGCCCTGTACGGCTGGTGGCAGTGGAACCGGAACAAGGGCCACGGCGGCGACGGACACATCGCCCCGCGGTTCGCCACCTGGACCGAGCGCGCGGTGATGGTCGGCGCGGCCGCCGCCGGCACCGTCGCGGTCGCCCTGCTCTTCAAGGCGTACCCGAGTCTGTCCTGGGACCCTTGGCCGGACGCCTACATCTTCGTCGGCACCATCGTCGCCATGTACGCCCAGGCGCGAGGCATGGTCGAGTTCTGGTTCGCCTGGCTCCTGGTCGACCTGGTCGGCGTCCCCCTCAACTTCGCCAACGGCTACGCCTTCTCCGGCTTCGTCTACGTCATCTACGGCGCGCTCGTCCTGTGGGGCATGCGCGACTGGTGGCTGCGCTCCCGCCAGGGCGCGCGGCCCGCTCTGGAAGGAGCGCCGGCATGAGCACGGCACCGATCCTGTACAGCACCGACGGTCTGGAAGACCTCACGCTCGACCCGATCGAGCAGGCCATCGCCGACATCGCCGCCGGCCGCCCGATCGTCGTGGTCGACGACGAGGACCGGGAGAACGAGGGCGACCTCGTCATCGCCGCCGAGAAGGCGACCCCCGAGATCGTCGCCTTCATGATGAGCGAGTGCCGTGGCCTGATCTGCGCCCCCATGGAGAGCGAGGAGCTGGAGCGCCTCGAACTGCCGCAGATGGTCGCGGACAACACCGAGTCGATGAAGACCGCTTTCACGGTCTCCGTGGACGCCTCCGCCGCCCACGGGGTGAGCACCGGCATCTCGGCCGCCGACCGCGCGACCACGCTCCGGCTGCTGGCGAGCGGCGACGCCGAGCCCACCGACTTCGTGCGCCCCGGCCACGTCTTCCCGCTCCGTGCCAAGGCCGGTGGGGTCCTGACCCGCAACGGCCACACCGAGGCGGCCGTCGACCTCGCCCGGCTCGCCGGCCTGCGCCCGGCCGGCGCCATCGTCGAGATCGCCGGCGAGGACGGCCGTATGCTCCGGCTGCCCGAGCTGATCCCGTTCGCCCGCAAGCACGGCCTGACGATCATCTCCATCGAGGACCTGATCGCCTACCGCCGGACCGCCGAGCCCACCGTCCGCCGCGAGGCCGAGGTCCACCTCCCCACCTCCCACGGCGAGTTCACGGCGTACGGCTACCGCTCCACCGTCGACGGCGTCGAGCACGTCGCCCTCGTCCACGGCGAGATCGGCGACGGCGAGGACGTCCTGGTGCGCGTCCACTCCGAGTGCCTGACCGGCGACATCTTCGGCTCCGCGCGCTGCGACTGCGGACCCCAGCTGGACGCCTCCCTGGAGCGCATACAGGACGAGGGCAGGGGAGTGGTGGTCTATCTGCGCGGCCATGAGGGGCGCGGCATCGGCCTGGTCTCCAAGCTGCGCGCGTACGAGCTCCAGGAGCGCGGCCGCGACACCCTCGACGCCAACCTGGAGCTCGGCCTGCCCGCCGACGCCCGGGACTACGGCGCGGGCGCCCAGATCCTCGAGGACCTCGGTGTGCGCAGTGTGCGCCTGATGACCAACAACCCCGACAAGTCCGACGCCCTTCTGCGCCACGGCCTCAAGGTCAACGGACGGGAGCCGATGCCGGTACAGGCGGGCGAGCACAATCTCACCTACCTGCGGACCAAGCGGGACCGGATGGGACACGACCTGCCCTGGCTGGACACGCCCGCGGCGGCGTCGACGTCCACCTGCAGCAACCAGTAACGAGGAGATCAGAGAACGTGAGCGGCAAGGGTGCACCGGAGCTGTCCGTACGCAACGTGGGTGACCTGCGGGTCGCCGTCATCGCGGCGCAGTGGCACGAGAAGGTGATGGACGGTCTGGTGGACGGCGCCCTGCGCGCCCTGCACGACCTGGGGATCGACGAGCCGACCCTGCTCCGGGTTCCCGGCAGCTGGGAGCTCCCGGTCGTCGCCAAGGTCCTCGCGGGCCGCGGCTACGACGCGATCGTCGCCCTCGGCGTCGTGATCCGCGGCGGCACTCCCCACTTCGAGTACGTGTGCCAGGGCGTGACCCAGGGCCTCACCCAGGTCTCCGTCGACACCGGTGTCCCCATCGGTATGGGCGTGCTGACCTGCGACACCGAGGAGCAGGCTCTGGACCGGGCGGGCATCGAGGGCTCCAACGAGGACAAGGGGCACGAGGCGGTGACGGCGGCCGTGGCGACGGCGGCCACCCTCCGCTCAGTATCTGAACCGTGGCGCTGACGGAACCCGGGTGTGGCATAGGCTGAGCGTCACCATGTCCAATAAGACGTTCGAGGAGCTCTTCACCGAGCTCCAGCAGAAGGCCGCCACCGGCGACCCCGCCACTTCCCGCACCGCAGAGCTGGTCGGCAAGGGCGTCCATGCCATCGGCAAGAAGGTCGTCGAAGAGGCCGCAGAGGTCTGGATGGCCGCCGAGTACGAGGGCAAGGAGGCGGCAGCCGAGGAGATCTCGCAGCTGCTGTACCACGTCCAGGTGATGATGGTCGCCCGCGGCATCTCCCTGGACGACGTCTACGCCCACCTGTGAATCCGTCAGTTCCGCACCCACCCCATCACGCGAAGGAAGCCGACCTCATGCTGCGCATCGCCGTCCCCAACAAGGGTTCCCTGTCAGGCCCTGCGGCGGAGATGCTGCATGAGGCCGGCTACCAGCAGCGCCGGGAGTCCAAGGAGCTGCGGATCGTCGACCCGGTGAACGAGGTCGAGTTCTTCTACCTCCGCCCCCGCGACATCGCCATCTACGTCTCCTCCGGCCGCCTCGACATCGGCATCACCGGCCGTGACCTGCTGATCGACTCCGGCGCCAAGGCCGAGGAGATCCTCCCGCTCGGCTTCGCCCGCTCCACGTTCCGCTTCGCCGCCAAGCCGGGCACGGCCGGCGGCGTCGAGGACCTCAAGGGCAAGACGGTCGCCACCTCCTACGAGGGCATCGTCGAGGGCCACCTCGCCGACAGCGGCGTCGACGCCTCCGTCGTCCACCTGGACGGCGCCGTCGAGACCGCCATCGAACTCGGTGTCGCCGAGGTCATCGCGGACGTCGTCGAGACCGGCACCTCGCTGCGCAACGCGGGCCTGGAGGTCTTCGGCGAGCCGATCATGAAGTCCGAGGCGGTCGTGATCCGCCGCGTGGGCGCCGACACCTCCTCGGAGAACGAGCCCAAGGTGCAGCAGTTCCTGCGCCGCCTCCAGGGCGTCCTCGTGGCCCGGACGTACGTGATGATGGACTACGACTGCCGGGTCGAGCAGCTCGAGAAGGCCGTCGCCCTGACGCCGGGCCTGGAGTCCCCGACCGTCTCCCCGCTGCACAACGAGGGCTGGGTCGCCGTCCGCGCCATGGTCCCGGCCAAGGAAGCGCAGCGGATCATGGACGATCTGTACGACATCGGCGCGCGGGCCATCCTGACGACGTCCATCCACGCCTGCCGTCTCTGAGGGGCCGCGCAGCCATGTCCGACGTTCCCACCCTCCCCGTCACCTTCCGGCCGGGCCGCACCAGGGCCGTCCTGCTCACCGCCGCCGTCGCGCTCTTCGTGGTCATCACGGCGATCGCGCTGCTGCTGGAGAAGCTCGGCCCGGGCGAGCGCCTGAGCTTCATCTTCACCGCGGCGCTCCTGGCCGGTGTGCTGGCTCTGCTCGCCCGAGTGAAGGTGGTCGCCGACGAGTCCGGCGTCACCGTCGTGAACATTGCCGGCCGGCGGCATCTCGACTGGGCGGAGATCGTCCAGGTCAATCTCCGGCCGGGCGACCCCTGGGTGTTCCTCAACCTCACCGACGGCACCAGCCTGCCCGCTCTTGGCATCCAGCCCGGTATCGCCAAGCAGCAGGCCATCGCCGACGCCCGCGCACTGCGGTCGCTCGTCGAGTCCCGCGGCCCGGGGGATCTGCCGTAGAGGGCCATGTCTTGATTAATCTGTTGGCGGAGGCGTTTTCGTGGCGCCTCCGCCGCTGATGTTCCCCCCGGTCTTCAGAGGCCCACTGCTATCCGAGGAGTGATTCCCTCCAGCGATGGACGGATCGTCCTGTAGTACCTGCGCCGCCCCCTCCCGGCATACCGAGGCGGCGGCATGACCATCCCCCTGCTGCTCCTGGCAGCTGCCTTCCTGCTGATTCTCGCCAACGGCTTCTTCGTGGCCGCCGAGTTCGGCCTCGTGACGGTCGAGCGACCGGACGCCGAGAGGGCCGCCGCCGAGGGCGACAAGCGAGCCCGTACGGTCGTCGAGTCGCTCAAGGAGCTCTCCTTCCAGCTCTCCGGCACCCAGCTCGGCATCACCATCACCTCCCTCGTCGTCGGCATGCTCGCCGAACCGGCGCTCGCGGAGCTGCTGCACGGTCCGTTCACCGCGGTCGGTGTCCCCGAGGGGGCCGTCTCCGGTGTCACCGTGGTCGTCGGCATGCTGCTGGCCTCCGCCGTGCAGATGGTGATCGGCGAACTCGTGCCCAAGAACTGGGCGGTGTCCAAGCCCCTGCAGGTCGCACGTTTCGTGGCCGGCCCGCAGCACGCCTTCGCGCGTCTGTTCCGCCCGGTCATCGCCGCGCTGAACGCCGTCGCCAACCGTCTGGTCCGTGCCATGGGTGTCGAGCCCACCGCGGAGCTGGCCTCCGCCCGCACCCCCGGCGAGCTCGTCTCCCTGGCCCGCCACTCGGCGCAGGCCGGCGCCCTGGAACAGGACACGGCCGACCTCTTCGTACGGACCCTGTCGCTGGCCGAGCTGACCGCGCAGCACGTCATGACCCCGCGCGTGAAGGTCAGTTCGCTCCAGGTGTCCGCGACCGCCGAGGACGTGGTCAACCTGACCCGCGCCACCGGCCTGTCCCGCTTCCCCGTCTACCGCGAGAAGATCGACGAGATCGTCGGCATGGTCCACCTCAAGGACGCGCTGGCCGTCCCGAACCACGACCGGCTGCGCACCCCGGTCGCCAGGATCGCCCGCCCGGCCCTGCTCGTGCCGGAGACCCTTCCGGTCCAGCCGCTCTTGGCGCGGCTGCGCAGCGAACAGCCCATCGCCGTCGTCGTCGACGAGTACGGCGGCACGGCCGGTGTGGTCACCCTGGAGGACATCGTCGAGGAGATCGTCGGCGAGGTCCGCGACGAGCACGACGGTCTGGACGTCCCCGAACTCGCCGCCGCCCCGTCGGAGGACGGCAAGCCCGCGTGGGACGCCGACGGCAGCTGCCGTGTCGACATCCTCCAGCGCATAGGCCTCGACGTGCCCGAGGGACCGTACGAGACGGTCGCAGGGCTCGTCGCCGACCTGCTCGGCCGGATCCCGGCCGTGGGCGACCGGGCCGAACTTCCCGGCTGGCGGCTCTCGGTACGCCAGGTCGGGCACTACCGCGCCGAACGCGTACGACTGGTCAGAACGGCCCCCGCGGTTGTGGAGGCCGCCCGATGAGCGTGCTCCAACTCCTGTTCGCCGCGCTGCTCGTGCTCGCCAACGGCTTCTTCGTCGGCGCCGAGTTCGCCCTTGTGTCCGTCCGGCGCAGCCAGATCGAGCCGCTCGGCACCGCCCGGTCCCGCCAGGTGCTGTACGGCCTGGAGCGGCTGCCGCAGATGATGGCCGCGGCCCAGTTCGGCATCACCATCTGCTCGTTGACGCTGGGCGCGGTCGCCGAGCCGACCGTCGCCAAGCTGCTGGAGCCGGTCTTCGAGTGGATCCATATGCCGCACGGCATGATCCATCCGCTCGGCTATGTCATCGCCCTCGCCGCGGTGGTCTTCTTCCACCTCGTCATCGGCGAGATGGTCCCGAAGAACCTCGCGATGGCCGCCCCGGAGAAGGCCGCACTGTGGCTGAGCCCCGGTCTGGTCGCCTTCGCCCGCGTCTGCAAGCCGATCACCATCGCCCTCGGTGCCTGCGCCCAGGGCATCCTGCGCCTCTTCCGCGTCGAGCCCAAGGACGAGGTCGAGGCGGTCTTCACCAGCGAGCAGCTCAACCGGCTCGTGGAGGACGCCGGCCAGGCGGGCCTCTTGGACCCCGAGGAGCAGGAACGCCTCGAGGACGCCCTGGAACTGGGCTCCCGCCCGGTCACGGACGTCCTGCTGAGGCGCGAGTCACTGGTGACGGTGGGGCCCTCGGTCACACCCGGCCAGGTCGTGGAGCTCACGGCCCGCACCGGCTACTCCCGCTTCCCGGTCGTGGCCGACAACGGCGCCTTCATGGGCTACCTGCATGTGAAGGACGTACTGGACCTGGAGGAATCGGAGCGGGCGGTGCCCCAGCAGCTCTGGCGCCCGATGACGACCCTGCGGTCCGAACTCCCCCTGGACGACGCCCTGACGGTCATGCGCCGAGCTGCCACGCACCTCGCCCAGGTGACGGACGCGGCGGGCAAGGTCCTGGGCCTGGCGGCGCTGGAGGACGTACTGGAACTCCTGGTGGGCGAGGTGACGGACCCGGCACACCGGGAGACGCCGCCGCTGCCGAGGGCGGCCGAGCAGAAGGAAACGGTACCGAGCTGACGCAGGCCGCACCCCGCGCTCCTCAGGGGCGCGGGGCTGTGTTGATTTGCGGCTCCGCCGCGTGGGTGCGAGCAACCACGGCCTGCTCGCACCCGCCGACGAACCAGGAGCTCCCGAGTTCGTAGGCGTCCCCTACGTCGCCGACGGATCCTGGGGCCCACGCCCGGACAGTACTTCCCCGTACGCCTGCATGAGGTCCGGCAGCCGCAGTGTCGACAAGTCGTCCCGCGTCAGCATCCCCGGATACGTCGACAGCCGCAGATCCCGGTACGCGCAGCTCTTCTCGTACAGCGTCCGCAGGAACCGTCCGTTCCCCAGCTCGTCGATCCACCCCTGGTCCACCACGTGCCCGGCGATCGACCGCAGCTCGTCGAGGGCCTCCTCGTCCCACACGTCACCGTTCTCATGGGCCAGCACCTCGCCGATGGAGGTGAGTTCGAGGGGGCGGTACGAGGGGAAGTCCACCCGGGTCGTGAAGCGCGACGAGAGCCCGGGGTTGGCGGCCAGCAGCCGGTCCATGCCCTCGGGATAGCCGGCGAGGATCACCACGAGGTGGTCCCGGTTGTCCTCCGCGCGCTTCAGGAGCACCTGGAGCGCCTCGTCGCCGTACGCGTCACCCTTGCCGTAACCGGAGTTGGAGAGCGAGTACGCCTCGTCCACGAAGAGCACCCCGCCGATCGCGGAGTCGATGAGCTCGTTGGCCTTCACGGCGGTCTGTCCGAGGTACTCGCCGACGAGGTCGGCGCGCTGGGCCTCCACGAGGTGGTCGCCGCCGAGCAGCCCGAGGGCGTAGAAGACGCGGCCCAGGATGCGGGCGACCGTGGTCTTGCCGGTGCCCGAGGGGCCGGAGAAGACGAAGTGCCGCTTGGGCGGCTGGACCGGCAGACCCTGCCCGGCGCGCAGCCGCGCCATGTTCAGCTGAGCCGACAACGCCTTGACCTGGCGCTTCACGGGTTCCAGCCCCACCATGCGCTCGAGTTCGGTGAGCGCCTCCTCCAGTAAGACTGGGTCGGTGGGGCCGGCGGGCAGCGCCTGCGTCGGGATGATCTTCTCGCGCACCGAAGGGTCGGTCACCGAGGGCAGCGGGCCGGCGGGCGGCAGGTCGGGGTCGGAGAACTTGAGGTCACGTCCGTCGGTGCCGCCGAAGAGCGGGTCGAGGCCGTCCGGTCCCTCCAGGACGTCCTGGGCGCCGGAGAGCGCGATCGAGGCGAGGTCCGCCGCGGCGTCGTCGTAGCCGTCGCCCTCGGCGATCGCGGCGAGCCGGGCCGAGGTGTCCATGAACGCCGGGTCGACGCGGTGCACGGCACGGTAGAGGGGGAGGGCGGCGGCGGAGCGGCCGGTGCCCTCGTGCGCGCGGGCGAGCCAGTAGCGCAGCTCCTTGCGCTGGGGCTGTTCGCTGCGACAGCGCATCAGGGCCGCCGAGAGAAGCGGCTCGGCCTGTCCGAACATCTCCAGGCGCACCCGGGCCATGCCGCCGAACAGACCCGCCTCGATGCCCAGCAGGGAATCGTCGATCAGCGGGTCGGTGTGCCGGACGAGCTGGTCCCAGTCCTTGACCAGATAGGAGCGACAGGCGTGCAGGAAGCGCACCTGGGCGTCGGTGTCCACGGGTGGCAGGCTCGCGAGGGCCCGGTCCAGCTCCGGGACATGGCGTCCGTCCAGCCAGTGCGAGGCGTGCGCGAGCAGCAGGTCGCGCGGGCTCTCCAGCACGGGCTGCACCCACCAGCCCAGCCAGTACCAGGAGTTGAGGGTGCGACGATGCCGGGCCCGCTGTTCCCCGAAGCGCTCCCGGTGCCGGAACATCCGCAGCAGCGCGGTCGTCGTGTCGACGCGCAACGCGTGCAGCCCGAGCCAGCCGTCGGCCATCCCCGGGTCCATCCGCACCGCGGCGCGGAACTCCTCCTCCGCCTGCGGATAGGCGCCCATCGTGTAGGCATCCACACCTCGCAGCCAGGCGAGGTCGGCCGGGGCCTGCGGGCCCTGCATGCCGAAGTCCATCACGTCCCCCACAAACCGTGCCCCCGTTGGTTGGTCACCGGGCCGTCGCCCGCCGACCGCCTTGATCGAACCGCCTTGCTGCGGACCGGAGTTGCAACGGTGCGCAGAGCCGCCCGTCCGTAGGTCGCACCGAGGGCATCGTACCTGCGGGGGTGCGGCCGCCGAAGGGTGCCGCACAGGCCGTTTGGCGAGGTGGGAGCAGACGGGGCGCACACGCGATGGTGACCGAGGGTGAGCGAATCACGGCTCGTAGCGCCCGGAAAAGGAGTCGAGGGCAGAACGAAGCCCCCGATCACGGGGGAACAACCGGGGGCTTCGCGTCTGAGGGCGGCTTCGAAAGGCCGCACATTCAGAACGTAAGTCCTGTACGGCCCCCCGGTCAAGCCGAGTTGAGGCACTCCGGAAAGTTCGGAAGCAAGGGTCTTCACAAGTTCAGCACACAGCGGATGGTCCGTCACCCAGAGTGATTCTGCGGTCCGGTCCAACCGTCCCGGCAGGCCCCGGGAGCACCTCGTACCCCTTCTGTCCCTGCCGAACCAGAAGGTCGGCGTGGGGGCGCGAGGGGTCCCCGGCGAAGTGTTCGGCCTCGGCCCGGACCCACCCGGCCCAGAACTCCCGCTGTTCCTCCCCGTCCCGTGACCGGCCACGCGTCCAGGACTCCTCGCGGGGCAACTCCATCCACAGCAGCCGCGCCAGGTGCGGGCGCAGTGCGCGGCGGCCCGCGCCGACGCCCTCGACGAGGACCACGGGTGCCGCCGGGAGGGCGCGGGGTGGGCCGAAGCGTCGGGTGTGCCAGTCGTAGGGGGCGTAGTGCGCGGTCTCACCGTGGCCGAGCGGCTCGATCACCTGGGTCAGCAGTCGGCCGGTCCAGCCGAACAGCTCGTCGTGGCTCGCGATGTCGTCGAGGTGCAGTACCGGCGGGTCACCCAGCGCGGCGGCCAGCTGTCCGGTGAACGTGGACTTTCCGGAGCCGGCGTGACCGTCGACGGCGATCAGGCGGACCGGGCCGCAGGACGGTGGGAGGGCGCGGAGGTGGTCGGCGAGGGCGCGCATGGACGATTTCTGGAGCTTTCACGAGTCCGGCAGGGAGCGGTCAGCACTCTAGCGGCGGTGCGCGGGTACGCCGTCGCAGGTCATGTCAGTGGTCCAGTCCCATATTCGTGGGCGTGGCATGGCCCGAAGTGCTGGCAGGACGGTGCGGCTTTGGCCATAGTTGGCGCACAACCGTGCAGTGGACCTGCCCAGACTCGGACAACTTGGGGGTCATTCCGCCCATGAGCAGAGCCGAACAGCCGTCCCGCAGAACCGTCCTGGCCGCCGCGGTCGCCGCAGCGGTGGCCGGCGCGGCGAGCCCGGCCGCCGCCGACGGCACGACCGACGCAGCGGACACCGACCGGGCGCAACGCCGCCTCGTCGACAACCGCTTCTGGACCACGTACGCCGACTGGCGCGGCGGCAGCGCGAAGGGCGCCCGTGCCGTTGCCGGTCCCCGGCCGGGCGTGGTGATCGGCGCCGCCGCGGGCAGTGTCGACTACACGGACCCGCACACCGGGAAGACGGCCGCCTGGGAGTACGCGACCTGGACGTCCCCCGTGCACAGGCTCGCCGTCCCCTCCACCGAGGCGATCGCGTCCTGGAACGCGCACACCCCCGACGGCACCTGGCTCCAGGTCGAGCTGAAGGGCACCTACTCCGACGGCACGGACACCCCCTGGTACGTCATGGGCCGCTGGGCCGCCGGCGACCAGGACATCCGGCGGACCTCGGTCGACGACCAGACCGACGACAAGAGCAGCATCTGGACGGACACCTTCGCCGTCGACGACCCGGCGACGGGCCTGCGCCTCACCTCGTACCGTCTGCGGCTGACCCTCTACCGCAAGCCGGGCACCAAGAAGACCCCCACCGTGTGGCGGCTCGGCGCGATGGGCTCCGACATCCCGGACCGCTTCACCGTCCCGGCCTCCACGCCCGGCCTCGCCCAGGAGCTGATCGTCCCGCGCTACTCGCAGGAGATCCACGCCGGCCAGTACCCGGAGTACGACAACGGCGGCGAGGCCTGGTGCAGCCCCACCTCCTCGCAGATGATCATCGAGTACTGGGGCGGCCGCCTCACCCCGGAGCAGCTCGCCTGGGTCGATCCGACCTACGCCGATCCGCAGGTGTGCCACGCGGCCCGGTACACGTTCGACCACCAGTACGCGGGCTGCGGAAACTGGCCGTTCAACGCGGCCTACGCGGCCACCTTCAAGGACCTCCAGGGCGTGGTCACCCGGCTCGGCTCCCTCACCGACCTGGAGACGCTGATCGCGGCCGGCATCCCGGCCATAACGTCCCAGTCCTTCCTCAAGGAGGAGCTGACGGGCGCGGGTTACGGCACCTCCGGCCACCTGATGACCGTGATCGGCTTCACCGCCGACGGCGACGTGATCGCCAACGACCCGGCCTCGCCCGACGACGAGGCGGTGCGACGGGTCTACAAGCGGGCCGAGTGGGAGAACATCTGGCTCCGTACCAAGCGGTACAACGCCAGCGGCAAGGTCGTCTCCGGCACCGGCGGTGTCTGCTACCTCTACTTCCCGGCGAAGCCGACCGCACGGCAGTGCAAGGCCCTCGCGGCGGTGGGTGTGCGCTGAGTCACACACTGAGCGGGTCAAGGCCCCGGGAAACCGGGGCCTTTCCCCTGTGACCGACGTCTCTGCCGCAAAAGCCCTGCCCGGTGGCAAGGTGGACACATGACTGCGAACTCAGCCACCGCCACCCGTGTCCGCACCGGCGGGCCCAAGGAAGACGGCCCGAAGGCCCTCGAGCACGTCATGGGCTGGACCCTCGTCGTGGTGGTCGCGATGCTCGTGACCCAGCTCGGCCTGCTGTGACCTGATCCATAGTTGACCTGACATACTGCGGGTGTCCCGCCCCGTTGAGACCAGGGTCGAAATTGAATATCAGCCAACAGCGTGACGGCGCTCGTCCCAAGGCGCGCGGAACTGATCGCTCGGTTGCGCGCCGAGCCGAACTCATCGCGATCGGGCGGAGGTTGTTCGCCGACACGTCCTACGACGCGCTCTCGATGGACGACATCGCCCGTCAGGCGCATGTCGCCAAAGGGCTGATCTACTACTACTTCCAGTCCAAGCGCGGCTACTACCTGGCGATCATCCAGGACTCCGTCGCCGACCTGGTCACCTTCGCGGCGAGCGGCCTCCAACTGCCCCAGGTGGACCGGGTCCAGCGCACGATCGACAGCTATCTGCGTTTCGCCGAGCACAACCAGGCCGCGTACCGCACCGTCGTCAGCGGCGGAGTCGGCTTCGACGCCGAGGTGCACGCCATCCGGGACAGTGTGCGTGAGGCGATCGTCGCGACCATCGCCGACGGGGCGTACGGCCGTACCGACATCTCACCGCTGGCCCGCATGGGCCTGTTCGCCTGGGTCTGCAGCGTCGAGGGCGCCACGCTCGACTGGATCGACCGCCCGGCCCAGCTCACCCGCGACACCATGCGCGAACTCCTGGTGAAGACACTCGGCGCCACCATGCGCGCGATCGAGGAGCTGGACCCCGCCTTCCCGGCCCCCGCCCCGGCCCGCCGCGACACCTGACGCCGGACGGCGGAGAGGGGCGGAGGGCTCGTGGTCCCCCCGCCCCAAGTGCCGCTCGGGTCCGACTAGTTGATCGCCTTGATCAGCTCACCGCCCGTGGTGTCCCCGCTCAGCTCCCAGAAGAACGTGCCGCCCAGCCCCTGCTGGTTCTTGTACGTCATCTTCGTGGCGATGGTCGACGGGGTGTCGTAACTCCACCAGTTGTTCCCGCACTTGGCGTACGCCGTGCCACCCACCGTGCCGGTCGCCGGGCACTTCGCCTTGAGCACCTTGTAGTCCTCGAAGCCCGCCTCGTACGTCCCGGCCGCCGGGCCGGTCGCCGTGCCGCCCGGTGCCGACTGGGTGACGCCGGTCCAGCCGCGCCCGTAGAAGCCGAGGCCGAGCAGCAGCTTCGAGGCCGGGATGCCGAGGCCCTTGAGCTTCGCGATGGTCGCCGAAGTGTAGTAGCCCGCCTGGGGGATGCCGCTGTACGAGTTGAGCGCCGAGTGCGGGGCCGTCGGCCCGGTCGCCGCCCAGGCGCCGAAGTAGTCGTACGTCATCGGGTTGTACCAGTTGACGTACTGCGCCGCGCCCGCGTAGTCCGCCGCGTCGATCTTGCCGCCCGGGGTGGCGTCGGCCGTGATCGCCGCGGTGACCAGGTTGCCGGAGCCGAACTTGGCCCGCAGCGCCGACATCAGGTTCTTGAAGGCCGCCCGGCCGCTGGTGTCGCAGGTGTTGCCGCAGGCGTTCGGGTACTCCCAGTCGATGTCGATGCCGTCGAAGACATCGGCCCACTTGGAGTTCTCGACCAGGTCGTAGCAGGACTGCGCGAACGCGGCCGGGTTCTTCGCGGCCTCGCCGAAGCCGCTCGACCAGGTCCAGCCGCCGAAGGACCAGATGACCTTGAGGCCGGGGTGCTTCTTCTTGAGCTCACGCAGCTGGTTGAAGTTGCCGCGCAGCGGCTGGTCCCAGGTGTCGGCGACACCGTCCACGGACTCGGCCGCGGTGTAGGTCCGCTCGGTCGCCGCGTAGGAGTCGCCCATCGCGCACTTGCCGCCGGTGACGTTGCCGAAGGCGTAGTTGATGTGCGTGAGCTTCGCCGCGGAGCCGGAGGTCTCGATGTTCTTGACGTAGTACTTGCGGTCGTAGGTGCCCCATTCGGTGAAGTAGCCGACGACCTTGGAGCCGGCCTTCACTGCGGGCTTCGCCGCGGGTTCGGCGGTCGCGGTGCCCGCGCCGGCGAGCAGCCCGGCACCGAGGACCGCGCAACACGCGGCGGACACAAGCGCCCGGAACCGGGCGCGGGGACGAGGGGAGTCGTGCATCGAGTGTCTCCTCGTGGGGGGTGAGGGAACGGGCGCCGATTGGCATGAACGCGGTAAAGCGTTGGTTCGGAACAGTAGGAGGACTAGACCAGTCCGTCAATGGTTCGGACCAATTTCGAGGAGTGCTGGATTCCGGGTAGGTTTCCTGAAGTAAGCGGTCGTTAACTGGTGACGCGATGGCTCCGATCGGGCATACTCACAGCGCAGAGCCGCTGGTCAACAGCTTCCGAGACCCGAAAGTGCGACCATCGGCCAAGCCCTCAGCAAGACCCGGCGGAGCCGCCCCCATCCAAAGGCGCACGCCGATGTGCCCTACACAGGGAGGAGAGCGTCCTCATGCCCGACCGCGCCCCGCAGCCGGTGGATCGTCAACTGCCCACGGACGAGGCCCGGGAGCTGATCTCACTCGTCCGCGACATCGCGCAGCAGGAGATCGCCCCGAAGGCGGCCGAGGAGGAGGACGCCGGACGCTTCCCGCGCGAGGTGTTCACCCTGCTCTCGCGGTCCGGACTGCTCGGACTGCCCTACGACTCCGAGTACGGCGGCGGCGACCAGCCCTACGAGGTCTACCTCCAGGTCCTCGAGGAACTCGCCGCGGCCCGCCTCACCGTCGGCCTCGGCGTCAGCGTGCACACGCTCGCCTCCTACGCACTCGCCGCCTACGGCACCAAGGAGCAGCAGATCGAGCATCTGCCCGCCATGCTCGGCGGCGGCCTCCTCGGCGCGTACTGCCTCTCCGAGGCCTCGTCCGGCTCGGACGCCGCGAGCCTGCGCACCAAGGCCGTGCGGGAGGACGGGGGCCCCTCCCGCTCGAGCGCAGCCGAGACTGGGGGAGACTGGGTCATCACCGGTACCAAGGCCTGGATCACCCACGGCGGTGTCGCCGACTTCTACACCGTCATGGCGCGGACCGGCGAGGAAGGCGCCCGCGGGATCACCGCGTTCCTCGTGCCCGGTGACGCCGAGGGGCTGAGCGGGGCGGCGCCGGAGAAGAAGATGGGCATGAAGGGCTCGCCCACCGCCCAGGTCCACCTCGATGGCGTCCGGGTCTCCGACGACCGGCGCATCGGCGAGGAGGGTCAGGGCTTCGCGATCGCCCTGGCCGCGCTCGACTCCGGGCGGCTCGGCATCGCGGCCTGCGCGATCGGCGTGGCTCAGGCGGCGCTGGACCACGCGGTGGCGTACGCGACCGAGCGACGGCAGTTCGGCAAGCCGATCGCCGACTTCCAGGGCCTGCGCTTCATGCTCGCCGACATGGCGACCCAGATCGAGGCGGGCCGCGCGCTGTACCTGGCGGCGGCGCGGCTGCGGGACTCCGGCCGGCCCTTCGCCAAGCAGGCCGCGATGGCCAAGCTGCACTGCACCGACACCGCGATGAAGGTCGCCATCGACGCCGTCCAGGTCCTCGGCGGATACGGCTACACCGCGGACTTCCCGGTCGAGCGCTACATGCGCGAGGCCAAGGTTCTCCAGATCGTCGAGGGCACCAATCAGATCCAGCGGATGGTCATCGCCCGTCACCTAGCGGGTCCGGAGACGCGCTGAACTGCCCCGGCCTGACCTGCGGCGCCGCGAGCCGGACCCACTCCGGGTCGTGGCGCCCCGGCAGGGTCCGGCCCCGGTCGGCCCAGGTACGCATCAGATCCCGGTAGATGGGCGGGTCCTGCGGCGGCGGAACCGATTCTGCGGGCGGCGGGACGAACACCCGGCGTTGACGCCCGGTCGCCGTGTATGTGGGGGTCATACCAGGGCAACGCGGTGACGGCCGGACAGGTCACCCGCCGATGGAATCGACCGTGAGTTCGCGGACGTCGTGCAGCACGGTATCTGGCCACCTGTCGCGGTCTGACGTACCGTCAGCCCAGCCGCCTCCAGGGAGGTCTGCCGTGGCCGACGACCGTCCCGTACCGCTCGACGAGTACCCGGTGCACCAGGTGCCGCTCTCCATGAAGCACGTGGCGACGGGGGACCGGAACGCCTACGACCGGTGCATCTTCCATGTCCTCGATCACGAGGGGCGGGCGCTGCTGATAGTGGGGCTCGGGGTGTACCCGAACCTGGGGGTGATCGATGCGTACGCGACGCTGCGGGTGGGGGACACCCTGCACGCGGTGCGGGCCTCGGACGCCCTCGGCGAGGACCGGATGCGGCTCGCGGTGGGGCCGCTGAGGATCGAGGTCGAGCAGCCGCTGCACCGTCTGCGCCTCGTCTGTGACGACGACTCGTTGTCCTTCGATCTGACCTGGACCGCCGCCTTCCCCGCACTGTGGGAACCCCACCATGTGCAGCGCCGGGGCGGCCGGCTCACCCTGGAAGGGCGTCGCTTCGTACAGGCGGGCGGCGTGGCGGGCTCTGTGCGCGCCAAAGGCGAGGAGTTCCGCGTCACCGCCACGGAGTGGACCGGCACCCGCGACCGCAGCTGGGGCGTCCGCCCCGTCCCCGGCGAGGAAGGCGGCCGCCTCGCCGAGGAGCACCCCACCGAGGGCTTCCACTGGCTCTGGTGCCCCGTCCGCTTCGAGGACCGCTTCCTGATGGTGATCGTCCAGGAGGACGCCGACGGCTACCGCGTCCTCAACGACGCCACCCTCGTCCGCCCCGGCCACCCCGACCGCCAACTCGGCTGGCCCCAGCCCGAGATCACCTACCGTCCCGGCACCCGCCACCCCGAACGCGCCCTCGTCCACCTCGGCGACGTGCGCAAACCGCAGGAGCTGGAGGTCGAGATCCTCACCTCCTCCCCGCTGGCGATCGGCGCCGGCTACCCGCCCGCCGACGACTGGCAGCACGGCACCTGGCGCGGCCACGGCTGGACCGACCGGCGCACCTACGACCTCACGCAGCCGCACACCCTGGCCGCGTACGGGGTCACCGACCACGCCGCCCGCTTCCGCCTCGACGGCCGGATCGGCCACGGCATCTTCGAGCACGGCTCGTTCGGACGGCACGATCCGAGCGGGTTCACCGGCTTCGACTCGGTCGCACCGTAAGTCGGCTGCACCACAAGGGGGTTGACACATGACGACGGCGCCTCGCCCGCGCACCAGCACCCGCGACCCGGAGGACATCGCCCGCCGCCTCACCGCCTGGCTCGGCACCCGCCTGCCCGGCGCCAAGGCCGTCGGCGTCACCGTCCCCGCGTCCAACGGCATGTCCAGCGAGACCCTGCTCTTCGACATCGAGCACCCCGAACCCCCGCTGCACGCCTGCGCGTTGCGGCTCGCCGCGGACCCGGCGGCGTACACGGTCTTCCCGGTGTACGACATGGTCCGCCAGTACCGCACGATGCGCGTCGTCGCGGAGCACTCGGACCTGCCCGTGCCGAAGGTGCTGTGGCTGGAGGAGGACCCTGGTCCGCTCGGCGCGCCCTTCTTCGTCATGGAGCGCGTCGAGGGGCGGGTGCCGCCGGACGTCATGCCCTACACGTACGAGGGCAACTGGCTGCACGCGGCGAACGACGCGGAGCGCGAGCACCTGGAGGCGGCCTCCGTGGGCCTGTTGGCCCGGCTCCATGACCAAGTGCCGCTGTGGGAGGCCGAGTTCCTAGCGCTCCCCGGCGAGGGTGACGCCCTGCGCCGCCATGTCGCCGCCCAACGCGCCTACTACGAATGGGTCGTTGACGGCGTCGCCCGCTCACCGCTCATCGAGGACGCCTTCGACCGGCTGGAGCACCTCTGGCCCGCCGATCCGGGCACGCCTGTCCTCGACTGGGGTGACGCGCGCATCGGGAACGTCGTCTACGACGGATTCGAACCCGCGGCCGTCCTCGACTGGGAGATGGCGGCACTCGCCCCGCGCGAGGTGGACCTCGGCTGGACGATCTACCTGCACCGCTTCTTCCAGGACCTGACGGTCGGCTTCGGGCAGCGCGGCCTGCCGGACTTCTTCCGCCGCGACCGGGTCGAGACGCGCTACGCCCGACTGACCGGCCACACACCGCGGGACATGGACTTCCACACCCTGTACGCCGCCCTGCGGCACGCCGTCGTCATGCTGCGTGTCGCCTATCGGCAGGTGTACTTCGGTGAAGCCGTCGTCCCGGCGGACCCGGACACACTGATCCTGCACCACGGCAGCCTGCGAGCCATGGTGCAGGGCAGCTACTGGGATTGAGCGACGCGGTCCGCGCTACCGGGACACGCTCATGCGGCGTGGCGCCGCATGACGGGGACCCTCATGGGGCGCGAGCCCGGTCCGCCGACGTGCGAGAAGGGCTGGGTCCTCCAGTCGAGGCCCTGAGGGAGCGTCAACAGCAGGGCGGTGTCCTGCTCCTGGGGCTCCAGGTCCTCGTCCGCGGCACGCGCGTCGGAGGCGCGGCGGCCGGTGCCGGCGCAGACCGTGAGCCCGAACGGGTTCCAGGGCGAGACGCACAGCGCGTGCTCCGGCAGGACCTCCTCGTCCGCCAGCAGCGCGATGGGCTGCGCACAGTCCGGGCAGACCACCCGGAACATCTCGAAGGTGTCGTACGCGTCGAGTTCGTCGTCGAGGGCGTCGGGTTCGACGCCCTCCGGCTCGGGCTCGACGACCGCCTGGAGTCGCTTGGGTGCGGTACGACCAGGGCGCTTAAGACTCTGCATTGGATTCTCCCCCTCGGGCTGGGCCGTGAAGGCACTGCGGCCTCGACCACAGCAAGCACTTCCCGCCCCGTCTCGGCGGTAATCACGAGAACATCACGGAGACCGTTCGGGCGCTGTGGCGTTCGTCACATGCCACTTGCAGATGCCCGGGGCGGCCGCTTTGTCCCTCAGATGGCTCACAGGTAGCTCTCGGCCACATCACGAACCGGGTATGACCTGCGCCGCTCAGGTATCCGAGGAGATCAAGGGCACTGTAGGTTCTTGCGCCATGGAGGAGCTGGACCGTCAGATCGTGCAGCTGCTCGTCAAGGACGGGCGGATGAGCTACACAGACCTCGGCAAGGCCACGGGCCTGTCCACGTCGGCCGTGCACCAACGGGTGCGTCGGCTGGAGCAGCGTGGCGTCATCCGTGGGTACGCCGCCGTCGTCGACCCCGAGGCCGTCGGGCTGCCCATGACCGCCTTCATCTCGGTGAAACCGTTCGATCCCAGTGCGCCGGACGACATCGCCGAGCGCCTCGCGGGCGTGCCGGAGATCGAGGCCTGTCACAGCGTTGCGGGCGACGAGAACTACATCCTCAAGGTCCGGGTGGCCACGCCGCACGAGCTGGAGGAGTTGCTGGCTCGGCTGCGGTCGCTGGCGGGGGTGTCGACGCGGACGACTGTGGTGCTGTCGACGCCGTACGAGGCGCGCCCTCCGAGGATCTGAGTGGTGGTTCGTCGGCGGGTGCGGGTCGGCTGTGGCTGGTCGCGCCCATACGGCGGTAGCCGCAGATCGACACAGCCCCGCGCCCCTGAGGGGCGCTGAAGGCGCCCCCTGTCCCGGACGGTCCGGACAACACGCGAGACTGTTCCCCATGAGTGAGTCCAGCCCCGCGCCCAAGACTGTCCTGCTCCGTCGAGGAGAGGTCCACAGCCCCGCCGATCCCTTCGCCACCGCGATGGTCGTCGAGCGTGGCCAAGTCGCCTGGGTCGGTTCGGAAGGGGCCGCCGACGCCTTCTCGGACGGGGTCGACGAGGTCGTCGATCTGGACGGTGCCCTGGTCACGCCCGCGTTCACCGACGCGCATGTGCACACCACGTCCACCGGGCTCGCCCTGACCGGCCTGGACCTGTCCGACGCACCCTCTCTGGAGGCTGCTCTCGCGCTTGTGCGGGACTTCGCCGGCTCCCGCCCGGACGACCGCGTCCTGCTGGGGCACGGCTGGGACGCGGCCCGCTGGCCCGGCGGACGGCCGCCCACGCGCGCGGAGCTGGACGAGGCCACCGGAGGCCGCCCGCTCTATCTGTCCCGCATCGACGTCCACTCCGCGGTCGTGACCACGGCCCTGCTCGACATGACGTCCCTCGGGCGCGCCGACGGCCCGCTCACCGCCGACGCGCACCACGCCGTACGCGCCACCGCCCTGGCCGCGATCACCCCGGCCCAGCGCGTCGGGGCGCAGCGCACCGCGCTCGCCCGGGCCGCCTCCCTCGGCATCGGCTCGGTCCATGAGTGTGCCGGCCCCGAGATCTCCTCCGAGGACGACTTCACCGGCCTGGTGCGGCTCGCCGCCGAGGAGACCGGGCCGCGGGTCGTGGGCTACTGGGCGGAGCAGGATGTCGACAAGGTGCGGGAGCTGGGCGCTCTGGGCGCGGCCGGCGACCTCTTCGTCGACGGCGCCCTCGGCTCCCACACCGCCTGTCTGCACCAGCCGTACACCGACGCCGGGCACACCGGCACCGCCTACCTGGACGCGGCCGCCGTGGCCGCACATGTCGTCGCCTGCACCGAGGCGGGCCTCCAGGCGGGCTTCCACGCGATCGGCGACGCAGCCGTGACCGCCGTCATCGAGGGCATGCGCGCCGCCGCCGAGAAGGTCGGCCCGGCCCGTCTCCGCGGCGCCCGGCACCGCGTCGAGCACGCCGAGATGCTCACCCCCGAGTCCATCGCCGCCTTCGCCGACCTGGGCCTGACCGCCTCCGTGCAGCCCGCCTTCGACGCGCTGTGGGGCGGCGAGGACGGCATGTACGCCCAGCGACTGGGCGTGGAGCGGGCGCGCGCCCTGAACCCCTTCGCGGCCCTCCTGAAGGCCGGCGTGCCGCTCGCCTTCGGCTCAGACAGCCCTGTCACCCCGCTCGATCCGTGGGGCACGGTCCGTGCCGCCGCCTTCCATCGCACGCCCGAGCACCGGGTCTCCGTGCGCGCCGCGTTCACGGCCCACACGCGGGGCGGCTGGCGGGCGATCGGCCGGGACGACGCGGGTGTCCTGGTGCCGGGCGCGCCCGCCGACTACGCGGTGTGGCGAACGGACGAGCTCGTCGTCCAGGCTCCCGACGACCGGGTCGCCCGCTGGTCGACCGACCCCCGCTCCGGCACCCCCGGCCTGCCCGACCTGTCTCCGGGCGCCGACCTCCCGGTCTGCCTGCGCACCGTGGTGGGCGGCCGGACCGTGTTCGTACGGCCGGGCGAGTGATCTCCCGGGGTGGCGCGGCTCCGATCGGGCGCCGCCGCCCCGTCTCGCGACCTGCGTATCCTCCGCACTGACCAGGGCTTTGAGTGAAGATGCGCAGGTCAAACAGCTGTTGACAGCCGACGGCAGGGGGCCGGTAGGTTCGGCCCAGTCCACCACCGGACGCCCGACCGGGGAACGTCCGTCAACTCGTCGCCGCGCCGCTGGGTCAGGGACGGTGTGCCGCACCGGGCACCGCCACTGGCAGCCAGGCTCAGCGCCCGCGCCGCCGCGAGGGAACGTTCCGGCCGGTCGGGGAGGTGTGACCCGGGTGGGGCCCGGGCGCTCAGTAGACAACGGCTTTCGGTCGATCCGCAGCCAGCGGGTCCCAGGTCGGCCCGAAGGGCGCCGGGCCCCCATCCGCAGTACGCACGGCTGCCGAGAAGCGCGGTCTTACCCCGCTTTTGTTAAAACGACACCACCATACGAACGTCCTGTCACGTCGGCCCAGGCGGCGACCACTATGGTGGACGCCTGCGTACGAACCTGAAGGGGCAGCAGTGAACGACGGCGACGGGACCCTCGCGGCACAGGGCCACGGGAGGCAGTTCGGCCCGCTCGGCACCGCCTTGGTGATCATTCCGACCTACAACGAGGCGGAGAACATCAAGGCGATCGTCGGCCGGGTGCGCAAGGCCGTCCCCGAGGCACACGTCCTCGTCGCCGACGACAACAGCCCCGACGGCACCGGCAAGCTCGCCGACGAGCTGGCGGCCACCGACGATCATGTCCAGATCCTGCATCGCAAGGGCAAGGAAGGCCTCGGCGCCGCCTACCTCGCGGGCTTCGCGTGGGGTCTGGAGCACGGTTACGGCGTCCTGGTCGAGATGGACGCCGACGGCTCCCACCAGCCCGAGGAACTGCCCCGCCTGCTGACCGCCCTCAAGGGTGCCGACCTGGTCCTCGGCTCCCGCTGGGTGCCCGGCGGCCGGGTCGTGAACTGGCCCAAGTCCCGCGAGTTCATCTCCCGTGGCGGCAGCCTCTACTCGCGCGTCCTGCTCGACGTTCCGATCCGGGACGTCACCGGCGGCTACCGCGCCTTCCGCCGCGAGACCCTCGAAGGCCTCGGCCTCGCTGAGGTCGCCTCGCAGGGCTACTGCTTCCAGGTCGACCTGGCCCGCCGCGCGGTCAGGGCCGGCTACCACGTCGTCGAGGTCCCCATCACCTTCGTCGAGCGCGAGCACGGCGACTCCAAGATGAGCCGCGACATCCTCGTGGAGGCCCTGTGGCGGGTCACCACGTGGGGCGTGGGGGAGCGGGTCGGCAAGGTGCTGGGCCGCGACAAGAAGGCCTGACGGCAGCCGTACGGCCGCACAGGCCCCGCTGATCGTCCCCTTATCCCGCGCTGAGCCGTGCCCAGGCACACTGGACACATGACGACTGGCGCTCCGACCCCGACGTACCCCGCCCGGCCCCCGCGCTCCCGGCTGCGCACCTTCCTGCCGCTGGGGATCGCCGCGTGGCTGGTGCTGGAGATCTGGCTGCTGACCGTGGTGGCAGGCGCCACGAGCGGGTTCCTGGTGTTCCTCCTGCTGCTCGCCGGCCTCGTGCTCGGCGCGGTGGTCATCAAGCGGGCCGGCCGACGGGCCTTCCAGAACCTCAACGAGGCCCTGCAGCGTGGCACGGCCCCCTCCGGCGGCGGGGGCAACGGTCTGCTGATGCTGGGCGGGCTGCTTCTCATGCTCCCCGGTCTGATCTCGGACGCGGTGGGCCTGGCTCTGCTGATCCCGCCGGTCCAGAAGGTCATCGCCCGCCGTGCGGAGCGCACCTTCGAGCGCAAGCTCCGCGAAGCCGGCCCGGGAACCCTGGGCGACGCCTTCCAGCAGGCCCGTATGCAGCGCCCCGACGGCAAGGTCGTCCAGGGCGAGGTCATCCGGGACGAGCCCCGGGACGCGCCCCAGGAGCCGCGTCCTCCGCTGATGGGCTGAGCCCCGCTCGGCTCACGCCGAACGCACGAGACCGCGGGCGCCGTACAGGAAGTACGGCGCCCGCGGTCTCGATATTGCGTTGTGTTCCGCCCAAACCGCGGCGGGACTACGCGGACTTGCGGCTGTCCCTGGGGTGAATCGCGATGTTCATCGCCCCTGAGCGCAGAACGGCCAGGCGCTCCTCGAGGACCTCTTCGAGTTCCTCGCGGGTGCGCCGCTCCATCAGCATGTCCCAATGCGTACGCGCGGGCTTGGCCTTCTTTTCTTCAGGGCCGTCGCCGTCCACGAGGAGTGCTTGGGCCCCGCAGACCTTGCACTCCCACTCCGGCGGGATCTCCGCCTCGACCGAGAAGGGCATCTCAAAGCGATGTCCCTTCTCGCATGCGTACTCCACGGCCTGGCGCGGGGCCAGGTCGATGCCGCGGTCCGTCTCGTAGCTGGTCACCACGAGGCGCGTGCCGCGAAGAGCTCGCTCACTCATGAATCGTGCCTCCCGGGCTTGTCGCCCACAGGACAGGTGTCGCTGTCGTCGTCATCCGGTCAACGTCCGGTCGGCGGTAAAGATTCCCGTTCCGGGTCATGCGTCGCCGTCGTAGCCGCCCCTTGTTGTACCCACCTGCGCCCGGTTTGTCACATCTGCTAGCAGATGTCACCCAGCGTTTCGGCATCTTTGACGCGCAGTAACGGTACGCCTGGCAGGCCAAACGCGTACACTACCGCCCTTTCGCGCTGAACGCTAAATTTTCTCCGGAACGGGATTGCCCGCGTCGCTGATCGCCTGGCGCACCGGAACCCGTGCGAGCAGGCAGAACCCCAGGATGAAGAAGATCACCAGCGAGATGATCGCGTCCCGATAACTTCCGGTCAGCTGGTAGGTGAGCCCGAACAGAAGCGGGCCCAGCCAGCTCATGCCGCGGTCGCTCATCTCGTACGCCGAGAAGTACTCGGCCTCCTTGCCCGGCGGGACGAGGTGGGAGAACAGGGAGCGCGACAGAGCCTGGCTGCCGCCGAGGACCAGGCCGATCCCGGCGGCCAGTACGAAGAACCACACCGGCGCCCCGGCGGGCAGGAAGTAGCCGGCAGCCAGGGTCAGCGTCCAGGCCACCAGCGAACCGAGGATCGTGCGTTTCGCGCCGTACACGCGGGCCAGTCGGCCCATGCCCAGCGCGCCCGCCACCGCCAGCACCTGGACGAGCAGGACGGCACCGATGAGCGTCGACTGGCCGAGGCCGAGTTCCTCGGAGCCGTAGACGGACGCCTGGGAGATCACGGTCTGGATGCCGTCGTTGTAGACGAGGTACGCCAGGAGGAAGGAGAGCGTCAGCGGATGGCGGCGCATGTCGCGGACGGTGGCCGCCAGTTGGCGGAAGCCGGGCGTGGTCGTTTCCTTCTGCGGCATCCGGCGGTCCTGCAGCCTTCGGAGCGGTACGAGGGTGAAGGCGCCCCACCACAGCCCCGCCGACGCCAGACAGATCCGGACGGCCATGCCCTCCGAGAGGCCGAAGGAGTCATGGGCGGTGTAGAGGACCAGGTTCACCACCAGCACCAGTGAGCCCGCCGCGTAGCCGAAGGCCCAGCCCCGGGAGGAGACCGCGTCGCGTTCCTCGGGCGGGGCGATCTGCGGGAGGTAGGAGTTGTAGAGCATCGCTCCGACGGCCGACGCGGCGTTCGCCACGATGAGCAGGACGCCGCCCAGCAGATAGCGGTCGCCGCCGAGGAAGAACATGGCCGCCGTCGCCGTGGCCCCGGTGTAGGCGGCAGCCGCCAACAGCGGCTTCTTGCGGCCCGTGCGGTCGGCCGCCACGCCGACCAGGGGCATCACCAGCACGGCCACGATCACGGACAGGGACACCGAGTACGCGAAGAAGGCACCGGCCCGCACCGGAATGCCCAGCGGATGGACGTAACCGTCCGCGTCGGCTGCCTTCTCCGCCACCGAGGTCAGATACGGGCCGAGGAACACGGTGAGCACGCTCGTCGAGTAGACGGAGCACGCCCAGTCGTAGAAGTACCAGCCGCGCTGTTCGCGCCGTCGCTCGGCGGCCTCGTCGGCGTCCGTTGTCCGTATGGCGTCGGTGCCCAACCCGGCCCCCTTGCTGGTCCCGCGCCCAGTCCGCGGTTCCAGGGGAGCGAGGCCTGTCAGACCCAGACGCCCCGGTCCTCCATGACCTTGCGCAACGTGTCGATGTGATCGGTCATGATGCCATCCACTCCCAGGTCCAGGAGCCGGTGCATGGCATCGGGATCATTGATGGTCCACACGTGCACCTGCAACCCGCGCGCGTGGGCGGTCCGCACGAAGCGACGGTCGACGACCTGGATGCCGTTCTGGGCCTCGGGAACCTGGGCGGCGACCGCGGAGCCGCGCAGCGCGGCCGGCACACCCCAGGAGCGCAGCCGCAGATTGAGGACGCCCCGGGTGCCGTACGAGGTCGCCAGGCGCGGGCCGGCCAGGCGCTGGGCGCGTACGACCCGGGCCTCGGAGAAGGAGCCGACGCAGATCCGGTCCCAGGCGCCGGTGCGCTCGATCAGCTCCAGGAGAGGGTGGAGCGCCGGCTCGTCCTTGATGTCGACGTTCCAGCGGGCCTCCGGGAACGTCTCCAGGAGCTCCTCGAAGAGCGGCACCGGTTCCTTGCCCGCCACGCGCGCGTGGCGCACGTCCGCCCAGGGCAGGTCCGTGATCCGGCCCGCCCCGTCGGTCATCCGGTCCAGGGTGCCGTCGTGGAAGGCGACGAGCTTCCCGTCCGCCGTGGCGTGGACGTCGGTCTCCAGATACCGATATCCGGTCTCGACCGCCCGCCGGAACTGCAGCAGGGTGTTCTCCAGACCGTCCGCCGCCCCGCCCCGGTGGGCGAAGGGGATCGGGCCGGGGTGGTCGAGGTAGGGGTGGCGTATCCGGGTGCTCACCGACGCAGTATCGCGCGCCGGGGTTGCCCGGTGGCAACGACCGTGCTGCTGTCCGATGCCGAAGGGACGTCGAACAGCCGGAGGAAGAGCTGGGCGAGCGGGCCGATGGACACCGCGTAGAGCACCGTGCCGATGCCGATGGTGCCGCCGAGGGCGAAGCCGGTGGCCACGACCGCGATCTCGACGGCGGTCCGCATCAGACGGATCGAGCGGCCGGTGCGCTGGTGCAGGCCGGTCATCAGACCGTCCCGGGGTCCCGGCCCGAAACGGGCGGAGATGTAGAGACCGGTGGCCACCCCGTTGAGCAGGACGCCCGCCAGGAGAAGGGGGATCCGCACGGCCAGGGTGTGGGCCTCGGGCATCGCGGCGAGCATTCCGTCCATGGCGATGCCGACCACGAAGACGTTGGAGACCGTGCCGAGGCCCGGGCGCTGGCGCAACGGGATCCACAACAGGAGCACCGCCGCGCCCACGAAGATCGACACGACGCCGATCGTGAGGCCCGTCAGCTCGGCGAGGCCCTGGTGCAGCACGTTCCAGGGTTCCAGTCCGAGGCCCGCCTCGACGAGCAGTGCGGAACTCGCTCCGTAGAGGGCGAGACCGACGTACAGCTGGATCAGCCGGCGCCCGAGCCGGCTCTGTGCGGACAAGTGGTGCCCCCTGTGGTCGTGGTGGCCTGGTGCATGACACCCTGTGGCTTGGGTGGAAGCATCATCCATGGCCAATTCGGGGAAGGTGGACTGATTCTCATGGCGCAGTGGACCTCGGCGGTGGGAGCGGCGCAGCTCGCCCGGCTGCTCAACTCCCAGCAGGACCGCCCCGCGGGCCCCGGCACGCGCCGCCCGCCCGCCTACCGGGCGCTCGCCGACGGCATCCGGCTGCTGGTGCTCGAGGGCCGTGTCCCGGTGGCCGCCCGGCTGCCCGCCGAACGCGAGCTGGCCCTGTCCCTGTCCGTCAGTCGTACGACGGTGGCGGCGGCGTACGAGGCGTTGCGCGCCGAGGGTTTCCTGGAGTCGCGGCGCGGGGCCGGCAGCTGGACCGCCGTTCCGGCCGGCAACCCGCTGCCGGCGCGGGGCCTGGAGCCGCTGCCGCCCGAGGCGCTCGGCTCGGTGATCGACCTGGGCTGTGCGGCGCTCCCCGCGCCCGAGCCGTGGCTGACCCGTGCCGTCCAGGGCGCCCTGGAGGAGCTGCCGCCGTACGCCCACACCCATGGCGACTACCCGGCGGGGCTGCCCGCGCTGCGCTCGATGATCGCCGACCGGTACACCGCGCGCGGGATCCCGACGATGCCCGAGCAGATCATGGTGACAACCGGGGCGATGGGCGCCATCGACGCGATCTGCCATCTCTTCGGGGGCCGCGGCGAGCGCATCGCCGTCGAGTCGCCGTCGTACGCCAACATCCTCCAGCTGATGCGTGAGGCCGGCGCGCGGCTCGTGCCCGTCGCGATGGCCGAGGGGCTGGCCGGCTGGGACATGGACCGCTGGCGGCAGGTGCTGCGGGACGCGGCGCCGCGGCTCGCGTACATCGTCGCCGACTTCCACAACCCGACCGGTGCCCTCGCCGACGACGACCAGCGGCGCCAACTGGTGGACGCGGCCCGGTCGGCGGGGACGGTACTGGTCGCCGACGAGACGATGAGCGAGCTGTGGCTGGACGAGGGGGTCGAGATGCCGCGACCCGTGTGCGGGTTCGATCCCGCAGGGTCCACGGTGATCACGGTCGGCTCGGCCAGCAAGGCGTTCTGGGCGGGCATGCGCATCGGATGGGTCCGCGCGGCCCCGGACATCATCCGCAGCCTGGTCGCGGCACGCGCGTACGCCGATCTAGGGACGCCCGTGGTCGAACAGCTGGCCGTGAACTGGCTGTTCAGCACGGGGGGCTGGGCGCAGGCCGTGGACGTACGGCGAGGACAGGCACGGGAGAACCGGGACGCCCTCGTCGCGGCGGTGCGCCGGGAACTGCCGACGTGGGAGTTCGAGGTGCCCATGGGTGGGCTGACGTTGTGGGTGCGCGCCGGGGGCCTGTCCGGGTCGCGGATCGCCGAGGCCGGTGAGCGGGTGGGAGTTCGGGTGCCGTCCGGGCCCCGGTTCGGGGTGGACGGCGCCTTCGAGGGGTATGTGCGGCTGCCGTTCACCGTGGGGGGAGCGGTGGCGGAGGAGGCGGCGGCGAGGCTGGCTGCCGCGGCTCGGGTTGTGGAGAGCGGGGGGACCGGAGGCGGCGAAGTGCCGCGCACATTCGTGGCATGACGCCGACCGGATCCACCTGAGGGGTGCGGGGCTGTATCGATTCGCGGCTACCGCCGCGGGCCGCGATCAGCCCTCACGCACCCGCACGACTACCGCAACCGTCTACGGCGCGTCGGCGACCACCGCTTCCACGGGGACCGAATCCGCCGGTGTCGTCCGCGGCGGCAGCAACGCCAGCACCGCCTGCCGGGCCGTGTCGCTCGTCGCCTCGTCGTGCGGGTCGGGCGTCGCCGGTACCTGAAGGCGATGGACGGGCCCCGTGCCCAGGCGGGCGTATCCACGGCCGGGCGGTACGTCGGCGGCCGGAGTCGTGCGCGGGGGAGCGCCCAGGACCGCGGCCAGCTGCTCGGGCGTCGCCGGGCCCAGGACGACACGCGCGCGTGTGTGCTGGCGTACCGCGTCGCTCAGCGCGTCCGCGCTGTCGAACTGGTCGGCCACGACCACGGTGACACCCGCCGCCCGGCCGTGCCGCAGGGGGACCTGGAGGAGGGACTGCGGATCGCGATGGCCGTCGGAGGCGGCCAGGTGCGTGAACGCGCTCGGGCGGTCCAGGAGGATCCACAGCGGACGCTTCGTGTCGTCCGGTGGCTGGTGGCCCGCCTGGCGCGCCTGGTTCATGGCGATCAGGCGCCGCTCCGTCTCGGTGGCGGCCCACTCCAGGCTCGCCAGTGCCCCGGTCAGCCCGCACTCGACCGCCAGGACACCGTCCCGGCCGGTGAGGCAGGCGTACTCACCGGTGCCGCCGCCCTCGACGATCACCACGTCGCCGTGGAGGAGCGCCTGGAGCGCGATGGAGCGCAGCAGGGTCGAGGTACCGCTGCCCGGCTGGCCCATGACCAGCAGGTGCGGCTCGGTGGAGCGGACGCCGGTGCGCCAGACGACGGGGGGTACGTCGCGCTGCTCCTCGCCGTAGGTGAGCGGGAGCGTGCGCTGGACCTCGGTGGGATCGGTGAAGCCGAGGACCGTCTCGCCGGGGGACGTGACGAAACGCTGGGCGGCGATGTCGGTCGGCAGCGGCGGCAGGACGGTGACGGAGAGCTGGTTGCCCTCCTCGTCCCATGCGAAGCGGTACTCACGGCCGCGGCCCGACTTGGCGTGCAGCAGCTGCTCGATCCGCGCGCGGGAGTCGGCCTCGCCGTCGGTGAAGTACGCGGGGTAGCGGATCACGAGCTGTGTGATCCGCCCCGTCTCGTCGAACTCGTACACCGGGAACGCCTTGTCCCACTCGCCGCCGTGGGTGAAGAGGGGATCAGGGTCCTCGGCGGTCGAGAAGTACGGCACCAGGGCCTCGTACAGAGACCGCAGACGCTGGGTCTGCGACTCGTCGGGGCCCTCCGGGGCCGCTGGGGTGCGGTCCCGGCCCTGCCAGGCCGCCGCCGCCATCAGGGTGATGACGGCGAGCAGCGGACCGTACGGCACGAGCGCCACGACCAGGACCACCGACGCCACCAGGAAAAGCAGCGGGCCGCGCTTGTCCTTGGGGGTGTCGGCCCACCTGCGCCGCCCGGCCGAAGCCAGCCGGCGCAGACCGCGAGTGATCGTGATCAGCGGGTGGAGGACGTCGGTGGCGCTGTCGGCCGCCGTCCGGGCCAGCTCCCGGCTCCGGGCGATCTGCGCGCTGCCTGTGCTCAGGATGCGGGGGAGGGGGCGCCGGACCACTGCTGTCTCCTGGAGGTGCGTACGGACGGGAGGAACGGCGTCAGAACTTGATGCCGCCGAGGAGGCTCGCGAGGCTCTCGCCGCCCGCCTTGATGCTGGGGGCGATGGCCGTGCTTGCCAGGTAGAAGCCGAACAGGGCGGCGACCAGGGCGTGCGACGCCTTGAGGCCGTCCTTGCGGAAGAAGATGAAGACGACGATGCCGAGCAGCACGACGCCTGAGATGGAGAAGATCATGTGAGTGCTCCTGGTTCAGGTGGGGACAGTCACCATGAGTACTTCCAGGATCACAGGATGTATCCATACGATAAAAGGTGCAACTGGGTGAATTTCTATTGATTTCACTCGCTCGGCGGGGTCGGCTTCGGCCGGATGAGCAGGGGACTTGCGTCCGACCGGGTCAGTGGTGATCTTTACCTCCGGCACATCGGGTCATGTGCGGCGCGAGCCAGTACCCTGGCGATTCACCTGAACGGTTGTATGAGAGGCGGTCCGGCCGATGACTGAAGCCCCCGACCCCGAGGTCGTGGAGCTGGCGACCAAGATCTTCGATCTGGCCCGCCGGGGTCAGACCGAGGCGCTCGTGGCGTATGTCGACGCGGGTGTTCCGGCCAACCTCACCAACGACCGTGGCGACTCCCTCGTCATGCTCGCCGCCTATCACGGCCACGCCGACGCGGTCCGCGCGCTGCTCGCCCGGGGCGCCGAGGCCGACCGGATCAACGACCGGGGCCAGACCCCGCTCGCCGGGGCCGTCTTCAAGGGTGAGACGGAAGTCATCAAGGCTCTTCTGGAGAGCGGTGCCGACCCGGCCGCGGGGACCCCGTCGGCGCTCGACACCGCTCGGATGTTCGCCAAGACGGAACTGCTCGACTTGTTCGGCGCACACTGATCCGGATGTTCTGACCAGTAAAAACACGGAAAACGGGGGAGGCGGTACAGGGCCGCCGAAATTTCGGTCGCGGCAGATGTAAGTGCCGAGTCATCATGACGTCGTGATTCACGGACGCGATGGCTGGGCAGGTGTTGCCGCACCGCGCGGGCCGTGATGCGGTCCGCATGGGCCACCGACGAGAGGCAGAGGAAGATGGTCTACAGCAAGCAGGAAACGGCGGGCGCCCCGACGTGTTGTCACGCGGCCAGGTAAAGCAAGATCCCGGTTGCGTCGACGCTTGATGTGAGGCTGTTTCCCATGTTCGAACCGGTCATAGCGCCCAGCGGTACGCTGCTCGGCCTCCTCCAGAGGGGCCGCGGCGACGGAACACTGCACGCGCTCACCGCACCGCGCGCCGAGGCGCTCGCGGCTCTGAACCACTGTGTGCTGCGGGACCCCCGCCACGACTGGCAGGTGGAGAACCGCTCCCTTTACTACGCCCGTCTGTACCTCGACCTGAACGGCGAACTGGACGAGATCGAGGCCCACCTCTTCGACGTCGAGGACCACTTGGACGACGAGGAGTCCCGCACCGGGCTCGCCCTGGCGGTCCTCGGGCACCTCGCCTCCTACGGCAGGCGGGACGCGCTCGAACTGCTGCGCAGGTACGCGGCCTCGGGCACCAACTGGGCCTGGGCCCTGGACGAACTGGCTCTCAGGGACGACGACGCCGGGCTGCGCGCCCTGGCCGCCCCCGTGCTGGCCCGCTTCGGCACCGACGCCGAGGGCGAGGCCGAACTGGCCGCCACCGTGCGCGATGCCTTCGAACCACGGCCGTGGCGGCTGTGGGCCGAGGATCCGCGCGAATCCATCGCCGCACGCGTGCGTGCCGCCCAGGAGACCGGCTGCTTCGACCGCTGGCAACGTCAGATGCGACCTAGCGGGCCCCGTCCGGGGTGGAGCGTGCAGGCGGTCTTCGAGTGGGCCGAGCAGGGCATCGAACGCGGCACCGCGCGCCATGTGCCGGCCGCCCGCTGCCTCATGGCCGTCGCGGGCCCGGAGGACCGGGCCGAGATCGTTGCCGCCGCCAAGGACGGCACCGAGGGAGCCCGCAGCACCGCGCTGCGCTACCTCGCCGACGGCAATGATCCGGACGCCCTCGATCTGATCGAGGCGGCCGTGGTCACCGGATCGGCGCCGGTCGTGGAGGCCGCCGTCGACGCCTTCGAACGTATGCGCAGTGTCGCCGCCGTCGACCGGGCCCGCGGCTGGGCCCACCGGCCCGATCCGCTGGGCGCCGCCGCCGGACGCATGCTCGCCTGCCGCGGCGGCATGCAGGACACGGACCTGGTTCTCGCGGCCCTGCGTGAGGCCGTACGAGGCGAAGGGCCGGACGCACCGACCCTGTGGACCCTCGTCGACGGCACCGGACGGCTCGGCATCGCCTGCGCCGCACCCGTGCTCCGCCACATCTACCGGGAGACGGCCTCCTCCCATCTGCGCGGCCGGGCCGCCCGGGCCCTCGCCGCCACCGACCCCTCCTACCCCACCGGCTTCGCCGTCGAATGCCTCTGGGACTGCGAGGAGACCACCCGCGAGATCGCCGCCCGGCACGCCGAGACCGGTGACGCCAGGGTCGTCGAACAGCTTCGCCGCCTCGCCGCCGATCCGGCCGAGGAAGCAGAGGTCCAGACAGCCGTACGCAGCCGGATCGGACCGGACGCCACCATGATGTGAAGGCCTGCCCTCAGGGTGAACTCGGGGTGACCCGCGGGTCAGGCACGCATGGACACGGCCTGACCTGCACGGGGGTGCGAGGGAACGCTCATGGGACGTTCCTCGTCCGGAAAGATCGACGTTGACGCGAGCACGCCCAGCACGGCGACAACACCCTTATGCGTGTCGTCATCGTGACCGAATCCTTTCCCCCCGATGTGAACGGCGTGGCCCACTGCGCGCTCCAGACCGCCCGGCACCTCGTAGATCGCGGTCACTCTCCGCTCGTCGTCGCACCGGCCACCGCGGCCGGCAGTGGGCCCGGCGTGGACACCCTCGCGCCCTGCCCCGTCGTCCGTGTCCCCTCCCTCCCTCTCCCCGGCTACCCCCAGGTACGCGTCGCCCTCCCCAGCCGACGCGTCGCCGCGGCCCTCGCCGAGCACCGCGCCGACATCGTCCACCTGGCCAGTCCCTTCGTCCTCGGCGTCCGCGGCATGGCCGCCGCCGCCCGGCTCGGCATCCCCGCCGTGGCCGTCTACCAGACCGACCTCGCCGGATACGCCCGTACCTATGTGCACGCGGGTGAGGCGGCCGCCTGGCGCCGCATCCGCTCCGTCCACGCCGCCGCGAACCTCACCCTCGCCCCGTCCAGTGCCGCCCTGCACGACCTGGAGACCCACGGCGTCCCCCGGGTGAAGCTGTGGCCGCGCGGCGTGGACACCGTCCGCTTCCGCCCCGAGCACCGGGACGAGGCGCTGCGCCGCGAACTCGCCCCGAACGGTGAGCTGATCGTCGGCTACGTCGGGCGGCTCGCCCCCGAGAAGCAGGTCGAACTGCTCGCCGGTGTGTGTGGCCTGGAGGGCGTGCGGGTCGTCATCGTGGGCGACGGGCCGAGTCAGACCGGGTTGGCGGAGGCGCTCCCTGGCGCGGTCTTCCTCGGCCGTCGGACCGGCGACGAACTCGCCCGGATCTTCGCCTCGTTCGACGTCTTCGCGCACACCGGTCCCTTCGAGACCTTCTGCCAGACCGTGCAGGAGGCCATGGCCAGCGGGGTGCCCGTCGTCGCGCCCGCCGCCGGCGGCCCGCTGGACCTGGTCGCCCACGGGCGCACCGGCCTGCTGGTCCCGCCACGCGACGCGGCCGCCGTACGGGACGCCGTGTGGGCCCTGGCCGCCGACCCCGGGCTGCGGGCCGCGTACGGCAGCGCCGCGCGCGCCATGGTCGAGGGACGCACCTGGGCGGCCGTCGGCGATCAGCTGATCGGCCACTACGCGAGCGTGCTCGCCCCACGGCGGACGGCGGTGGCGGCATGAGCGTGTCGCGTATCGACGGTGGCGCTGGTGCCGCCCCGTTGCGGATCGTCCGCCTCGCGAACTTCGTCGCGCCCGCCTCGGGAGGCCTGCGCACAGCGCTGCGCGAGCTGGGCAAGGGATACCGGGCGGCCGGACACGAGTCCGTGCTCGTCGTGCCGGGCGAGCGGGTCAGTGACGTCGAGACCGAACAGGGACGCGTGATCACCCTGCCCGGCCCGCTGCTGCCCGGCACCGGCGGCTACCGGGTGCTCGCCGACAAGCGGCGGGTGGCCCGGCTGCTGGAGGAACTGGCCCCCGACCGACTGGAGGTCTCCGACCGTACGACGCTCAGGTGGACCGGCAGGTGGGCGCGGCGGGCCCGGGTACCCGCCGTGATGGTCTCCCACGAGACCGCCGACGGTGTCCTGCGCACCTGGGGTGTCCCGGAGGGCGCGGCCAGGCGAGCCGCGGACGCCCTGAACGTCCGGACGGCACACATGTACGCGCGCGTCGTGTGCACCACCGAGTTCGCCGAGCGGGAGTTCGTGCGCATCGGGGCGCGCAACGTCGTACGGGCGCCGCTGGGCGTCGATCTGGTGGAGCGGCACCCCGCGCTGCGGGACCCGGGGGTGCGTTCCCGGTACGCGCGGGTGGACGAGACGCTGCTCGTGACGTGCACCCGGCTCTCCGTGGAGAAACGGCCCGGCACGGCGCTGGACGCCCTGGAGGCGCTCGTACGGCGTCGGCGGCGGGCGGTGCTGGTGGTGGCCGGGGACGGACCGCTGCGGGCGCGGCTCGAACAGCGGGCGCGCGGGCTGCCGGTCGTCTTCCTCGGCCATGTCTCCGACCGTGGGCTGCTCGGGGCGCTCCAGGCCTCCGCCGACGTGTGCCTGGCGCCCGGACCGGCCGAGACCTTCGGACTCGCCGCGCTGGAGGCGATGGCGTGCGGGACGCCGGTCGTGGCGAGCGCGTCCTCGGCGTTGCCCGAGGTGATCGGTTCCGCGGGGGCCGTCGCGGCGGACCACGGGGGTGCCTTCGCGGACGCCGTGGAGATGCTGCTGGAGCGGCCCTCCGCCGCGCGCCGGGAAGCCGCACGCACGCGTGCGGAGTGCTTCGGATGGCGTACGGCGGTGGAGGCGTTCCTCGCCGCGCACGACGCGTCGGTCACGGTGCCCGGGGGAGTCCGATGAGACCGGTCCGGTTCGTCGCCCTGGGTGACTCGCTGACCGAGGGCGTCGGCGATCCCGTCGGCGAGGGGTGGCGCGGCTGGGCCGCGCTCCTCGCCGACGGGATCGGCGAGTGCGTGGAGTTCACCAACCTCGCGGTCAGCGGGTCGCAGACGCGGGACGTGCTGGAACGGCAGCTGCCCGCCGGGCTCGCGCTGCGTCCGGACGTCGTGTCCGTCGTCGTCGGCGTCAACGACACCCTTCGCTGCACCTTCGACATCCATGCAGTGGCCTCGCGACTCGACGCCGTGTACGCCGCCTTCGCCTCACAGGGTTCGGTGGTGCTCACGGCGTGTCTGCCCGACCCCGGCGCCATGTTGGGGCTGCCGGGGGCGTTGGCGCGGCCGCTGGCTCGACGGCAACGGGCGGTCAACACGGTGGTGCACGCGCTGTCCGAGCGGTACGGGGCGGTGCACTTGCACGCTGCCGAGGGGGCGTGGCTCATGGATCGGGCGATGTGGAGCGCGGATCGGCTCCACCCGGGGGAGCGGGGGCATCGGCAACTGGCCGTGCGGTTTCACGCGTTGCTGGCGGAGGCGGGGCTGGCGACAGGGGGCGCGCCCTCGCCCGAGCCCGAGTTTCCGGTGCCCACGACGTCGGCGAGTCTGTGGTGGCTGGCCACGGCGGGTACGGGATGGGTGGCCCGGCGGTGCACCGATCTGTTGCCGCAGTTGTTGAGGCTTGCGGCGGACGAGGTCGGGCATCGGGCCCGGGGGACCAGTGTGCGGCTCGATCTGCGGGCGTCGGCTGCGGTGTCGGCGGCATTGGCCGCGTTGTCGGCGGACGTAGCTAGGGCGCCGTGAGAGGCCGGTCGTCGGCTGCGGGTGCGTGGGGGTCGGTCGCGCAGTTCCCCGCGCCCCGTGGGCGGGTCAGCGTCGGCGTACCTCCAAGAAGCGCACCGGGGTGCCTGGTACCGCTTGGGCAACCGCCGGGAGGTCTGCCGTGCGGACGACCGCAATCACCGGGTAGCCGCCGGTGGTCGGGTGATCCGCCAGGAACACGACCGGGCGGCCGTCCGGTGGGACCTGGACCGCGCCCAGGACCATGCCCTCGCTCGGGAGTTCGCCCGGGACCGCACGTTCCAGGGCAGGGCCCTCCGTGCGCAGGCCGATGCGGTTGCTCGCGGAGGACACCCGGTAGGTGCGGGACGTGAAGGTGCGCAGCGCCTCCGGTGTGAACCAGTCGTCGCGAGGGCCTCGCGTCACATGCAGGACCAGTTCCGCCGGGGGCGCCGGCTGCGGGGCGGCGTCCACGCGTGCGTGGAGGTGTGTCGGGGCACCCAGGGGGAGGACCGCGCCGTCCGTGAGCGCGGGTGGGCCTAGGCCCGACAGGAGGTCCGTGGAGCGGCTGCCGAGGACCGGGTCGACGGTGATGCCGCCGGAGACGGCCACATAGGTGCGCAGACCGGCGACGGCCGAGCCGACGTCCAGGAGGGCGCCCGCGGGCACCGGTACCGGGGCGCCCCAGGCGACCGGGCGGCCGTCCACCGTCACCGGGCAGGGGGCGCCGCCGACGGCCACGAGGACCGCCGAACGGGGGCGTACGGCACAGCCGTTGAGCGTGGTCTCCAGGACGGCCGCGTCCCGGGCGTTGCCGACCAGGCGGTTGACGAGGGCCGCGGCGGGGCCGTCCAGCGCCCCCGAGCGGGGCACGCCCAGGTGGGCGTGGCCCGGACGGCCCAGGTCCTGCACGGTGGTCAGCGCCCCGGACCGTACGACGGCGAGTGCGCGGTCGGTCATGCCGTACCCACCGGCACGAACCTCACGCGCGTGCCCGGCGACAGCAGCGCCGCCGGCACGCGCGCGTGGTCCCACAGAACCGTGTCCGTCGTACCGATCAGCTGCCAGCCACCCGGCGACGAACGCGGGTACACGCCCGTGTACGGGCCCGCGAGCGCCACCGAACCGGGCGGGACGGCCGTGCGCGGGGTCGCCCTGCGCGGGACGTCGTACTCCTGCGGAAGGCCGGTGAGGTAGCCGAAGCCGGGGGCGAACCCGCAGAACGCGACGGTGAACTCGGTGGCCGCGTGGATGCGGGCCACCTCGTGCGGTGCGACGCCCCAGTGCGCGGCCACGTCGGCCAGGTCCGGACCGTCGTAGCGCACGGGGAGCTCGACGGCGTCACGCGCGCGTGGGGGAGACGGCGGTACGGCGGAGGCGGTCAGTTCGGAGGCCAGCCGGGCCGGGTCGGCCAGGCCGTCCAGGAGGACCGTGCGGGCCGCGGGGACGATCTCGGCCACGGTCAGGGAGCCCTCCGCGCGGCGGCGCAGCAGCTCCGCGTGGAGCGACTGCGCCTCCTCGCCCGAGGCGACCTCGACGAGCAGCGCGCCGTCGCCGACGGGCAGCGCCCTCATGCGAAGGCCGCCACGAGGACGCCCGACGCCGTCAGCCGCTCCCGGACCCGGCGGGCCAGCTCCACGGCGCCCGGGGTGTCCCCGTGCAGGCACAGCGAGCGGGCCCGCACCTCGATGCGCGCACCGGAGTGCGCGGTGACCGCGCCGTCCCGGGCCAGCCCCACCGACCGCTCCACGACGGTGTCCGGATCGGTGACGACCGCGCCCTCCTCACCGCGCGGCACGAGCGTGCCGCCATCGGTGTACGCGCGGTCCGCGAACGCCTCCGTGACCGCAGGCAGGCCCGCCTTCGCGGCCAGTTCCAGCAGACGCGAGCCCGGCAGGCCGAGGACGGGCAGGGTCGCGTCCGCGAGGAGCACACCGTCGACGACCGCGCCGGCCTGCTCGTCGTCGTGCACGACCCGGTTGTAGAGGGCGCCGTGCGGCTTGACGTACGACACGCGTGTGCCCGCCGCGCGCGCGAAGACCTCCAGGGCACCGATCTGGTACGCCACCTCGGCCGCCAGTTCGGCGGGCGGCACGTCCATCGCGCGCCGCCCGAATCCGGCCAGGTCCCGGTAGGAGACCTGGGCGCCGATCCGTACGCCGCGCTCGGCCGCCTGCTCGCACACCCGCCGCATGGTCGCCGCGTCCCCGGCGTGGAACCCGCAGGCCACGTTGGCGCTCGTGACGACGGACAGCAGCTGTTCGTCGTCGGTGAGCTGCCAGCGGCCGAAGCCCTCGCCGAGGTCGGCGTTCAGATCGATCGAGGCCATGGAATTTCCGAGTCTCCTTCCGAGGCCACTTCTCAGGCCACTCGGTACTGCTGGTCGCGGGCGTCCGTGAGGAACATCTGGCCGGGCGCGTGGGTGATGGCGAACGGCGGGCGCGAGGCCGTCACCGCGGCCTGCGGGGTCACTCCACAGGCCCAGAACACCGGGATGTCGTCCGGCTGGATGTCCACCGGGTCCCCGAAGTCGGGGCGACCGAGGTCATCGATGCCGAGGGTCGACGGGTCGCCGCAGTGTACGGGGCCGCCGTGCACCGCCGGGAGCAGACTGCTCTCCCGGATCGCCGCCGACAGGTGCTCCGGCGGCACGGGACGCATCGACACCACCATCGGGCCGTGCAGCCGTCCCGCCGGCCGGCACTGCCAGCTGGTCTCGTACATCGGGACGTTGCGGCCCTGCTCCAGATGACGGATCGGGACGCCGGCCTCGGTCAAGGCCCACTCGAAGGTGAAGCTGCAGCCGATCAGGAACGACACCAGGTCGTCACGCCAGTGCGCACGCACATCGGTCGGCTCGTCCACCAGCTCGCCGTCCTGCCACACCCGGTAGCGCGGCAGATCGGTGCGCAGGTCGGCACCGTCGGCCAGGACGGTCGTGGGGGAACCGGCGTCCGTGACGTCGAGCACCGGACACGGCTTCGGATTGCGCTGGCAGAACAGCAGCATGTCGTACGCCCAGTCCGCGGGCACCGAGATCAGGTTGACCTGGGTGTGGCCCGCCGAGACCCCGGAGGTGGGGCCGGTCAGGCCCGCGCGGAAGCGCATCCGGGCGTTGCGCGGGCTCCACGCGTGCGCGTGCTCGTCGACGAGGGTCAGGGGGCGGTCCTCCGTGCGGTTCACACCAGCTCCTTCCCGCGGGTCTCCGGCAGGCCGAAGAGCGCCAGCGCGGCGATGCCGTAGCCGATCGCGCCGAAGACCAGCGCGCCACCCACACCCCAGCTGTCGGCCAGGAAGCCGACCGTGGTCGGGAAGACGGCGCCCACCGCGCGCCCGGCGTTGTACGTGAAGCCCTGTCCCGTGCCGCGCACCGCCGTCGGGTACAGCTCGGCCAGGAACGACCCGAAACCGCTGAAGATCGCCGACATGCAGAACCCGAGCGGGAAGCCGAGCACGAGGAGCAGGGTGTTGGAGCCCTCCGGGATGTTGCCGTACGCCAGGATGCAGACGGCCGACAGGAGCGCGAAGAGCCAGATGTTGCGGCGGCGGCCGAGACGGTCGGTGAGGTAGCCGCCGGTGAGATAGCCGAGGAAGGCGCCGGAGATCAGGAACGTGAGGTATCCGCCGGTGCCGACGACCGACAGTCCGCGATCGCTCTTCAGATACGTCGGAACCCAGGTGGCGAGGGTGTAGTAGCCGCCCTGGACACCGGTGGAGAGCAGGCCCGCGAAGATCGTCGTACGCAGCAGGCCGGGCTTGAAGATCGCCGTGAAGGAAGTCTGCCCGGCGCTCTTCTCGCGGACCGCGATGGCCTCGGGCGCGTCCTGCACCCGCCGTCGCATCCAGACGACGAGCAGCGCGGGCAGCGCGCCCGTCCAGAACATCACGCGCCAGGCCACGTCGTCGTCGAAGACCGAGAAGACCAGCGTGTACACGATCACCGCCAGGCCCCAGCCGACGGCCCACGAGCTCTGGATCGCGCCGAGTGTGCGGCCCCGGTGTTTCGCGCTCGCGTACTCGGCGACCAGGATCGCGCCGACCGCCCACTCGCCGCCGAAGCCGATCCCCTGCAGCGCACGGAAGACCAGCAGTGACTCGAAGTTCGGCGCGAAGCCGCAGGCCACGGTGAAGACCGCGTAGGTGATCACCGTGATCATCAGGGCCCGGACCCGGCCGACGCGGTCGGCCAGCACGCCCGCGAGGGCGCCGCCGAGCCCGGAGGCCAGCAGCGTGACGGTGGTGAAGAGGCCGGTCTGGCCGCTGTCCAGGCCGAAGTACGCGGCCAGCGCGACCATGCTCAGCGGGAGCGTGAAGTAGTCGTAGGAGTCGAGGGCATAGCCGCCGAACGCGCCGGCGAAGGCGCGGCGGCCGCGCGGACCGAGGGCGCGGAACCAGCCCAACGCCCCGTCGTCGGCGGGGCGTTCGGTCGTCGTGGGCCGGTCGGTCATGGCCTGTGGCGGGGGAGTCGTGCTCATGTGCACCTCGCAGTGGGAGGACGGAGGGTGCGGGATTGAGCCGTGCGGTGAGCAGCAAGGTAGAGGATCGTTCAACGATCCTTCAATACCCGTGTTGTTTCGTTCTCGTGTCTGCGGTTGAATTCCGGGCATGGCAGAGCAGCTGACCGGCCTGGCCGACGACCGTGCCCTCCTGGGCCGCACCAGCACGGCGGAGCGGGTCTCGGACATCCTCAGAAGCCGCATCGCCGAGGGCTACTTCCCACCCGGCACCCGGCTGTCGGAGGACAGCATCGGAGGCGCGCTCGGGGTGTCCCGCAACACCCTGCGGGAGGCGTTCCGCCTGCTCACCCATGAACGTCTGCTCGTCCACGAGCTGAACCGGGGCGTCTTCGTCCGGGTCCTGACGGTGGAGGACGTCGAGGACATCTACCGCACCCGCCGCCTCGTCGAGTGCGCCGTCGTGCGCGGGCTGGGTGAGCCGCCGTACGCCAAGGAAGGGCTCGCCGAGGCCGTCGCCGCCGGGCAGCGGGCGGTGCGTGAAGGTGACTGGAAAGCGCTGGGTACCGCCAACATCCACTTCCACCGGGAGCTGGTCGCGCTCGCGGGCAGCGAGCGCACGGACGAGCTGATGCGCAGCGTCTTCGCCGAACTGCGGCTCGCCTTCCACGTGGTGGACGACCCGAAGGCGCTCCACGAGCCGTATCTGGCCCGCAACCGCCAGATCCTCGGGGCCCTGCAGGCCGGGGACCGCCGGGAGGCCGAGAAGCTGCTCGCCGTGTACCTGGACGACTCGCTGGAACGGGTGGTCGAGGTGTACCGGCGACGGGTCGGCGAGGACGGCTAGCGTCCCGGTCGCTGTGACGCGGGGTCGCTTCTGTGACGTTTGGGCCGTTGTCAGACCGAGGGCCTAGTCTGTGCACCGTGACTTCGCCTGCAACGACGGACAGCGTTCCGCCCCAGCTCAGCGCGGGGCCGCGCCCGGCACCGGGCCCGGCCGCCGACGAGGGGCTGGCGCGGCGGCTGCGCGCGCTCGCCTGCACCGCGCCGCTGCACGACCTCGACGCGCGCAAGGCCAACCTGGCGGGCGAGTACTCGGTGTACGGCATGGCGGAGGTGGCCCTCTCGGCCATCGACCTGGTCACCCTGAACATGGACTTCGACACGGGCGCCGACCACGACCAGATAGTCGCCCGCCTCATTCCGCGCATCGCCGCCCAGGCCCCGCAGCGGCCCGTCGTCGAGCACGAGCGGGTGGCCCGTTGGGTCCTGGAGAACCTGATCAACGTCGGCAGCGTGGACCGTGGATTCCGGGCGGTCTACGGCACTTTCGCGACAGATGGCACCTATGTCCGGCGTGACTACGACTTCAAACTGATCGAGGAGGTGCCCGGCCCCGGTGGCTCGGTGTATCTCCGTACGACGGACGAGGCCGTCAACGTCCTGGTCGGCGCCCTCGACACCGACGTCACCAGCGCCCAGATCGCCGCCGAGGTCAAGCTGGAGGTACTGATCAGCCGCGGCCGCCTGGCCGACGCCCAACTCGCCGCCGAGCAGGCCCGCTACCGGACCGTGCAGTACTCGGAGACGCTGCGCCGAGCCCTGGACGCCACCCGGCGCAACGTCCGCGCGGTGGACTGGCTCAACGCCGTGCCCGACATGATCACCGAGGCGCTCGACCACGTCGCCGACCGCTACCGCCACGAGAACGCGATCCTCACCAACATCCGCAAGGCCCGGGACGAGTCCGAGGACCCGGAGCAGAAGCGGCGGGCCGCCGAGCTGGTCGACATCGTCAAGGACTGCATCCGCCGCCATACGCAGCTGCAGTCCCGGCTGCTGGAGGCGGGACCGCTGTTCCGCGCCGAGCAGGACCGGCAGGCCTTCGCCACCCCCATGACGACGTCGGGGACGGACCTCTACGGGCATCTCGTCGCGCCCCTGCTCCCGCTGCCCCTGGAGCAGGCGGTCCGGGTCACCGACGCGTTCTTCGCACGCGGGACCGGACTGCGTACGCCGGTTTCGGTGCGGGTCGGTGACCTCGTCGACATACTGCTGACGCCGCCGGTGGAGCGCGAGCACCTCGGCGCGGAGATGCCCGAGCCGGACCTCATCGCCACCCCGGACGACAGCCGGTTCAGCGAGGAGCAGCTGGCCTCGGCGATGGAGCTGCTCGATCTGCCCGCGGATGCGCCGCGTCGGTTGTCGGGGCTGCTTGCGGAGGCTCGCCGGCAGGATCCTGAGCTGCCTTATCTGGTGGCCCTGTTGGCGGTTCATGCGGCCAGTCCGGCGGTCGGGACCGCGTATCGGCAGGGCGAGGAGAAGCTGTTGTTCGCTGTGGACGACGGGGCTCAGCTGGATGATCCCGAGTTCGGTGGGGCGGATCTCATTGTCGGGATGGCCTTGCTGGATGCGGTGGGGATGGCTGCGGATCGGACGGAGGCCGCGTGATGGTTCTGCCGGTGGGCGACTGCGGGTCCGTTGTGGCTGGTCGTGCCCACGCGGCGGAGCCGCAAATGTCACAGCCCCGCGCCCCTGGGTCGGCTGGGCCGGCCGTTGTTTTCCAGAACAAGGAGTTGAAGTCGTGAGCGAGCACGTCGAGTGGAGTGACGCGGAGGCCCCCGCCCCTTCGGCCCCCACCGCCGTCACGCCTGCCGACGCCGCCGACGCGGCTCGGCTCGTCGCCTTCGGGTTGCAGCCCAAGCTGCAGCCCGCCCGCGATCAGGAGTACACCGAGCTGCTGCGGCGCTACCGAGAGGACCCTCCGTTCGCCCGGCTCGCCGATGCCGTGGCCGCCGGCCTCGGTCTTGTCGTGCTCGAAGTGTCCCCGCGCGCGGGGATGGCCGTGACCGCCGCCGAGGACTCCGTGTTCGCCGTGCGGATGGGTGACTACGCGCGACGCACGTCCGCCGACGGCTCGGACCGGTTCCTGCACGGGCTGGCCCATCTCGCCGTCGCCGCCATGGCGTTCCCGCGTCCCGAGGACCTCGCCGACGACGGGTACATCGGGCGGGTGAGCGTCAACGGCGTCGACGCGTTCGTCCGGCAGGCCTGCCGGCGCCTGGAGGAGCGGGCCGACGAGCTGGGCGAGAACACCGACCCCGCCACCGACGCGCCAGGGCTCGAGGCCGCCTGGCGGATCTGGGTGAGACGCAGCGCGACCGGTGCGACGAAGGACGCACGCAGACTCGCGGGTTCCACGACCGGCATCGTCGGCAAGGCCGTCGCCTTCCTCACCGACTCCGGGTTCCTCCAGCGCACCGGCGACGACAACGGCGGCACGTACCGCACGACGGCCCGCTACCAGCTCCAGGTACGGGACATGGCCGGCAGCGCCGCCATGGCCGAACTGCTGGAACTGGGTGTCGTCCCGGTCACCGACGGCACGCCGACGCTGCTGCCCGCCGAGGACACCGCCGACGAGCTGGTGGCCGACGCCGGACTGCCTTTCCACTCCTGAACTCCCCCCACCTGCCGAAGACTTACGAGAGTCCGCCATGTACGAGCTGTCCAGGGTCCGCCTCTACTCCATCGGCCCCGCCGGTGCGCGCTATGCCGACACCGTGCTTGACCTGCGCGGCGTCGGCGCGGAAGTGCCCGACCCCGCCCCCACCCAGGCGGAGTTCTTCGAAGACGAGCCCGTCGGCCCGCCGCGCCGCCCCGCGCCCGCCGGCGTGCTCTTCCTGGAGAACGGCGGCGGCAAGTCCGTACTGCTCAAGCTGATCTTCTCCGTCATGCTGCCGGGCCACCGCAACACCCTCGGCGGCGCCAGCTCCGGTGTGCTGCGCAAGTTCCTGCTCGCCGACGACTGCGGGCACGTCGCGCTGGAGTGGCAGCACACGCTGACCGGCGAGTGTGTCGTCGTCGGCAAGGTGAGCGAGTGGCGGGGGCGGCAGGTCTCCAACGACCCGCGGAAGTTCGCCGAGGCCTGGTACTCCTTCCGGCCCGGGCCCGGACTGTCCCTGGACAACCTGCCCGTCGCCGAGTCCACCGCCGTACGGCCGGCCGTCGAGGGCGCCTCCGGAGCACTCGGCCGACGCCGCACCATGAAGGGCTTCCGGGACGCCATCACCGAGGCGGGCAAGGCGTATCCGCACCTGGAGGTGCACTGGGAGGAGATCCACGACCGCTGGATCGAGCACCTCGGCGACCTCGGCCTCGACCCCGAACTCTTCCGCTACCAGCGGGAGATGAACGCCGACGAGGGTGAGGCCGCCGGCCTCTTCGCGGTCAAGAAGGACTCCGACTTCACCGACCTGCTGCTGCGGGCCGTGACGGACACCCGGGACACCGACGGGCTCGCCGACCTCGTCAGTGGCTTCGGCAACAAGCTGGGCCGACGGGCCGAGTTGATCGCCGAACGGGACTTCACCGCCGGGTCGGTGGACCTCCTCGGGCGGATCGTCGAGGCCGCCGAGGCACGCTCACGCGCGCGTGACATCCACACCGGTGCCGAACGCCGGACGCGGACGCTGGCCCGCAGACTCTCCGCGCGCGGCGCCCGGGAGCGGGTGCGCGCCGCCGACCTCGCGCAGCGGGTCACGGCCGCCGCGTACGCGGTCACGCACGCCGAGGGTTCGCGGGAGCGCAGTGCGCTGATCGCGGCCGAACTCGCCTTCCGGCACGCCTCGTTGGCGCTGGCCGCCACCGAGAAGTCCGCCGCCGCGCAGAAGCGCGAGCTCGCCGACGCCCGCACCCTGCACTCGGCCTGGCAGGCCGCCGAGGCCGTACTGCGCCACCGTGCCGCCGCCGACCGCGTCGCGCGCGTGTCCGCTGCGATCCAGGAGGCCGAGCGGGACGCGGCCCCCGCGCTGGCCGCCCGGGCCAGGGCCGCCGTCGATCTCGTACGGGCCCTGCACGCGGCCGCGGAGAGCGCCGAGACCCTCGCCAACGAGGGAGAGGAGCGGTCCGCCTCCCTTCAGGAGGTCGGCGAGACCGCACACCGGGACGCCACCGTCGCCGCCACCGAGGCGCAGCGCGCCCGCAGCGAGGTCGGGCACCTGCGGCAGCGGCTGAGCGAGGTCGAGCAGGAGACCACCGAGGCCGTACGGGCCGGCTGGCTGGACGACAGCGCGCCCGACGCCGACCCGGCGCGCGCGGCCCTCGCGGCCAGCGACGCCGAGAAGACGGCCGTCGCCGCCTGGGACACCGCGCGCGAGGCCTCGCACCGGGCCGGCGAGCACGCGCGCGAAGCGGGCTCCGCGGAGTCCCGCGCCGAGCTGACGGCAGCACGGGCCGCGGACGCGGCCACGGCCGCCGAGCGGTCCTACGAGGCCGAGAAGCGGCTCGCCGAGGCGCTGGCGGCGGAGCCGCGACTCGCGGAGCTGCTCAGCCTGACCGGGGCCTCCGATGCCGGGCACGGGGGAGTGCCGGTGCCCCGGACGGACGCCGACAGTGCGAGGAAGGACGGTCCGACCGGGCGCGACGGGGCCGGGGAAACCCTCACCCCCGAGGAACTCGACCGGTTCGCCGACGAGTTGCGCGAGCTGCTCGACGACGCCGTCTCCGCCGCCGAGCGCCACCTCTTCGAGCTGCGCACCGCCGCAGCCGACGACTCCCGGATCCTCGGCGCTCTCGGTGACGGCGGACTGCTGCCGCCGGGCCCGGACGTGCTGGCCACCGTGGAGTTCCTCGGGGAGCACGGCATCCCGGCGCTCCCTGGCTGGCGCTATCTCGCCCAGGCCGTCGACCCCGCCGACCACGCACGTGTGCTGGCCGCCCGGCCCGAGCTGGTCGACGGCGTGATCATCACCGACCCCGACACGCACGCACGGGCCCGCGAGACGCTCAGCGAGGCGGCACTGCTCCCGCGGTCCGCCGTCGCCGTCGGTACGGCCGCCGCCCTGCTCGCCCCGACTCCGGCGCCCGGTACCGGGAGCGAGGCCGTCTTCCTCGTACCGCCGAACCCGGCCATGCACGACGAGCACGCCGCCGACGAGGAGCGGCACACGCTGCGGGCCCGAGCGACCGAGCGCGACGAGGAGATCCGCTCGCTCGCGGCCCGGCTCGCCAAGGACCGGGAGCTGGCCGCGCGGCTGGCCTCCTGGCGCACCGGCTGTCCGGCCGGGCGGCTGGTCGAGCTGGCGCAGACCGCGCACGACACGCGCGCGTTCGCCGAGGAGTCGGAGGCCGAGCTGGCCGAGGCGCGGACCGTGCGGGCCGAGGCCGACGAGACCGCGGCCGAGTGCGTGCAGGTGCGCGACGAGCGCCAGGAGGCCGCCCAGAAGGCCCGGCGTGCCGCCGACGCCCTCGCAGGGCTCGCCTTCCGGCTGCGTGAGCGGGCCGGCTGGCAGGTCAAGCTGCGCGAACTCGCCGACGAGGCCACCGAGTCGGAGGCCCGTGCCCAGACCTGTCTGGAGCGCGCCCGGGCCGCCGACGAGGACCGGCGTGCCGCTCAGCGGGCCGCCGACGACGCCCGGCGCACCGCGCGTGCGCTGCGCGCCGAGCGCTCGGAGATCGCGGGCGCCCCCGACAACGTGCCGGAGAGCGACGCCGACGATCCGAAGAACTCGCTGCCCGCCCTGAGGGAGGCCTACCGGGCCGCCTCACAGCTGTACGAGAAGGTCGGCGTCGGCGCCGACCTGCGAGCCGAGCAGGCCCGCGCGGAGAGCGAGTCCAGCGCGGCCCTGGCCGACCTGGACCGGCTGAGCAACAAGGTCCGCACCCGCGCCGAGCAGCTCCTGCAGTCGCCCGACGGTTCCGACGGGCCGTCCCGGCAGGCCGCCGCAGCCCGCGCCGAGGAGCTGGTGCAGCTTCTGGAGACGCGGATGTCCACCGCGAGCGAGCAGCTCGGACGGTTGCGCGGTGAGGCCGAGCGGCACGCGCCCGAGGTCGGTGAGGCGCACACCGAGCTGTCCGAGGAGCTGGAGCCCCGTGACGCCGAGCACGCGCAGGCGCTGCTGCGTACGGCGACCGCCGAACTCGCCTCCCGCACCGAGGCGTTGACGCAGGCCAGGGAGGCGCACGCCGAGCTCCTGGACGCCCACCGTGCCGCCGAGGACGCGGCCGGCGGCTTCGACGAGATCGCCGCGATGCTGCGCGACCTGCTGCGCGAGCACACCCCCGACGAGGACCAGGAGGAGACGGAGCCGTACCCGGGCAGCCCGGAGGAGGCCCGGCAGTCCGCCGCCGAGGCCCGCCGGTCGCTGCGCGGCTGCGCCGCCGACCTGTCCGCCGCCGAGGCCGCCGTACGCGAGGCGAGCGACATCCTCGTCCGGCATGCCAACTCCACGCGCTACGAGCAGGTCCGCACCCCCGCGCGCCAGCAGATCCGCGAACTGCCCGCGTCCGCGCTGCCCGAGCACGCCCAGAAGTGGGCGGACGCCTTCGCGCCCCGACTGCGGGTCCTCACGGACGAGTTGGCGCAGCTGGAGCGGAACCGGGACTCGATCGTCGACCGGTTGCGCGGGCTCGTCGAGTCGGCGCTCGCGACCCTGCGATCCGCTCAGCGGCTGTCCCGGCTGCCAGAGGGGCTCGGCGAGTGGTCCGGGCAGGAGTTCCTGCGGATCCGCTTCGAGGAGCCCGACCAGGCGACGCTGACCGAGCGACTGGGCGAGGTCATCGACGAGGCCACGCGCGCGGCGGTGAAGAAGAACTCCGATCTGCGGCGCGACGGAATGTCTCTGCTGCTGCGGGGAGTCGGGGCCGCACTGCAGCCCAAGGGGATCGCCGTGGAGATCCTCAAGCCGGATGCCGTGCTGAGGGCCGAGCGCGTGCCGGTCGGGCAGATGGGCGACGTGTTCTCCGGCGGCCAGCTGCTCACGGCGGCCATCGCGCTGTACTGCACCATGGCCGCGCTGCGGTCCAACGACCGGGGCCGCGACAAGCACCGGCACGCGGGCACGCTCTTCCTGGACAACCCGATCGGTCGTGCCAACGCGACCTATCTGCTGGAGCTCCAGCGGGCGGTCTCGGATGCCCTGGGTGTCCAACTCCTGTACACCACGGGCCTGTTCGACACCACCGCACTCGCCGAGTTCCCGCTGGTCATCAGGTTGCGCAATGACGCCGACCTCAGGGCGGGCCTGAAGTACATCAGCGTGGAGGAGCACCTCCGCCCGGGACTGCCGCAGCAGACCCGGTCGGAGGAAGCGGGCCACAGCGAGATCACGGCGACACGGATGTTCAAGCGGCCGACGCCGACGACGTCCTGAGGGCAAGGCCGGTGCGTGGGCCGGTGTCGCCTCTCAGGAGTGCGACAACTGCCCCGCGCCGCCCCGCCGCTGTATCCGGGCCTGTGCCCGCTCCGCGGACCGCGCCTGGCGCCGGGCCCTGCGCCGCTCGCGCCGCAGGGCCCGGGCGGTGCTGCTCGGGGCCGACACGACGCCGTTGCGCTGGTTCCACACCTGACGGGTCACCCAGATGTCCAGGGCGCCCCACGTGGCCACCACGGTGCTTGCCACACTGCTGAGAACCATCGGGAACGCCAGCCAGGATCCGGCCAGTGTGCACAGGAACGCCACCATCGCCTGGACCAGCGTCACGGCGATGATCAGGACCGCCCGCACCGCCGACCTGCGCACGGGATCGGGCATCCGACGCCGCGGCGCGGCCTCGTCGATCCACAACGGCCGGTAGTACGGCTCCTCTTCCGGCGTGGCATGTTCGGTGGTCCCGGACCCGGTCCCGCTCTCGTGCGCTGGAATGTCGCGATCCAGTGCCTCGGGACTCCGCTCCTCCGCCAAGTGCGCCGCAGCGCCGTCCACGAGCGCCTCTTGCCGCTCCGCCGTGCCCATCAACGTGTCACTCCCCACCGCCAGCAGACCCCTCGCTCCGTGTGCGAACACACGTCTCCCCAGTGGCTGCCCGGCTTGCGCTGTTTTACGCCGCCCGGATGCGGGATGCGGCTCGTGTGGCCGATTCTGCACCCATTTCCCGAAGAGAAGGACGAACGAGACGCTCTGAAGATTCCCAAGAAACGAAAAATTCTGGCCAACTGGTCAGCCGTTACGGCCGGATCCGTATGAGCCGTCGAAGCGTGTTTCGGGGAGGCAATCTCCCGTAATGCCCGGACAACTCACCATCTCGCTTCACCGGTGCGGAAGTTCGCCTTCCGGACGGGTCTTCGAGTTAACTGCGTGACGGTAGTAGGCTCGCGCCGTTTGTTGACGTACATGTGTACCCCCGGCCGGCGGGGGTCGAGCTGGGGGAGGCCATGCGCTTTCGCGGGAAGTCGATCCGCCGGAAGATCGTGGCGCTGCTTCTCGTGCCGCTGGTGTCCCTGACAGCGATCTGGGGCTTCGCCACGGTACTCACGGGACGGGCGGTCGCCCAGCTTTTCCAGGTGTCGACGACTGTCGAGGACCTCGGTTATCCCACCGAGGACACCGTCCGTGTCCTGCAACAGGAACGCCGCCAGACCCTTGTCTATCTGGCCGACCCACGGGCCTCGGACGCGCTCGCCGCGCTCCGCGAGACCCGGACGGCGACCGACGACGCCATCGCCAAGATCCGTCAGAGCGCGAAGGACCCCGACGTCCGCGACGGCATGGACCAGGACGACGAGGAACGTCTCACCGCTGTGCTGGACGCCTTCGACGGCGTGGACTCCCTGCGCCGCAGCGTCGAGGAGGACGCGGTGAACCGGGTCCAGGCCCTCGAGCGCTACAACCGCCTCGTGGACCCCTGCTACGCCCTGCTGGCCTCCCTCGACGGGGTGGACAGCGTGGAGATGGACAAGCAGGCCCGCGCCCTCGTCAACATCACCCGTGCTCGCGAACTCCTCTCCCGCGAGGACGCCCTGCTCGGCTCCGCCCTCGTGGTCGGCGATCTGACGCATGGAGAGATTCGCGAGGTCTCCGACCTCATCGCGCAGCGCACTGTGCTGTACGACGTCAGCCTGCCGGTGCTGCCCGCGGCGGAACGCGAGCGCTACGACCGGTTCTGGAAGAACGCGTCCACCGCGTCGCTGCGCTCCGCCGAGAAGATCGTCGTCGACTCCGATCCCGGCGCCCCCCGCTTCATCACCGCCAAGAGCTGGGACGCCACCGCCGCCAGCGTGCTCGAATCACTCGCCACCCTCAACGACCAGGCGGGCGACCGCTATCAGGACCGGGTGCAGCCCGTGGCGATGGGCGTCATCGTGAAGGCGGCCGTCGCCGGCGTCCTCGGGCTGCTCGCCCTGCTCTTCTCGGTCGTCCTCTCCGTGCGCATCGGCCGCGGTCTCATCCGCGACCTGCGACAGCTGCGCCTAGAGGCCCACGAGGCGTCCGGCGTACGGCTCCCGAGCGTCATGCGCAGGCTGTCCGCGGGTGAACAGGTCGACGTGGAGACCGAGGTCCCGCGTCTGGAGTACGACAAGAACGAGATGGGCGAGGTCGGTCAGGCCCTCAACACCCTGCAGCGCGCCGCCGTCGAGGCCGCCGTCAAGCAGGCCGAACTCCGCGCCGGGGTCTCCGAGGTCTTCGTGAACCTCGCCCGCCGCAGCCAGGTGCTCCTGCACAAGCAGCTCACCCTGCTCGACACGATGGAGCGCCGGACCGAGGACACCGACGAACTCGCCGACCTGTTCCGCCTCGACCACCTGACCACGCGTATGCGCCGCCATGCCGAGGGCCTGGTGATCCTCTCCGGCGCCGCCCCCTCCCGGCAGTGGCGCAAGCCCGTCCAGCTCATGGACGTCGTACGCGCCGCCGTCGCCGAGGTCGAGGACTACGAGCGCATCGAGGTCCGCCGGCTGCCGCGGGTCGCCGTCACCGGTCCGGCCGTCGCGGACCTCACGCATCTGGTCGCCGAACTCCTGGAGAACGCCACGGTGTTCTCCCCGCCGCACACCGCCGTCCAGGTGCTGGGCGAGCGCGTCGCCAACGGCTTCACGCTGGAGATCCACGACCGCGGCCTCGGCATGGCGGCCGACGCCCTCCTGGACGCCAACCTGCGGCTCGCGGAGACACCGGAGTTCGAGCTGTCCGACACCGACCGGCTGGGCCTGTTCGTGGTCAGCCGGCTCGCCCAGCGGCAGAACGTCCGGGTCTCGCTCCAGCCGTCGCCCTACGGCGGCACGACGGCCGTCGTGTTCATCCCGAACACCCTGCTGACCGACGACATCCCGGACACCAACGGCCTCGGCTTCCGCCTGGACCGCCCCCAGCCCTCCAAGGAGGCCGAGCTGGAGGAGGCCCGCCGGGCCCAGCTCGCCCACGTGGCGGTGCCGCTGCCCGGTCTCACGGGAGGGCTCCTGGACGGTCCCGTCGAGCTGGAGGCGCCCGTCGACCTGGACGCCATCGACGACTTCCCCGGCGCCCTCGACGACGAGGACAGCGAACGCGGCGGTCTGTTCCGCCCGCGCCGCTCCCTGGTCCGCCCGGACGCCACCCAGGGCGAGGACCGCCACGACGCCCCCGACCACGACCTGAACGCCCCGGTGCCGCTGCCCCGCCGCCACACCCCCAAGCTGGTCAGCTCGCACGGCCGCCCGGTGACCGAGCAGCGGGAGCAGAGCGACGACGGGGCCCCTGCCGGCCCGAACCGGTCGCTCCCCCAAGAAGCTCCGCCGCTGCCCGCCCGCAGGCGCACGACGGGGCCGCAGCGGCGCGCCACCGGCGTCGCCGACCGCCTGGACGAGCAGCGCGCCGATGCCCCGACGACCACGGGGCGTGAACTCGGCGGAGCGCCGTACGGCACTCCCGCCCTCCCCAGACGCACCCGGCGCGCCGAGATCGCGTCGAGCGGCGCGAGCGAGACCTTCAAAGTCGCTCCAGAAGGCGTCGCACCCCACCAGAGCGGCCCCGGCGCCGCCCTGGAGCGGACCGGCTCCCGCCCCGTGCCACAGGAGAGCGGTGCCGAGGCCACGCCCCAGCCGATCGGACGCGGCGCCACGCCACGGGAGACCGCCCCGGGCACCGGCCCGCTGCCCCGCCGCGTACGCCAGGCCAACCTGGCCCCGCAGCTGAAGCAGAGTCCGGCCGGGCGCCGCACCGACGACAACACGGGGGTCGACGAGCGGGACGCCGACCAGGTACGCAGCCGTATGGCATCGCTCCAGCGCGGCTGGCAGCGCGGCCGTGCGGAGAACGACGCCGCGGGCGATGACACCCACAGCGGCACAGCACCACGAGGAACTAAGGGGGACGGTCGATGACCGGCCACAGCACAACCAACTCCGGCGAGCTGAACTGGCTCCTGGACGACCTGGTCGACCGCGTCGCAAGCATCCGCAAGGCCGTCGTGCTCTCCGGCGACGGGCTGGCGACGGGGGTGTCCAAGGACCTGACGCGGGAGGACGGCGAACACCTCGCCGCTGTCGCCTCCGGCTTCCACAGCCTCGCCAAGGGCGTGGGCCGCCACTTCGAGGCGGGCAACGTCCGGCAGACGGTCGTCGAGCTCGACGACGCCTTCCTGTTCGTGACGGCCGCCGGCGACGGCAGCTGCCTCGCCGTCCTCTCCGACGCGGACTCCGACGTCGGTCTGGTCGCCTACGAGATGACGCTCCTCGTCAAGCGGGTCGGTGTACATCTGGCATCCACTCCGCGCACCGATCTGCCTCAGGGCGGGTAGTGAGATGACATGAGCACAGACGGTCAGGGAAGAAGTCACTGGTTCGACGACGAGGCCGGACCGGTCGTCCGTCCGTACGCCATGACGCGTGGCCGCACCACCAGTGCGGCCCAGCACCGCCTCGACCTCATCGCGGTGGTCGTCGCGGAGGTTCAGGCGGACGACCCTGAAGGCGACCACACGCTGTCCCCGGAGCACGTGGACATCGTCGACCTGTGCCGCGACGCCCCGCAGTCGGTCGCCGAGCTGTCCTCCGAACTCGACCTGCCCATCGGCGTGGTACGGGTCCTCGTGGGCGACCTCGTGGACGCGGAGTTCGTCCATGTGAACCGACCTGTGCCGCCCGCCGAGCTGCCGGACGAGAGCATTCTGCGCGATGTGATCAACGGCCTCCGGGCGCTCTGACCGAGTGCCCCGCCCACTGAGGCGGCCGTTCCCCCGGCGCCGCCGACCGCTCACGGACGGCCCTGGGGGAACGCGGCCGCACGCCCGCCTTCCGGCCGAGCGGACCGGCGTCGCAACAGTGCTCCCGATATGATCTGACCGATCGTCGACGACCATCCGCAGACGGTCTGCCGCCACTCTGCGGATACGGTGCCGAACAGCGCGATCGGGGAGACGGACGTGACGACAGGCTGGCAGTTCTGGGTCGACCGGGGCGGCACCTTCACGGACATCGTCGCGCGTCGCCCGGACGGCCGACTGCTCACGCACAAACTGCTCTCCGACAACCCGGCCCGCTATTCCGACGCGGCGGTCACCGGAGTCCGTGAACTGCTGAACGGCTCCCAGGACCCCGTGGAAGCCGTCCGCATGGGCACCACCGTCGCCACCAACGCCCTCCTGGAACGCAAGGGCGAGCGGACCCTCCTGATCGTCACCCGCGGTTTCCGCGACGCCCTGCGCATCGCCTACCAGAACCGCCCCCACATCTTCGCCCGCCGCATCGAACTCCCCGCGCTGCTCCATGAGCGGGTCGTGGAGGTCGACGAGCGCATCGCCGCCGACGGCACCGTCCTGCGCGCCCCCGACCTGGACGCCCTCACCGGTCCTCTCCAGGAGGCGTACGACGACGGGATCCGCGCGGTCGCCGTCGTGTGCATGCACAGCCACCTCCACCCCGCCCACGAACAGGCCGTGGGACAGCTGGCCGCCCGGATCGGCTTCCCGCAGATCTCGCTGTCCAGCGAGGTCAGCCCGCTGATGAAGCTGATCCCGCGCGGGGACACCGCCGTCGTCGACGCCTACCTCTCGCCCGTGCTGCGCCGGTACGTGCAGCACGTCGCCGACGAACTCCACGGCGTACGGCTGATGTTCATGCAGTCCAACGGCGGTCTCGCCGAGGCCGGCCAGTTCCGCGGCAAGGACGCCATCCTGTCCGGTCCCGCCGGCGGGATCGTCGGCATGGCCCGGATGTCGCAACTCGCCGGCTTCGACCGCGTCATCGGCTTCGACATGGGCGGCACCTCCACCGACGTCTCCCACTTCGCCGGCGAGTACGAACGCGTCTTCACCACACAGATCGCCGGCGTCCGGCTGCGCGCCCCCATGCTCGACATCCACACCGTCGCGGCGGGCGGCGGCTCGGTCCTCCACTTCGACGGCTCCCGCTACCGCGTAGGGCCGGACTCGGCGGGCGCGGACCCGGGCCCCGCCTGCTACCGCGGAGGCGGCCCGCTGGCCGTCACCGACGCCAACGTCATGCTCGGCCGCATCCAACCCGCCCACTTCCCCAAGGTGTTCGGGCCCGACGGCGACCAGCCCCTCGACGCGGAACTCGTCCGCGACCGCTTCGCCGCCCTCGCGCGCGAGATCGGAGAGCGGACCGGCGACGAGCGCACGCCTGAGCAGGTCGCAGAGGGGTACCTCCAGATCGCGGTCGCCAACATCGCCAACGCCGTGAAGCGGATCTCCGTCCAGAAGGGCCACGACGTCACCCGCTACGCCCTCACCACCTTCGGTGGTGCCGGCGGGCAGCACGCGTGCATGGTGGCCGAGTCGCTGGGCATCCGGACCGTCCTGGTGCCGCCCATGGCCGGTGTTCTGTCCGCACTCGGCATCGGCCTCGCCGACACCACCGCCATGAGGGAACAGTCCGTCGAGGCCCCCCTGGAGGCCGCCGCGATGCCGGGCGTCCTCAAGACCGCCGACGACCTGGAGAGCGCCGCCCGCGCCGAACTCCTCGCCGAGGACGTCCCCGACGACCGCATCCGCATCACCCGACGCGCCCAACTCCGCTACGACGGCACCGACACCACTCTCACCGTCGAGCTGACCGAGCCCGGCGAGATGCGCCAGATCTTCGAAGCACGTCATCGCGCCACGTACTCCTTCACGCTCGACCGCCCGATCGTCGTCGAAGCCCTCTCCGTCGAAGCCACCGGCATCACACAACCCCCCGATCTCTCGGCCCTGACCCCCTACCAGGGCCGCACCGCCGCTCCCGGAACCGTCCGCCTCCACACGGGCGGAACCTGGCGCGACGTACCCCTCCACCGCCGCGAGGACCTGCCGCCCGGCGAGATGGTCACCGGCCCCGCGATCATCACCGAGGCCGGTGCGACGACCGTCGTCGACGACGGCTGGCAGACCGTTTCGCGAGACGACGGGCATCTGGTCATGGAACGCACGGCGGTTACGGAGAGTTCCGATCTCGACACGAAAGCCGACCCGGTTCGTCTCGAGGTCTTCAACAACCTCTTCATGTCCATCGCCGAACAGATGGGCGCCCGCCTCGAATCCACGGCCCAGTCCGTCAACATCAAGGAGCGCCTGGACTTCTCCTGCGCCCTCTTCGACCCGGACGGAAACCTGGTGGCCAACGCCCCGCACATCCCCGTCCACCTGGGCTCGATGGGCACCAGCGTCAAGGAGGTCATCCGGCGGCGCGCCGCCGGGATGCGGCCGGGGGACACCTACGCGGTCAACGACCCGTACCACGGCGGCACCCATCTGCCCGACGTCACGGTGATCACCCCGGTCTTCGACACCGAAAGCACGGAGAGTGACCGGGAGCTCCTCTTCTACGTCGCCTCCCGCGGTCACCACGCCGAGATCGGCGGTATCGCACCGGGCTCCATGCCCGCGAACAGCCGCACCATCGAGGAGGAGGGAGTCCTCTTCGACAACTGGCTGCTGGCCGAGAACGGCCGCTTCCGCGAGGACGAGACCCGCCGCCTCCTCACCGAGGCGCGCCATCCCTCCCGTAACCCGCGGACCAACCTCGCCGACCTGCGCGCCCAGATCGCCGCCAACCAGAAGGGCGTCGACGAAGTCGCCCGCATGATCGAGAACTTCGGCCTCGATGTCGTCCAGGCGTACATGCGCCACGTCCAGGACAACGCCGAGGAAGCCGTACGCCGGGTCATCGACGCCCTCGACGACGGCGAGTACGCCTACGAGACCGACTCGGGCGCCGTCATCCGCGTACGCGTGCGCGTGGACCGCGACAACCGCTCCGCCACTGTCGACTTCACCGGCACCTCGGGCCAGCTGGACAGCAACTTCAACGCCCCCTTCGCGGTGGTCAACGCGGCTGTCCTGTACGTCTTCCGGACCCTCGTCGCCGACGACATCCCCCTCAACGACGGCTGTCTGCGACCCCTGAGGATCGTCGTGCCGCCCGGCTCCATGCTCGCGCCGCAGCCGCCGGCCGCCGTCGTCGCCGGCAACGTCGAGACCTCCCAGGCCATCACCGGCGCCCTCTACGCGGCGCTCGGCGTCCAGGCCGAGGGCTCCGGCACCATGAACAACGTCACCTTCGGCAACGCCAGCCACCAGTACTACGAGACCGTCGCCTCCGGATCCGGAGCGGGCGACGGCTTTCCCGGCGCGCCCGTCGTCCAGACCCATATGACCAACTCGCGCCTCACCGACCCCGAGGTCCTGGAGTGGCGACTGCCGGTCCGGCTCGACGAGTTCGCCGTACGGCAGGACAGCGGAGGCGCCGGGCGGTGGCGCGGTGGGGACGGAGCGGTGCGCCGTATCCGGTTCCTGGAGCCCATGACCGTCTCCACCCTCTCCCAGCACCGCCGGGTACCGCCGTACGGCATGGCGGGCGGCGCACCCGGCGCGCTGGGCGCCAACCGCGTGGAGCGCGCGGACGGCACGGTCACCGACCTCGGCGGGAGCGGCGCGGCCGACGTCGGCCCCGGCGACGTACTCGTCATCGAAACCCCCGGCGGCGGAGGCTACGGCCCACCGTCGCCCCACCCCCACCAAGCAGGAGAAGAGACCGATGATCTTCGGGCGTTCTGAGCGCGGCAAGCCCCCGGTCGAGCCCGTCACGTTCAAGATCCTGGTGGCCGGCGGCTTCGGCGTGGGCAAGACCACGCTCGTGGGCGCGGTCAGCGAGATCCGGCCGCTGCGCACCGAGGAACTGCTCACCGAGGCAGGACGCCCGGTCGACGACATCAGCGGTGTCGAGAGCAAGAGCACCACCACCGTGGCCATGGACTTCGGGCGCATCACGCTCCGCGAGGACCTGGTGCTGTACCTCTTCGGGACGCCCGGGCAGGAACGGTTCTGGTTCATGTGGGACGAGCTCTCCGAGGGTGCGCTCGGTGCCGTCGTGCTCGCCGACACCCGCCGCCTGGAGGACTGCTTCGCCGCCGTCGACTACTTCGAGCGGCGCTCCATCCCCTTCGTGATCGGCGTCAACTGCTTCGAGGGCTCTGCCCGTTACCCCGTCGAGGAGGTCCGCCAGGCCCTCGACCTCGATGAGGACGTACCGCTCCTGCTGACCGACGCCCGCGACCGCGCGTCGGTCAAGGAGGTCCTCATCGGCGTGGTCCGGCACGCGATGGCCTACGCGGCGGAGCGTCGCCAGACCGCGGTCACGACCTGACCCACGGATACGGCCCGTACCCCCGCCGACCGGGGTACGGGCCGCGTTTCATGAGCACCACGCGCGCGTGCGGTCGTTGCAGCGCACGCACGCGTGCCGCTAGTTCTCCCCGTCCTCCTGCCAGCCGAAGCTCTTCTCCACGGCCTTGCGCCAGTTGTGGTACTCACGGTCCCGCACCGAGGACTCCATGGCGGGCGTCCACTCGACGTCCTTCTGCCAGTGCGACTTGAGCTGGTCCAGGTCGTTCCACACACCCGTGGCCAGCCCGGCCGCGTAGGCGGCGCCCAGGCAGGTCGTCTCGGAGACCTTCGGGCGGACCACCGGCACATCGAGTACGTCCGCCTGGTGCTGCATCAGCAGGTTGTTCTTGGTCATGCCGCCGTCGACCTTCAGGGTCGTGATGTGCACCCCGGAGTCCTGGAACATGGCGTCCACGACCTCCCGCGTCTGCCAGCTCGTCGCCTCCAGCACCGCGCGCGCGAGGTGTGCCTTCGTCACGTACCGGGTGAGCCCGGTGATGACACCGCGCGCGTCGGAACGCCAGTAGGGCGCGAACAGACCGGAGAACGCGGGCACGATGTACGCCCCGCCGTTGTCCTCGACACCCGCCGCCAGCGGCTCGATCTCGTCGGCGGTACGGATGATGCCGAGCTGGTCCCGGAACCACTGGACGAGCGCGCCCGTTATGGCGATGGACCCCTCCAGGCAGTAGACCGGCGCCTCACTGCCGATCTTGTACCCCATCGTCGTGAGCAGCCCGCTCTTCGACGGCACCGGACGGTTGCCGGTGTTGAGCAGCAGGAAGCTGCCCGTGCCGTAGGTGTTCTTCGCCGTGCCCACGTCGTAGCAGGCCTGTCCGAACACGGCCGCCTGCTGGTCGCCGAGGGCCGAGGCGACCGGCACACCGGCGAGTTGGCCGACAGCGGTGCCGTACACCTCGGCCGAGGACCTGATCTCGGGCAGGACCGCCTCGGGGATGTTCATCGCGGAGAGGATGGACTGGTCCCACTGGAGGGTCTCGAGGTTCATCAGCATGGTGCGGCCGGCGTTCGTGACGTCCGTGACGTGCCGTCCGCCGTCCGTGCCGCCGGTGAGGTTCCAGATCAGCCAGGAGTCGACGGTGCCGAAGGCGATCTCACCGTTCTCGGCCCGCGCGCGGAGCCCGGGCACGTTGTCGAGCAGCCAGGCCGCCTTCGGCCCGGAGAAGTACGTGGCCAGCGGCAGCCCGGTCTGCTCACGGAAGCGGTCCTGCCCGTCCGAGCCGCCGAGTTGTTTGGTCAGCGCCGCGGTGCGGGTGTCCTGCCACACGATCGCGTTGTGCACGGGCTTGCCCGTGGCGCGGTCCCACAGGACCGTCGTCTCGCGTTGGTTGGTGATGCCGAGCGCGCTGAGCTGGTCGGCGCGCAGCCCGGCCTTGGCGACCGCCCCGGCCACCACCGCCTGCACCTTGGACCAGATCTCGGTGGCGTCGTGCTCCACCCAGCCGGGCTTGGGGAAGATCTGCCGGTGCTCGCGCTGGTCGACGGCGACGATGGCGCCGTCCTGGTTGAAGATGATGCAACGGCTGGAGGTGGTGCCCTGATCGATCGCGGCGACGAACTTGTCCGTCATGACGTCCCCTTCGTCGGATGCTTCAGAACGCTGCGTTGAAGATGACCCCGGACAGAGCTCCGCCGATCAGCGGCCCCACCACCGGGATCCACGCGTAACCCCAGTCCGAGGTGCCCTTGTTGGGGATCGGGAGCAAGGCGTGGGTGATGCGCGGGCCCAGGTCACGGGCCGGGTTGATGGCGTACCCCGTGGGCCCGCCGAGCGACAGACCGATGCCGACCACCAGGAACGCGACGATCAGAATCGCGGTGCCCGACGTACCGAGACCCTCGGTCAGACCGAAGGCGAGGATCGGCAGCACCAGGCCGACGGTCGCGATGATCTCCGTGATGAGGTTCGCCACGGGATTGCGGATCGCCGGCGCGGTCGAGAAGATCCCCAGCGTCGGCTGCGCCTTGTCCTCCTCGGCGTTGGCCTGGAACTGGGCGAAGTAGGTCAGCCAGCACAGGACCGCGCCGAGGACGGCGCCGACCATCTGGCCGGCGATGTAGATGTGGACCTGGTCCCAGTCGCCCGTGTCGATGGCGATCCCGAGCGTCACCGCCGGGTTGAGGTGGCCGCCGGACAGCGGTGCGGCGGTGTAGGCCCCGGCCAGCACGCCGAAACCCCATCCGAACGCGATGACCACCCAGCCCGCGTCCTTCGCCTTCGAATAGTTCAGTACGACGGCGGCGACCACTCCCGCGCCGAAGAGGATCAGGATCGCGGTCCCGATGATCTCACCGAGAAATACGTCTCCATTGCTCATGGCGGCTCCTAGGCCCTGGCCCGGGGTGATCGACCCCGGTCCTCCGTGCAGGGTGCGTTTCCCATGGCGACTTCAGCCGAAGGCAGGGAGATCCCGCGCCCCGCTCGGCGTCCGTGACGAGCGTGCCGTTGCAGCCGAATCGCCCGTGGGGGAACGGACCTTGACTTCTGGGGGCCCGCGCAGCGCAGTGCGTGGATACGCCGAGAATGTACGACGATGTCGACTGACATCGGAAGTGTTCACCGGTGTCCAGGGGGCGTCAAGGATGCGGACGGCAACGGTTGTGGGCACGAGCCCGCTTCGTGGCGAGCCGCTCAGCCCGGGCCGGGCTCCGCCACCCCGCATCCCGCGGTCGCGGAGGACGCCTCCGCCCCACGCCGGACCTCGTGCCCGGGCAGCCCGGCACGGCCCAGCACCCAACTCGCCCCACCGATCGACTTCGCGGCCTTCTTCAGCGGCGCCAGCCAGGCCGCGGCCTGCCGGTGGTCCGTGACGCTGCCCGGCGTACACAACACCGTGGCCAGGGACAACGACACCGGATGCCCGCCCGCGGACCAGGGCGCGTCCAGCACCGAGGCGGCCACCGGTTCCAGCCCGTCGGGATCGGCCAGCACGAGGAAGTCGTCCCCACCGATGTGACCCACGTGAGTGCTGCCCGATGCCGCATGCTGCAGCGCCCGCCCCACCGACCGGATCAACTCGTCGCCCGCCGCGAACCCGGCTCCGTCGTTGACCTGCTTGAAGTGGTCCACGTCCAGCCAACTCAGCGCGAACGTCCTCCCGTCCGCGATCCGCCGGTCCACCTCACCGGTGATCGCGTCCGAACCGGGGAGCCGCGTCAGCGGACTGAGACCGGCGGCTTCCTCCACCCGGGACTCGGCCAACGCCCGTACGAGGTCGGTGAGACGTACGACGCCGACGCACCGTCCGTACCGGTCGACGACGGCCACGTCGTCCGAGGTGCGGTCCCGGTCACCGACCGCCACCACGTCGAGCACCTCCCACGCGGTGGCGTCGATGCCCACCGTGCGCGGCGGATCGCCCAGCTTGGCGGCGGGGCGATCGGCGTAGAGGGCGTGCCCGTAGCGCCCCGACATCGACAGCAGGAAGCGGGAGCGGTGCACCGACCGGACCGGAACCCCGTGCGCGTCCACGAGCAGTACCCCGGACACCTCCGGCGACCCGGTCAGCAGCGCCCGCACACGGCCCGCGGACGCGGTGGCGGCCAGCAGCGCGGCGGGCCGTACGAACTGCCGAACCGACGGCCCCGACCGCGACGGTGCGGCGGCACCGGGGGAGCGGGGCGGAACGTACACGTCCGCGGCGGGCAGCCGGGCCGGGGGAGCGAACAGGTTGCCCTGTGCCAGCTGCGCACCCGCCGACACCGCGGCCGCACACTGCAGTTCGGTCTCCACGCCCTCGACCGACAGCAGCGCCCCCAACTGGTCGCACAGCGTCCGCATCGCCCGCACCGCCGCGGGCCGGGCCAGCAGCGAGGCGTCGAGCTTCACCAGGTCGGGCGCCAGGTCGGTGAGCAGTCGCAGGGGTACGTCCCCGTCCCCGACGCCGTCCGCGCCGATGCGGAAACCCTGACCGCGCAGCGCGCCCACCGCCTCCAGCAGCGCCTGCTGCGGCACATGCGTGTACGGCGGCCCGACGTCGATCGTCACCTCCCAGGGGAGCCTGCCCGCCGCACGCACCGCGGCGTGCAGCGGGGTGAGCCCGCCGAGGTCGGCGAGGGTGCCGGCGAACACGTTGACGTGCAATGGCAGCAGCGTCTCCCTGCGCGCCGCCGCCCGGACCGCCGACACGGCCAGTCTGCCGTCGAGTTCCGGATCGCGGCGGGCCTCGGCCAGGATGTCGCCGGTCTCCGGTCGGGCGAGTATCTCCAGCGCCGCGACCCCTTCCGTCGTCAGGTTGACCACCGGCTGGAAGGCGAAGCGGAGAGTGTCCGTCCAGGAGTGCACGGCAGCATGATGGCGCCGCGGGCGCCCGCCCGAGCGCAGTTCATGAGACGTTCACGCAGGATTCCCGAGCGGTCACGGAGCGTACGGGAAAGCCCTTGCCCCGCTCGGAGGCCCGATGAGCCTCACCGCACCGCGACCACGGCCGAACCGTGCCCGAACAGCCCTTGGTTCGCCGAGATCCCCACCCGCGCCCCCGCCACCTGCCGGTCACCCGCCGCACCCCTCAACTGCCAGGTGAGCTCGCACACCTGGGCGATCGCCTGCGCCGGCACCGCCTCCCCGAAGGAGGCCAGCCCGCCACTCGCATTCACGGGTATGCGCCCGCCCAGAGTCGTCGCGCCCTCCCGCAGCAGCTTCGCCCCCTCACCCTCGCCGCACAGCCAGAGGTCCTCGTACCACTGCAACTCCAGGGCGGTGGACAGGTCGTAGACCTCGGCGAGGGATACGTCCTCGGGCCCGACACCCGCCTCCTCATAGGCGGCCCGGGCGATCGACTCCCGGAATGTGTCGGCGCCGCGCTCCATCGCCACCGCGGAGTCCGTGGCGATGTCGGGCAGATCCAGCACGGTGCTCGGGTATCGCGGGGTCACCGTCGACACCGCCCGGATCCGCACCGGCTCCGCCGTCCCGTGCCGCCGCGCGAACTCCATGCTGGACAGCACCACAGCCGCCCCGCCGTCCGAGGTCGCGCAGATGTCGAGCAGCCGGAGCGGATCGGCGACCACGGCGGAGGCGGCGACCTCCTCGGCGGTGACCCGCTTGCGGTAGCGCGCGTTCGGATTGAGCGCTCCCATGGCGGCGTTCTTCACCTTGACCTGCGCGAAGTCCTCCGGTGTATCCCCGTGCACAGCCATCCGCCTGCGCGCGTACAGCCCGAAGTACGTCGGATTGGTGGCTCCGAGGACGCGGAACCGGAGCCAGTCCGGATCGTCGGGCCGATCGCCGCCCGCCGGCCGGAAGAACCCCTTGGGCGCTGCGTCGGCACCCACCACGAGCACCACGTCCGCGAGCCCCGAAAGAATCTGCGCCCGCGCGGTGTTGACGGCCTGCGCTCCCGACGCGCACGCCGCGTACACGCTCGTGACCCGGGCTCCCTGCCAGCCCAGCGCCTTCGCGAAGGTCGCCCCGGCCACATACCCCGGATAGCCACCACGCACGGTGTCCGCCCCGACGATCGAACCGACGTCCCGCCAGTCCAGCCCGGCATCGGTGAGCGCCGCGCGGGCCGCCGCCACTCCGTACGCGACGAAGCTTCGACCCCACTTGCCCCACGGGTGCATGCCCGCACCGAGCACCGCCACCTCACCCGTCATGCCGTCACCCCCGTCGTCGGCCGCCACCGCCACGTCGTCCACACCGTCTCCGCGTCCTCATGGAGCACACCGGGAACGATCTCCACCTCCATGCCCACCGCCAGATCGGCGACAGCGAGCCCCGGAACCCCCTGTCCCAGCACCACGATCCGCTCGGCCTCCAGCTCCACAGCGATCAACGCGTAAGGCTCCCACGGAAGTTCCGGATCGGTCACATAGGGTGACGGAGGTCGGTACCGGCTGTCCGTGTAGGACCACACCCGCCCGCGCTGCGACAGCGAAGCCTCCTCCAGCTCGCCCCCGGGGCACGCGGGATTGCGGCAGTGGGTGTCCTCGCGAGGGAAGAAGACCGAGGCGCAGGCCGAACAGCGGGTGCCGAGGAGATGGAAGTCGTCCTCCTCACCGGCGAACCAACCAGCCACCACGGGCGTTCGCGCACGTGACACAGTTCCTCCCGGGCATAGGATCTGACGGAACGTCAGAAGTGTGTCACGGGAGGCCGGAGATGGGCAGAGGCAGAGACATGACACGACTCTCCAGCGCAGTACGCGGCCTGGTCACCACGCTCGCCGCCCTGCTGACCGTGACCACCGCCGCCACGACCGCCCGGGCGACACCGGAACCCAAGGCGCCGAAGGACTTCGTCGCGCTGAGAACCGTGGACCCCACGATCATCCAGGAGATGCGCTACTTCACCCCGCACAACTTCGTGGGGGAACGCATCGACGGTTACGCGCAGCCGATCTGTATCCTGACCGAACCCGCCGCCGAGGCCCTCCACCAGGCCCAGATGAAGCTGCTCCGGCAGGGCTACACCCTCAAGGTCTACGACTGCTACCGACCCCAGCGCGCGGTCGATCACTTCGTCCGCTGGGCCAAGGACCTCGACGACCAGGCCATGAAGGCCGAGTTCTACCCGAACGTCGACAAGACCCGTCTCTTCACGGACGGTTACATCGCCGAGAAGTCCGGCCACAGCCGCGGCTCGACCATGGACCTCACCATCGTGAAGCTCCCCGCGAAGCCGACACGGCCCTACCACCCTGGAGAAACCCTCGTTCCCTGCTACGCGCCCCAGGGTCAGCGCTTCCCCGACAACTCCGTCGACATGGGCACCGGATTCGACTGCTTCGACACCCTCTCCCACACCCTCGACCCCGGCATCCAGGGCGCACAACGCGACAACAGGCTCCTGCTCAAGACCACTCTGGAAGACCTCGGCTTCGTGAATCTGGCCGAGGAATGGTGGCACTACACGTTCAAGCCGGAGCTCTACCCGGACACCTTCTTCGACTTCCCGGTGTCCTGGAAGTCCCTCACGAGCAAACACTGAGCAGCCCCCGGAAGACGCCCTTCCTGTGATCGGATACAGTCCGCCGCGTGTCCGAAACTCAACACCCCACCCCCAACTCCGCGCCCGACTCCCACTGTTCGAGCTGCGGAGCGCCCTACGGAGAGGGCGTCTCCGGTTGGCCCCGCACCTGTCCCGCCTGCGCCACCGTGGCCTACCGCAACCCGCTGCCCGTCGCGGTGGCACTCCAGCCGGTGTACGACACCAAGGGTGCCGCCCTTGTCGTCATCACCCGAACCATCGCCCCCGCGCGCGGCGGCATCGCACTGCCCGGCGGCTACATCGACGACCGGGAGGACTGGCGCCAGGCCGTCGTCCGTGAACTCAAGGAGGAGACCGGCATCGACGCGGCGAGCCGCGACGTACGCCTCGTCGACGCCATGAGCTCGCCCGACGGCCACCTGCTGCTGTTCGGATCCCTTCCGGAACGCCCGGCAGAGGGCCTGCCCACTTCCGCCGCGACGGACGAGACGGCGGGCTGGCATCTCCTGCGCAGGCCCGAGGAGCTGGCCTTCCCCCTGCACACACGTGCCGTACGGGCCTGGTTCGAGGGCCGGTACATCTGACCTAGCGCTCCCCGAGCCCCCGCACACGCACCGGGTGAGGCGGCGCACTCACGCCGTCCTCACCCTCCCTCTCGACGACCACCCGCCGGCCCTGCCAGCGGGCCACATACCGCTCGATCTCCGGCTCGTCCCACCCGTCACCCGCGTCGGGCACGACCAGCCCCCCGCCGGTCCGTCCCCGGGCCGGCGCCCACACCTCCAGCTCGAGCCCGCCGTCCTCCCCGCGCACGGGAAGGACGGCACCCGCGCGCGCGAGCACCGGGATCCGCGACAAGGGGGCGTCCACGAGGACCTGCCCCGGCCCCTGATACGCCCGCTCCGTCACGGTGTCGTACCAGCGCCCCCGCGGCAGCTGCACCGCACGCCGGTCCGCTCCCGGATCGAGCACCGGCGCCACCAGCAGACCGTCGCCCAGCAGAAACGCGTCCTCGCAGTGACGCAGCGCCCGGTCCTCGGGCGCCCCCCACCACAACGGCCGCACATACGGCGCTCCCGTACGCCTCGCCAGATGCGCCAGCGTCACGAAGTACGGCAGCATCCGCCGGCGTTCCAGAAGAGCCACGCGCGCGTGCTTCAGCACCTCGGGACCGAACTCCCACGGCTCCCGGCGCCCCGCCCGCAGACTCGCGTGCGTACGGAACAACGGCAGATACGCGCCCAGCTGGAACCAGCGCAGATACAGCTCGGGCGACGGACTCCCGTCGAAGCCGCCCACGTCCGGTCCCGAATAGGGCACCCCGCACAGGCCGAGACCCATCACCAGCGACAGCGACGCCCGCAGCCCCGGCCATCCCGTGGCCACGTCACCCGACCACGTTCCCCCATAGCGCTGCATGCCGGCCCACCCGGACCGTGAGAACACGAACGGGCGCTCCAGGGGAGCCAGTTCCCGCACGCCTTCGTACCCCGCCCGGGCCATGCAGAGCGCGTACACGTTGTGCGCCTCGCGATGGTCACCGCCCTGCCCGTCCAGCTGATGCCGGGCCGAACGCGGCAGGGTCGACTCCCCGAAGGCCGCGAACGAGGTGGGCTCGTTCATGTCGTGCCAGAAGCCCGAGAACCCCTGAGCGAGCCGCTCCTCATAGAGGCGACCCCACCACTCACGCACACGCGCGTGCGTGAAATCAGGGAAGACCGCGTCGCCGGGCCAGACGACTCCCCGTACGAGCCGCCCAGACGCGTCCCGTACGAACGCGTCCTCGGCGACACCACTGTCGAACACGGCGTTGCCCGGCTCGGCCCCGACCGCCGGGTCGACGATCGACACCAGCCGGATCCCGTCCCGCCGCAGTTCTTCGGCGAGCTGGGGCAGCTTGGGGAAGCGCTCCTGGTCGACAGAGAACACCTCGTGCTCGTCATAGTGGTCGATGTCCAGGTGGACGGCGTCCAGCGGCAGGCCGCGCTCCTGGTAGCCCGCGACGATCCGCCGCACCTCCTGCTCGCTCCCGAACCCCCACCGCGCGTGATGGTGCCCCAGTGCCCAGGCAGGCGGCAGCGCCGGCGCACCGGTGAGCGAGGCCCAGGCGAGCAGCACGCGTGCGGGGGTGCCCACCATCACCCAGCAGCGCAGCGGACCCCCGGTCATCCGCAGCTCGCACGTACCGGCCCGGTCGTGCCCGGAACCGGCACCCTCCTCGCCCTCGCGCAACGTCACCGTCCCGTCCCACGAGGTGTCGTGGAACGCCAGATGCGTGGCCGCGTCGGACACCACGAACTGCACCGGCATCGTGATGTACAGCGGATCGTCGGCGGGACCGAAGGACCCGCCGGGATCGGTGTTCCACAACCGGTACGTCCCGTTCCTCAGCCGGGGCCCCGAAGCCCGCCCGCCGAGCCCGAAGAAGCGCGCGTCCGCAGGCACTTCCGACCGCTGCATCCAGCGCGCCGTACCACCGCCCACCGGCTCCCACCATCGCGGCGGCAGATCCCGGCGCACGGTCACTCCACCGGGCGTACGCACCTCGATCGCACCGTGCCGCGAGACGACGACCGTCGCCCGTTCGGCCACCACCCGCCAGCCGCCGTCCTTGTCCGGCTCCAGCACCGCCCGTGGATCCGGCTCAGGACAGCGCCCCGCCAGCGCGTACGACGGCTCGGGACCCGCGCCGTCCCAGCCCCAGAAGACCGCCCCGTTCACCATGACCGTGATCCGCAGCTCGGAACGGCTGAACCGGACGACCCCGCCGCCGGGCCCCGGCTCCACATCCCGCACCGGCCCGGGCACCCGAGCCCGCTCGGCCCCCCGCGGCGGCAGCCCGGCGGCATCCGCTCGCCGCATACGCCACGAGGCCCGTACGGAACGCAACCCCTGGGCCGCCCCCGCCGAACCGACCGTCTTTATCGAACGCACCAGGTCACGACCGTTCATGCTGCTCACCCTGCCACTGACCGCCCCACACGCGTGTGTCGTTCAACTGCCGTTCACCCGTGCCGGGACCACATCTTCACGACACGGACTATGTGGGGCGCGCCCTGGTGTGGAAGTCGATCACATGGCATCGTCCGTGTCATCCGCGTCGCGCGCACACCCCAGCCCGTGCGCGGGAGACGCACACGACGCGCACAGTCCGGGAGCCGCCCCATGTCGACCGTGAACCCCCAGCCGCTCTGGCAGCCAGATCCGGAACGCATCGCACAGGCGCAGGTCACCAGATTCCACGCCTGGGCGGCCGAGCACCACGGCGCCCCGGCCGAAGGCGGCTACCCCGCCCTGCACCGCTGGTCCGTCGACGAGCTGGACACCTTCTGGAAAGCCGTCACGGAATGGTTCGACGTACGCTTCTCGACCCCCTACGCGCGCGTACTGGGCGACCGCTCGATGCCCGGCGCCCAGTGGTTCCCCGGGGCGACCCTGAACTACGCCGAACACGCGCTCCGCGCGGCCGCCACCCGCGCGGACGAACCGGCCCTCCTGCACGTCGACGAGACCCACGAACCACGCCCCGTCACCTGGTCCGAACTGCGCCGCCAGGTCGGCTCCCTCGCCGCCGAGCTGCGTACCCTCGGCGTACGCCCCGGCGACCGCGTCAGTGGCTACCTCCCCAACATCCCGCAGGCCGTCGTGGCCCTCCTCGCCACAGCCGCGGTGGGCGGGGTCTGGACGTCCTGCGCCCCCGACTTCGGCGCCCGCAGCGTCCTCGACCGCTTCCAGCAGGTCGAACCCGTCGTCCTGTTCACCGTCGACGGCTACCGCTACGGCGGCAAGGAGCACGACCGTCGCGACACCGTCGCCGAACTCCGCCACGAACTGCCCACCCTGCGTGCCGTCGTCCACATCCCCCTCCTCGGCACCGACGCCCCGGAAGGCGCCCTGGACTGGGCGGCCCTCACGAGCGGTGACGTCGAACCCACCTTCGAGCAGGTGCCGTTCGACCACCCCTTGTGGGTGCTCTACTCCTCCGGCACGACCGGCCTTCCCAAGGCCATCGTCCAGTCGCAGGGCGGCATCCTCGTCGAGCACCTCAAACAACTCGGCCTGCACTGCGACCTCGGCCCCGACGACCGCTTCTTCTGGTACACGTCGACCGGCTGGATGATGTGGAACTTCCTCGTCTCCGGCCTCCTCATCGGCACCACGATCGTCCTCTACGACGGCAGCCCCGGGTACCCGGACACCGGCGCCCAATGGCGCATCGCCGAACGCACCCGGGCCACCCTCTACGGCACCTCGGCCGCGTACGTCATGGCCTGTCGCAAGGCGGGCGTGCACCCCGGCCGCGACTTCGACCTCTCCTCGGTGCAGTGCGTGGCCACCACCGGATCACCGCTGCCGCCCGACGGCTTCCGCTGGCTCCACGACGAGGTCCACGACGACCTCTGGATCGCCTCGGTCAGCGGTGGCACGGACGTCTGCTCCTGCTTCGCGGGCGCCGTACCCACCCTCCCCGTCCACATCGGCGAACTCCAGGCCGCCGGCCTCGGCACCGACCTGCAGTCCTGGGACCCCAGCGGCAAGGCCCTCACCGACGAGGTCGGCGAACTCGTGGTCACCAACCCCATGCCGTCGATGCCGATCCACTTCTGGAACGACCCCGACGGCAGCCGCTACCACGACAGCTACTTCGACACCTATCCCGGCGTCTGGCGCCACGGCGACTGGATCACCGTCACCTCCCGCGGCTCCGTCGTCATCCACGGCCGTTCCGACTCGACGCTCAACCGCCAGGGCGTACGCATGGGGTCCGCCGACATCTACGAAGCCGTTGAACGCCTCCCCGAGATCAAGGAATCGCTCGTCATCGGCATCGAACAGCCCGACGGCGGCTACTGGATGCCCCTCTTCGTACACCTGGCCCCCGGGGCCGTCCTCGACGAGACCCTGCTCGGCCGCATCAAGCAGACCATCCGCGAACAGCTCTCCCCGCGGCACATCCCCGACGAAATCATCGAAGTCCCCGGCGTCCCGCACACGCTCACAGGCAAGCGCATCGAAGTCCCCGTCAAGCGCCTCCTCCAGGGCACCCCCCTCGACAAGGCCGTCAACGCGGGCTCCATCGACAACCTCGACCTTCTTCACTTCTACGAGGACCTGGCCCGCAAGCGCGCCTGACCGACGCGGCCGCCGACGCAGGCAGAGCCGCCATCACACTGCGTCGGCATCGCCCACCACCCTGCCCAGCCCTCGTTGTCAGTGCCCCCGGTTACTGTGAGTGAGCATTGATCGACAGCGCACAGGGGGAAACATGGCGCACACCGACCACCAGACCATGCGACGCGTTCTGCGCCGCGAGATCGCCGGCACCATCGGCCTGCTCACCGACGAGCACGACTTCCGGAGCATGCGGAGCTACCGCAGCTTCACCTTCGACGACCACTCCCTCTATCTCCAACAGGTGGAGGAACTCCTCAAAACCCGCGCCTCCCAGGGCACCCACACCGCAGTAGCCCTCTTCGACCCACAGGAGTACGCCGACTACTGCGCCGACACCGGCCTCGAACCCGACATCCCCTCCAGTCGCACCCGCTTCACCGCCGAACTCGCCGCCACGGGCCCGACCATCCCGTACGACGGACGCCCCCTGGCGGAACTCGTCCCCGACCTGATCGACGAAGCAGTACGGCAAGCCACCTGGGAGTACGCCTCCACACTCCTGGCACGCCTCGGCGCCTGCGCCTCCTGTGGTGAGGACATCGGCCGAGCCGCCTTCGCCCGAGCCTCCGGCCTTCTCGTCCGCATCCTCGACACGGCCCATCCAGGCAACCGGCACCTCGTCTGCAGCGTCACGGCAACACCGGAAACACTCGTCTCCGTCCTCCACGCCGACATCAACGCTGACGGCACCACGCAACTCGACGAGGGCGAAGCCCTCGAATTCGCCACGGTCCTGGCTCTCGGCTTGGCGACCCACACCCCCGGCGGACTCGTCATGCGGACCAGCGTTCCCGGAACCACCGACCGCATCTACGGCTGGCGCCTGCGCGGAGAAGGACTGGAACCCCTCACCGCGGGCGAGGTCTTCGACGCGTACTGCACCGACATCGAATCCGGCGACCTCATCTCACCGGAATCCGGCGTCGACTACTGCGTACCGCCCGACCTCGGACCGGACGGCTCTACGCCGGGACACCACCACTGAATGCAGGAGGGGCGCCCCACCCGCAGGTGAAGCGCCCCTCAAGAAGCACCAACGACTGATTACGGCCGACTACTCGCCGGAAAGCACCGCCTGAGCCGCGTTGCGCGCCTCATCGGCACTGTCCGCCGCCCGAGCGGCCGCCGCGGCACGCTCGCACTGAGCCAGCGTGTACTTCGCCAGAGTCGCCCGCACATAAGGAATCGACGCCGCACCCATGGAAAGGGAAGTGACGCCCAGACCGGTCAGCACACACGCCAGCAGCGGGTCGGACGCAGCCTCACCGCAGACACCACAGCTCTTGCCCTCGGCCTTCGCCGCCTCGGCGGACAGCGAGACCAGGTCGAGCAGAGCCGGCTGCCAAGGATCCTGCAGTCGGGACACCGCACCCACCTGACGGTCAGCGGCGAAGGTGTACTGCGCGAGGTCGTTCGTCCCCAGCGACAGGAACTCGACCTCCTGCAGAACCGAACGCGCCCGAAGGGCGGCCGACGGAATCTCGACCATCGCGCCGAACTTCGCCCGCAGCCCCGCCTCACGGCACGCGTCGGCGAACGCCTTGGCATCCGAACGGTCCGCCACCATCGGAGCCATGACCTCGAGGTAGACCGGCAGCCCCTCAGCGGCCTTCGCCAGGGCCGTCAGCTGCGTACGCAGCACGTCCGGGTGGTCGAGCAGTGTCCGCAGACCCCGCACACCCAGCGCCGGGTTCGGCTCGTCACCCGGCGTCAGGAACTCGAGCGGCTTGTCCGCACCCGCGTCCAGCACACGTACGACGACACGACCCTCGGGGAACGCCTCGAGAACCTGTCGGTAGGCCTCGATCTGCTTCTCCTCGGAGGGAGCGTTCTTGCTGTCGTCGAGAAAGAGGAACTCGGTACGGAAGAGACCGACACCCTCCGCACCAGCCTCGAGAGCGGCCGGAACGTCCGCAGGACCGCCGACATTGGCGAGCAGCGGCACCTTGTGGCCGTCGGCCGTGGCACCCGGCCCGGTCGACGCCGCGAGCGCGGCCTTGCGCTCGGCGGCGGCAGCCTCCAGCTGTGCCTTCTTCTCCTCGCTCGGATTCACGAAGATGTCGCCGGTGCTGCCGTCCACGGCGATCACGGTGCCTTCGGCGAGCTCGCCGGCACCCGGCAGCGCCACAACGGCGGGGACACCGAGTGCCCGCGCCAGGATCGCGCTGTGGCTGGTCGGCCCGCCCTCCTCGGTCACGAAGCCGAGCACCAGAGTGGGGTCCAGCAGAGCCGTGTCAGCGGGTGCGAGGTCACGCGCCACAAGGACGTACGGTTCATCGCTGTCCGGAATGCCCGGCATAGGCACCCCGAGCAGGCGGGCGACGATACGATTCCGCACGTCGTCGAGGTCCGCGACGCGTCCTGCGAGGTACTCACCGGCACCCGCCAGCAGCTCGCGGTACGCGGCGAACGCGTCGTACACAGCCCGCTCCGCCGTGCTGCCGACGGCGATACGCCGATCCACATCGGCCATCAACTCGGGGTCCTGGGCCATCAGGGCCTGGGCCTCGAGCACCGCCTGTGCCTCGCCGCCGGCCAGATTGCCGCGCGCCATCAGGTCGGCCGCCACAGCTTCTACTGCCTTGCGGGCGTTCCCCTGCTCACGCTCCGCGTCCTGAGCCGGGATCTGCTTGGCAGGCGGCTCCAGAACCGCCGTCCCCATGTGCCGAACCTCGCCGATCGCCACACCATGGCTCACGCCGACGCCTCGCAGCGTTGTCTCCATCTCACCCGTCTCCGATAGTGCGGCGGGTCCCGCCGCCGCGATGGTTGCCACTACTTGCCGTCCCAGGACGGAGTGGATGTCACTTCCAGGCGAAGAGGCTGTCGCCGGCCTTCACATCGCCGTCGTCACGCACTTCGGAGAGTGCTTCGGCCGTGGCTTCGAGCGCCACGATCGGGCAGACCGGGGACTTGCCGGCAGCCTCCACGGCGGCCGGGTCCCAGCGCACGATGCTCTGACCGCGCGTCACGGTGTCGCCCTTGTTCACGAGCAGCTCGAAACCCTCGCCGTTGAGCTGGACGGTGTCGATACCCAGGTGAGTGAGCACACCGTGACCCTGATCGTCGACAACGACGAAGGCGTGGGGGTGGAGCGAGACGATGACTCCGTCAACGGGCGCGACAGCCTCAGAGGCCTCGCGCACGGGGTCGATCGCCGTGCCCGGGCCGACCATGGCCCCGGAGAAGACCGGATCGGGCACAGCTGCCAGTCCGATGGCGCGTCCTGCCAGTGGGGACGTCACGGTGGTCATGGGAAACCTCCCAGGGGTGGAGATCGATATGCGTCGTCACTGCCTGTCCTGGACGGCGCACTGTGAGCAGCGTATGTCATATGAACTGACGGTTCCGCATGGAAGATACCGCGTAGTGGTCTAGACCACCAGTCCAATCGATTTGCACGCGCTTCAGGGCCGCGTGTACTGTCGTACTCCTGCTTGAGGTCGAGCGGCGCTAGTAAGCGTCCTTGCTCAGCAGCACCCAAACTCGTCAGATCCTATCTCGGGGTCACCTTCTGCATGTCCGCAGGAGAGTGGTCAGGGGGCTGGAAAAACACTGATAGAGTTTGGAACACCGAAGGGAAGCCCGGAGGAAAGCCCGAGAGGGTGAGTACAAAGGAAGCTTCCGTTCCTTGAGAACTCAACAGCGTGCCAAAAATCAACGCCAGATTAGTTGATACCCCGTCTCCGGCCGTGATGGTCGTAGATGAGGTTCCTTT
>NZ_JBSFUY010000021.1:0-166771 GCF_053592055.1 Streptomyces sp. NPDC002817
GCCGCCGCCCGCGACCGCGGCCTCGGCGTCATCTTCATCACCCACAACCCCCACCACGCCTACATGGTCGGCGACCACTTCAGCGTCCTACGCCTCGGCACCCTCGAACTCTCCGCCGAGCGCGCCCGCATCACGCTCGAGGAACTCACCAACCACATGGCCGGCGGCTCCGAACTCGCCGCCCTCAAGCACGAGTTGTCCCAGGTCCGCGGCGTCGACACCGAGGAGCTCCCGGAAGCGGAAGACCTCACCGCCATCACCCCGGAAGGCACCCCGTCGTGAAGATCGCCCTCGACCCCTACATGATCCGCAACACCCCGCTGCTCGAACTGCCCTCCGTGGTAGCCGAGTTGGGATACGAGTGGATCGAGCTGTCCCCTCGCGAGGACTTCATCCCCTTCTTCCGCCACCCCCGCGTGGACGACGGGACGGTCCGCAAGTTCCGTAAGGCGCTGGACTCCGCGGGCGTCGGCATCTCCTCCATGCTGCCACTCTTCCGCTGGTCAGGACCGGACGAGGACGCCCGCCAGGCCGCCGTACGGTACTGGAAGCGCTCCATTCAGATCGCCGCCGACCTCGGCGTGGACAGCATGATCTCGGAGTTCAACGGCCGCCCCGAGGACTCCGACCGCAGCGAGGCGCAGTTCTGGAAGTCCCTGGACGAGCTGTTGCCGGCCTTCGAGCGCGAGGGCATCAAGCTCACCCTGGAGCCGCACCCGGACGATTTCATCGAGAACGGCTACGACGCGATCAACCTGATCCGGGGCATCAACCACCCCAACGTCACCTTCCTCTACTGCGCCCCGCACACCTTCCACATCGGCAACGACGCCCCCGGCATCATCGAGTACGCGGGCGACCTGCTCACCCACGTCCACCTGGCCGACGCCTTCGACCACACCGCCTCCTCGGGCAACCGCTACATCCTCAACCCGCCCGGCACCCCGGCCCGTATCCACCAGCACATGGACATCGGCCAGGGCGAGGTCGACTTCGACGAGCTCTTCCGCGAGCTGCGCGCCAACGGCTTCGACGGCACGCTGACCGCCTGCGTCTTCGCGTGGGAGGAACGGGCCAAGGAGTCCTCGGTGTTCATGCGCGAAAAGATCGCGGAGTACTTGGGCGCCTCGCAGTAGCCGCTCTTTCATGCCCAATTTCTAAAGCGCTTTAAAGCAGAGAAGGGATACCCAGCGTGATGCCGTTCGAAGTCCTGACCATGGGCCGCATCGGAGTGGATGTGTATCCGCTCCAGATCGGTGTGGGACTGGCGGAGGTCACCTCGTTCGGCAAGTACCTGGGTGGCAGCCCGACGAACGTGGCCGTGGCCGCCGCGCGGTACGGCCGGACCTCCGCTGTCATCACCAAGACCGGCCGCGACCCGTTCGGGGACTTCGTGCGCTCCGCTCTGGACGGGTACGGGGTGGACAGCCGGTTCGTGGGGACGTCGGGGATCGCGCCGACGCCGGTGACGTTCTGCGAGATCTTCCCGCCGGATGACTTCCCGCTGTACTTCTACCGGCTGCCGAAGGCTCCCGACCTGGACATCTCGGCGGGTGAGGTGGATCTGGCGGCGGTGCGGGACGCGCGGGTGTTCTGGATGACCGGGACGGGTCTGAGTGAGGAGCCGAGCCGTTCGGCCACGTTGGCGGCGCTGGCGCATCGGGCGAAGGCGGGGGTGACGGTCTTCGACCTGGACTGGCGGCCGATGTTCTGGGCCGATCCGTCGGCGGCCCGTCCGTACTACGCCGAGGCGCTGCGGCACACCACGGTCGCGGTCGGCAACCTCGACGAGTGCGAGGTGGCCACCGGCGAGCGTGAGCCGTACGCGGCCGCGAAGGCGCTGCTGGCGGCCGGGGTCGAGCTGGCCGTGGTGAAGCAGGGCCCCAGGGGTGTCCTGGCGATGGACCGGGACGGTTCGGTGGTCGAGGTTCCGCCGGTGCCGGTGGATGTCGTCAATGGGCTGGGCGCCGGGGACGCGTTCGGCGGGGCGCTGTGCCACGGGCTGCTGTCCGGCTGGGACACCGCTCGCACGGTGTCCTTCGCCAATGCCGCCGGCGCGATCGTCGCGGGCCGGCTGTCCTGCTCCGACGCGATGCCCACCGAGGCCGAAGTCGACTCCAAGCTCCACGAGGCATCCCTCGGCTCAGCCGATGTCTCCACCGAACGAAAGGCGTGACGCCGTGCTGTCCGACAACATCAGCCGGATCGTGGAGGCCCGGGTCAACGATCCCGGCGCCATCGCGGCAGCCGCAGCGCGCCGTGTGAAGGCCACCTCGCTGTTCGGCGAGCACGGCAGGACGATGATCATCGCGGCCGACCATCCCGCGCGGGGCGCCAACGGGGTCGGCGGTGACCCGACCGCCATGGCCGACCGTTTCGAGCTGCTGGACCGACTGTGCGTCGCACTGGAACGGCCGGGCGTGACAGGCGTGTTGGCCACCGCCGACATCCTGGAGGACCTGCTGCTGCTCGGCGTCCTCGACGGCAAGAGCGTCTTCGGGTCCATGAACCGGGCGGGGCTTGCGGGTTCGGTCTTCGAGATCGACGACCGGTTCACCGGGTACGACGCCGAGACCATCGCCGCGATGGGCTTCGACGGCGGCAAGATGCTCACCCGCATAGCCCTCGGCGACCCCGCCACCCCGGCCGCACTCACCGAGACCACGCGTGCGGTCAATGAGCTCAATGACCGGCAACTGATCGCCATGGTCGAGCCGTTCCTGTCCGTATGGACGGACGGGAAGATCCGCAACGACCTGTCCACGGACGCCGTCGTCAAGTCGGTCACCATCGCGTCCGGGCTCGGCCGCCGTACCGCCTACACATGGCTGAAGCTGCCGGTCGTCCCGGACATGGAACGGGTGCTGGCCTCCTCGACACTGCCGGCCCTGTTGCTGGGCGGCGAGGTCACCGATCCGGAAGCGGCCTTCGCGTCCTGGGGCAAGGCGCTCAAGCAGCCCACCGCGCAGGGCCTGGTCGTCGGCCGCTCCCTGCTCTACCCGTCCAACGGCGATGTGGCCGGTGCGGTCGACAAGGCGGTGAGCCTGCTGTGACCTCGTCGAGCAAATACCACCTGCCGAAGGGGACTTCGGCCGACAGCCCCTACGACCTCCTGGTCACGCCCGAGTCGGCGGGCTGGGGATACTCCGGCCTCAGGATCCTGACCCTGAAGCCGGGTGAGGCGCACGCCCTGTCCACCGGGGATTCCGAGTTCCTGGTCCTGCCGATGACGGGCTCGTGCACCGTCACCACGGACGGCAGGGCCTTCGAACTCGCCGGCCGGACAGGCGTGTTCGCCTCGGTCACCGACTTCGCGTATCTCCCCCGCGAGTCGGAGGCCCTGGTCAGCAGCGCGACCGGAGGTCGATTCGCGCTGCCGTCCGCCCGTACCGAGCGGAGAGGCCTCCTCGCTCGGTACGGGCGGGCCGAGGACGTGCCGGTGGAGTTGCGCGGGGCGGGTGCGTGTTCGCGGCAGGTCAACAACTACTGCCTACCGGGGACGTTCGAGGCGGAGCAGTTGCTGGTGTGTGAGGTGCTGACGCCGGGTGGCAACTGGTCGTCGTATCCGCCGCACAAGCACGACGAGGCACGGCCCGGCGTCGAGTCCCAGCTGGAGGAGATCTACTACTTCGAGGTCTGCGGCGAGAACGGCTTCGGCTACCAGCGGGTCTACGGCACCCCCGAGCGGCCCATCGACGTGCTCGCCGAGGTGCGCTCCGGCGACACCGTTCTCATCCCGCACGGCTGGCACGGGCCCTCCATCGCCGCGCCCGGCTACGACCTCTACTACCTCAACGTCATGGCCGGCCCGGGACAGGACCGCGCCTGGCTGATCTGCGACGACCCCAACCACGGCTGGGTGCGCTCCACCTGGGACTCCCAGGACGTCGACGACCGGCTGCCCTTCGGAGAGAACCGATGAACACCGTACGACTCACCACCGCACAGGCCCTGGTGCGCTTCCTGGCCCAGCAGTACAGCGAGCGCGATGGCCAGGAACAGCGCCTCATCCCCGGAATGTGGGGCATCTTCGGGCACGGCAACGTCGCCGGGATCGGACAGGCCCTGCTCCAGGCCGCCGTAACCCAAGAGGCCGATCTGCCCTACTACCTGGCCCGCAACGAGCAGGGCATGGTCCACGCCTCAGTCGCCTACGCCAAGATGCGGGACCGGCTGGCCACCCTCGCCTGCACCGCCTCCACCGGGCCCGGCTCGACCAACATGATCACCGGGGCGGCCCTGGCGACCACCAACCGGCTGCCGGTGCTACTCCTGCCCTCCGACATGTTCGCCACCCGCGCCGCCGACCCCGTCCTCCAGCAACTGGAGGACACCCGGGGAGGCGACGTCACCGTCAACGACACCTTCCGCGCCGTCTCCAAGTACTTCGACCGCATCCAGCGACCCGAACAGCTCATCCCCGCCGCACTCGCAGCGATGCGGGTACTGACCGACCCGGTGGAGACCGGCGCCGTCACCCTCGCCCTGCCCCAAGACGTGCAGGCAGAAGCCCACGACTGGCCGGACTCCTTCTTCCGACGGCGGGTCTGGCACATAGGCCGGCCCGTACCCGAGGCGGCTGCCGTGGAGCGGGCCGCTCGACTGCTGCGCGCCGCCCGCAAGCCGCTGATCGTGGCGGGCGGCGGGGCGGTCTACTCCGGCGCGGAGACCGCCCTGCGGGCCTTCGCCGAGGCCACCGGCATCCCGGTCGCCGACACCCACGCGGGCAAGGGTGCGGTGCCGTGGGACCACCCGTACGCGGTCGGCGGCATCGGCTCCACCGGGGCCTACGCTGCGAACGAGCTGGCTCGCGAGGCCGACGTCGTGCTCGGTATCGGCACCCGCTACTCCGACTTCACCACCGCCAGCCACACCGTCTTCGCCAACCCGGACGTCACCTTCGTCAACCTCAACGTCGCCCGCCTCGACGCCGTCAAGCACTCCGCAGAACCACTGGTCGCGGATGCGAGGCTGGGGATCGAGGCGCTGGCAGGAGCCCTCGCGGACTGGGAGGTCGGCCAGGAGTACCGGGACCGCACGCGGCAACTGATCGCACGCACCCGGGAGATCGAGGAGGAGTGCTTCGCCCCCGAGCGCAGTACCGGTGAGCTCCCCGCCCAGACCCAGATCCTCGGTGCGCTCAACGACGTCCTCGACGACCGGGCCGTGGTCATCAACGCCGCCGGCTCCATGCCCGGCGACCTGCAACAGCTGTGGCGGGCAAGGGATCCCAAGGCCTACCACGTCGAGTACGCCTACTCCTGCATGGGCTACGAAGTCGCCGCCGGCGTCGGCGCCAAAATGGCCGATCCGTCGCGCGAGGTCGTCGTCCTCGTCGGTGACGGCTCCTACCTCATGATGGCCCAGGAGATCGTCACCATGATCTCCGAAGGCCTCAAGGTCATCATCGTCCTGGTCCAGAACCACGGCTTCGCCTCCATCGGCGCCCTGTCCGAATCACTCGGCTCCCAGCGCTTCGGCACCAAATACCGCTACCGCGACGAGGATTCCGGTCAGCTCGACGGCGGCATTCTCCCGATCGACCTGGCGGCCAACGCATCGAGTCTCGGCGCGGACGTCCTGCACGCCACCTCGGTCGACGAGTTCCGCTCGGCGATGGAGAAGGCCAAGGCCTCCCGCCACACCACCGTCGTCCACGTCGAGACCGACCTCTACGGCCCCAACCCGCCCGGCCACGGCTGGTGGGACGTACCGGTCAGCCAGACCTCCGCCCTCGACACCACCCGCGCGGCATTCGAGACGTACGCCGCCCACAAGCGCGCCCAGCGGCACTACCTCTGAGAAGGAACCCTCACGTGACTACCATCCCCCACTGGATCAACGGCTCACCGGCCCTCAGCGCGGACACCGCCCCGGTCTTCAACCCCGCCACCGGCGCCGAACAAGCCCGGGTCGTCCTCGGCTCGTCCGCCGACGTGGACACCGCCGTCGCCGCGGCCGCCACGGCTTTCGAGACCTGGTCGGAGTCCTCGCTCAGCCAGCGCACCCAGGTCATGTTCGCCTTCCGCCAGCTCCTCGTGGAGCACGAGGAGGAGCTGGGCCGGATCATCTCGGCCGAGCACGGCAAGACCGTCGACGACGCCCGCGGTGAGATCACCCGGGGACGGGAGGTCGTGGAGTTCGCCTGCGGCCTCGGCGACGTGCTGAAGGGCTCCTTCTCCGACCAGGTCTCCCGCGGCATCGACGTCCACAACTTCCGCCAGCCCCTCGGCGTCGTCGCCGGCATCACGCCCTTCAACTTCCCTGCCATGGTGCCCCTTTGGATGCACCCCATCGCCATCGCCACCGGCAACACCTTCATCCTCAAGCCGAGTGAGCGGGATCCGTCGGCGGCGAACTTCGTGGCCGATCTCTACAAGAAGGCGGGTCTGCCGGACGGCGTCTTCAACGTCATCCACGGCGGCAAGGACGCGGTGGACGCGATCCTCACCCACCCCGGCATCGAGGCGGTGTCCTTCGTCGGGTCGACGCCCATCGCCAAGTACGTGCATGAGCAGGCCACCTCACACGGCAAACGCGTCCAGGCCCTCGGCGGCGCCAAGAACCACGCCGTCGTCCTCCCCGACGCCGACCTCGAATTCGCCGCCAACCACATCACCGCCGGCGCCTACGGCTCCGCCGGCGAACGCTGCATGGCCGTCTCGGTGGCCGTGGCGGTGGGTGAAGCGGCCGACGGGCTGGTCGAGGTGCTGGAGCGCAAGGCCCGCGAGGTCAAGGTCGGCCCCGGCGACGCACCGGGCGTGGAGATGGGCCCGCTGGTCACCAAGGCCGCCCAGGAACGCGTCGAGAACGCCGTCGGCACCGCCGCCGCCCAGGGCGCCACCATCGTCGTCGACGGCCGCGGTCTGAAGGTCGACGGGCACGAGGAGGGCTTCTTCACCGGGCCGTCCCTGCTCGACCACGTGACGGCGGAGATGGACGCTTACAAGGAGGAGCTGTTCGGCCCGGTCCTGGCGATCGTCCGCGCCGACTCCCTCGACGAGGCCATCTCGTTGATCAACGCCAACCCGTACGGCAACGGCACCGCCCTCTTCACCGCCTCCGGCGAAGCCGCCCGCCGATTCCAGCGCAACATCCACGTCGGCATGATCGGCATCAACGTCCCGGTCCCCGTCCCGATGTCGTACTACTCGTTCGGCGGCTGGAAGGACTCCCTCATCGGTGACTCCCCCATCCACGGCCCCGAGGGCATCCGCTTCTACACCCGCCCCAAGGTCGTGACCACGCGCTGGCCGCAGCAGGCGCAGCACGTCACCGCCGGCTTCGACTTCCCCACCTCCAGCTGATCTCTCCCCCTTAAGGACACGTCATGACCTCGTCCAGCAAGCCGATCTCCGTCGCCGTCATCGGCGCGGGTATGGCCGGTCGCAGTCACGCCGCCGGTTATCGCAATGTCAACACGGTCTTCGGGGCCGGGCTGCCGCCGGTGCGGCTGGCAGCGATAGCCGATGCCAATGGCGCGCTCGGTGAGGACGCCGCCCGGCGTTATGGCTTCGAGAAGGCGCTGCCGAGTTGGGAGGCGGTCGCCGAGGACCCGTCGATCGACGCCGTCAGCATCGTCGTGGGAAATGCTCTGCACCGTCCGATCGCGGAGGCGCTGGTCGCCGCCGGCAAGCATGTGCTGTGCGAGAAGCCGCTGGCCGGGTCACTCGAAGACGCCCGTGCGATGGCCGAGTTGGAGCGTTCCGCCGAGGTGGTGACCGCGGTCGGGTACACCTTCCGGCGTTCGCCCGGCATCGCCGCCATTCGCGGGCATGTGCAGCGGGGCGAGCTGGGCGACCTGACGCTCTTCAGCGGTCGCTACTGGTGTGACTACGCGACCGACCCCAACGGGCCGTTGAGCTGGCGGTTCAAGGGCGGTGCCGGTTCGGGTGCGCTCGGGGACGTCGGCTCGCACGTCATCGATGCCGCGGAGTATGTCGCCGGGCCCATCGTGTCGGTGTCCGGTGCCGCGCTGTCGACGCAGATCGCCAAGCGGCCGCTGCCGCTGGGCGCGGTCGTCGGGCACAACGCGGCTCCCGTGTCGGACGAGTTCGGCGAGGTCGAGAACGAGGACACCGCGACCTTCACGGCCCGTTTCGAGTCGGGGCTCGTCGGCACGTTCTCGGTGACGCGCACCGGGTTCGGGCTGCCCAACGGGCTGTTCTTCGACGTGCTGGGCGTCGGCGGCCGGGCCGCGTTCGACCAGCACCGGCCCGCCGAGTACCTCTTCGACGACGCGCAGCCCGAGGCGCGTACGCGCGGCGCCCGGCAGGTCATCGCCGGTCCGCAGATGCCGTACTTCGCGGGCGGTGTCCCGATGGAAGCGCCGGGTGTGGGCGCCAGCAACGGCGACAACTTCACCTACCAGGCGCGGGCCTTCCTCGACCAGGTGGCGGGCGTCGCCGAGCCGCTGCCGGCCTGCGCCACCTTCGCCGACGCGCTGCGGACGATGGAGATCATCCGGGCCGTCGTCGAGTCCTCCGAGAACGGTGGCGCCGCCGTCACGGTTCCGCCCGTCGCCTGACCCCCACTCATACAGAAGGACTACTCGTATGGCTCTCAAGCTCGGTGCCTACACCGCCTGTCTGCACGACCGCCCGCTGGCCGAGGCCCTCGACATCCTCAAGGAGAACGGGCTGACCTCGGTGGAGGTCAACACCGGCGGCTTCATCCCCTCCCCGCACTGCCCGGTGGATCTGCTGCTGTCCTCGGCCGCCGCGCGCGAGGAGTACCTGGCGGCCTTCGCCGACCGCGGAATGGAGCTGACCGGCCTCAACTGCAACGGCAACCCGCTGAACCCGCTTCCGGGGGTCGGCCCCAAGCACGCCGACGACCTGCGCCGGACCATCCGTCTCGCGGGCCTGCTCGGTATCAGGCACGTCGTCACCATGTCGGGTACGCCGGGCTCCGACCCGGACGCCAAGTACCCCTCCTGGGTCGTGAACCCGTGGGACGGCGTCTACATGGACGTCCTGGACTACCAGTGGGGCGTGGCCGTCGAGTTCTGGAAGGAGATCGACGCGCTGGCCCGGGAGAACGACGTCCGGGTCGCCATCGAGATGCACCCGCACAACCTCGTCTTCTCCCCGGTCACGCTGAAGCGGCTGGTCGACGCGGGAAGTCTGACGAACGTCGGCGCCGAGATGGACCCGTCCCACCTGATGTGGCAGGGCATGGACGTCATCGCCTCCGTCAAGTGGCTGGGCCCGTTGGTGTTCCACGCGGCCGCGAAGGACGCGACGCTCTGCCCGGGCGCCGACATCCGCGGTGTCCTGGACACGTCGTTCACGCGCGTGCCGGCCGACGCCGACGGCAAGGTGCCGACCGGTTACGGCTTCTGGTGCAACGCCTGGCCCGAGAACCCGGCGTGGAAGTTCGTCGCCGTCGGCCTCGGGAACGACGTCCCCTTCTGGACGGAGTTCCTGCGGGCCCTCGCCGAGATCGACCCGGACATGGCGGTGAACATCGAGCACGAGGACGCCGCCTACTCGCAGACCGAGGGGCTGGCCCTGGCGGCGAAGAACCTGCACAGCGCCGCGTCGGCCCTCTGACGACCCGTAGGAACGCATGGGCCCCGCGGGGCCCATGCGTGACCGCTCTTCAGCCGCCCTTCGTCACCGCCGCGTCGAGGAGGGGGCCCAGTTCCCGGGCCACGGTCGTCAGGGCGCGGACGTCCCGTTCGGCCCGGGCGATGAGGAGGGCCCCTTCCAGGCTGCTGATCATGAGCGTGGCGAGGGGCGCGGTCCGTTGCCCGGGTACGCCCATGTCGGCCAGCGCCTGCGCCACCGGTCCGGTCCAGGTGGCGAACGCGGCGGACGCGGCCTCCCGCGTGGACTCGGTGGACTCAGCACAGTCGATCGTGGCGGCGGCCACGGGACAGCCGCCCGCGAAGCCGTCGGCCTCGTACTCGTCGGTCCACTGCCGCACCATCTCGGCGAACAGCGCGCTGGGCGTGGGCTCGTCCAGGACGGCGAGGAAACGGGCGACGCGTCTGCCCGCGTACCGGCCCGCCCAGCCGACCGCCTCGTTGACCAGTTGTTCCTTGCCGCCCGGGAAGTAGTGCTGGAGCGAGCCGCGCGGCGCGCCGGCGTGGGCGGCGACCTCGCGCATACCGGTGGCGGCGACCCCGTCGCGCCGGATGAGCTGGGCCGCGCTGAAGACCATCCGCTCGCGCGGTCCTCGTTCGGACATCGTCGTCGGTCTCCCCTTCGTCGTGCGCTTCGACGCCCACTCTATGACCGCTGTCATAACGACAGCTACTATGACCGCTGTCATAGCAGGATCCAGGGCGGCTCGGCTTCGGTGTGGGCCGGGAAAGGCGGCGCGTCGTGTTTGTCGGTTTCGTCGGCCTCGGGCTCATGGGGCAGCCCATGGCACTCAACCTCGTCCGCGCCGGGACTCCGCTCGTCGTCTGGAACCGCACGCCCGGGCGTTGCGCACCCCTGCGCGCCGCTGGAGCCGAGGTCGCCGAGAGCGCGGCCGAGGTCTTCGACCGGGCGGAGACCGTGATCCTCATGCTGGCCGACGAGGCCGCCATCGACGCGGTCCTGGGACGCGGCACCCCGGACTTCGCCGCGCGGGTCGCCGGGCACACCGTGGTCCACATGGGCACCACCTCGGCCGAGTACTCGAGCGGCCTGGAGGACGACGTCCGGGCCGCGGGCGGCCGCTATGTCGAGGCGCCGGTGTCCGGTTCCCGTGCCCCGGCCGAGCAGGGCGAGCTGGTCGGGATGCTGGCCGGTGACGACGCCGCCGTGGCGGCCGTACGTCCCCTGCTGGGGCCCGTGTGCCGGGAGACGTTCGCGTGCGGTGCGGTACCGGGCGCGCTGCTGATGAAGTTCTCGGTGAACCTGTTCCTGATCACCCTGGTCACCGGCCTGACCGAGGCGTTTCACTTCGCCGACCGGCACGGACTCGACCAGCGTCTGCTCCGGGACGTCCTGGACGCGGGCCCGATGGCCAGCGCCGTCTCCCGCGTGAAGGCACCCAAGCTGCTGGCCCGCGACTTCGCCGCCCAGGCGGCCGCCGCGGACGTGCTGAAGAACAACCTGCTGATCGCGGAGGCGGCCCGCAAGGCCGACATCGCCTCCCCGCTCCTCGACGTCTGCCACACCCTATTCGGCGAGACGGTCGACCAGGGCCATGGCAGTGAGGACATGGTGGCCGTCCTGCACGCGCTCGAGACCCGCACCGCCCAGGGTGTCCCGTGGAACCGGAGAGCCGGGCAGAAGCGTTGTGATGAGGGAGTGGAGGGCGGGCCCTGACTCTCCGCCGGAGCGAATGAGGACGACCCATGAGTGACAAGGCCCGGATCCTGTTCGAAGCCCTCGACCTCGACCAGAACGGGACCCTGACCCGGCAGGAGGTCATCATCGCCCTGCGGTCGAAAGGTCCGACGCTCGCCGCGTCCGGGGCCCTGCCCCTCTGGGCCGTGGGGGGCGCCGACGCCTCCTCCGCGCTGTTCGACGCCGCCGACCAGAACGGCGACGCCGTGCTGACGCTGGAGGAGTTCGCGGCCGTCGTGGACCGTCGTTTCGGCTGGCGCTGACCCCGTCCTACGAAGCCGTGTGCGGCTTCACCAGGCCGCTCTGGTAGGCGATGACGACGAGTTGCGCGCGGTCGCGGGCGTTCAGTTTGGTCATGGCCCGCTGGATGTGGCTGCGTACGGTCAGCGGGCTCAGGACGAGCCGTTCGGCGATCTCGGCATTGGATCTTCCGTAGGCGGCCAGGGCCGTGACCTCGCGTTCGCGGTCGGTCAGGGCTTTGACGGCGTCGGGGAGGGCGAGGAAGCCGTCGGTGTCGGGGGTGGCCAGGAAGCGGGTGACGAGGGCCCGGGTCGCGGCGGGCGACAGAAGGGCGTCACCGGCCGCCACGGTACGGATGCTCGACAACAGCTCCTCGGGGCGCACCCCCTTGCCCAGGAATCCGCTCGCGCCGGCACGCAGGGCCTTGGCCACGTTCTCGTCGTTCTCGAACGTGGTGAGAATGAGGATGTGGGTGTCCGACAGCTCGGGCCGGGAGCAGATGGCGGCGGTGGCCGCCACCCCGTCGAGGTTCGGCATGCGGATGTCCATGACGACCACGTCGGGCCGGTGCTCGGCGGTGAGGTCGACGGCTTCCTGACCGTCGGCGGCCTCCGCGACCACGGTCAGGTCCTCGTCCGAGTCGATGAGGATGCGGAAGGTGGCCCGGAGCAGGGCCTGGTCGTCGGCGAGCAGGACTCGGATGGTCATGTGGCGGGGCTCTCGTCATGGCTGTGCGGCAGCGGGGCGTCGTGGGGGTCCGGCGGCAAGGCACCGTGGTGGTGGAGCGGCAGGGTGCAGGCGACCTCGAAGCCGCCGTGCGGACGCCGGCCGGCGTGGAAGGTGCCGCCCGCGGCCGCCGCACGCTCGCGCATACCGAGCATGCCGAAGCCGCCCCCGGCGGTGGCGGGGGCCACGGGGCGGTCCGGGGTGGTGTCGTTGGTGACGGTCAGGGTCAAGTAGTGCGGGGTGTAGGCGAGTCGGACCTGAGCGGTGCGGGTGGCGGCGTGCTTGGTGACGTTGGTGAGCGCTTCCTGGACGATCCGGTAGGCCGTCAGGTCGAGTACGGGCGGCAGCGGTCGCCGCTGTCCCTCGACGGTGACCGCCACCTCCAGGCCGACCATCGAGCAGGCATCGACCAGGTCGGGCAGTCGGTCCAGTCCCGGCGCGGGAGTCAGGTCGGAGGTGTCGCTCTCCTGGCGCAACATCCCTACGGCGGCCTTGAGTTCGCGCAGCGCGGCCGCGGTGGTCTCCGGCAGCTTCGCGACGATGTCGAGGGCCTGCTCCGGGTGCGTGCGCGTGAGGTGCGCCGCGGTGCCGGCCTGGGCGTCGGCCAGGGTCAGGTGGTGGGCGACCACGTCGTGCAACTCCCGTGCGATGCGCATGCGTTCCTGGATCACGCGGTGCCGTGCCTCCTCCTCGCGCTCGCGGACGGCATGCTCGGCGCGGGCCACCGCGTACTGACGGCGCACCCGGACATAGGCGCCGAAGGCCGCCGACAGCAGGACCATGGCCACCGGGTTGACGGTCCCGAGGATCGGTGAGTCACGGAACGACGGAACGAGCAGACCGGTGACGACCAGGCCCGCGGCAGCCGCGAGCGCGCTGTTCCAGCTGGTGCGGCGCGGTGTCCGCACGCTGGTGGAGTACTGCGCGACCAAAAGCGGGACCATCACTCCGGCGGTCAGGAGGTAGCCCACGGCACCCTGGGCCATGGTGCACAGCGTCGTCGCGGCGAGCACCACCAGAGGGCGCTCACGGCGCCAGGACAGTGCGGCGCAGGCCACGGCGGCGAACGCGATGCCGGTCCACAGGTGCGGTGTCCCGGACATCACCGCCCGGGTGACGAGGACAGCGGCGACGGTGAGGGCGAACAGCAGGACCAGTGTGGTGGCCTCGACGGCTTTGGGACGGGTCGCCGCCCGCCGCTGCCAGCTGTTGCTCATCGCGCTCCGAGAAAGGTTCGAGGACAGTCATGCTCACACACCACGGACCGCGATGCCGTCTCGCACAGGGGCGCCGCGGTCCGTCGTACGAGATTCAGATCCGGGCCGGTTCCTGCGGCACCGGCTCGCTGACCTCCTGCGTCTCAGGCGCGCCGAGTCCGGCGCCCTCCACGTCGACGTGGGGCAGCAGTCGGTCGAGCCGGCCCGGCAGCCACCACGCCTTGTCACCGAGCAGGGCGAGCACCGCGGGCACGATCGCCATGCGGACGACGAAGGCGTCGAACAGCACCGCGACGGCGAGCCCGAAGCCCATGGTCTTGATCATGGACTCCTGGGCGCCGATGAAACCGGAGAACACCGCGATCATGATGACCGCCGCGGCGGCGACCACCCGGGCACTGTGCCGGAAGCCCGTCACGATCGCCTGGGCGGGCCGGTCCCCGTGAACGTACGCCTCCCGCATCCGCGAGACGAGGAAGACCTCGTAGTCCATCGCCAGGCCGAACACGATGCCCACCAGGAAGATCGGCATCAGGCTCATGATGGGACCCGACTGCTCCACCCCGAGCAGTTCCGCGCCCCAGCCCCACTGGAAGACCGCCACGACCGCGCCGAGCGCGGCCAGCACCGACAGCAGGAACCCGAGTGCGGCCTTGACGGGCACGAGCACGGAGCGGAAGACGACCAGCAGCAGGATCAGGGCCAGCGCGATGATGACGGCCAGATAGGGCACGAGCGCGTCCTGGAGGGCCTGGGCGACGTCGATGTTCATCGCGGTGCTGCCGGTGACCTCGAACGTCGCCCCCGTCGCCCGCTCCAGGTCCGGCCGCTCGGAACGGATCGACTGGACGAGGTCCTTGGTCCTCTCGTCGTTCGGACCGGTGGCCGGCACCGCGGAGAGCAGGGCGGCGTCTCCCGCCTGGTTGAACTGCGCGGGCGAGACGGACACGACCCGGCTGGTCGCGCCGATCCTCTCGGCGATCTCGCTCACGGCCGCCTTGGGTTCGGCGACACCCCGCACGTCCACCACGATCGTCAGCGGCCCGTTGAAGCCCGCGCCGAAACCGTCCGCGAGCGCGTCGTAGGCACGCCGTTCCGTCGAGGAGACGGGTTTGGACTCGTCCCCCGGCATGCCCAGTTCCAGTTGTGCGGCGGGCAGCGCCAGAACACCCAGACCGGCGACGCACGTCACCAGCACGGCCACCGGGCGGCGCAGCACGAACCGTGCCCACCGGGATCCGCCGTTGTCCTGCGCCGACGGAGCCGCGGCGCCGTTCCTGCGGGTACGGCGGGGCAGCACGGCGTCGGGCCACATGCCCAGCAGCGCGGGGACCAGGGTGAGCGCGATCAGCACGGCGACGACCACCGCGCCGGCGGCGCACAGTCCCATCTTGGCCAGCATCGGAACGCCGATGACGGTCAGGCCGGCCAGTGCGATGACGACCGTGAGACCGGCGAACACCACGGCGGAGCCGGCCGTGCCGACGGCGAGGCCGGTCGCCTCCCGCGGGTCGTGTCCGTTGGCACGCTCCTCCCGATAGCGGGAGACCACGAAGAGGGCGTAGTCGATACCGACCGCCAGCCCGAGCATCGTGGCGAGCGTGCCGGTGGTCATGGAGAGGCCGAAGACACTGCCCAGGGCCATGATGGCGGCCATGCTGACACCCACGCCGATGATGGCGGTGAGCAGCGGAAGGCCGGCCGCCGCGAGGGATCCGAAGGTGATCAGCAGGACGACCGCGGCGAGGGCGATACCGATGGCCTCGGAGGCGCCGCCCGCCGCGGGCCGGGTGGCGAGTGCGGTGCCTCCGGCCTCGACCGTGAGGCCCGAGTCGCGGGCCTCGTCGATGGCCTTCTCCAGCGCGGCCTTGTCGGCGTCGGTGAGATCGGCGGCCTTCACCTTGTAGTCCACCGTGGCGTACGCGGTGGAGCCGTCCTTGCTCACCGCGCCCGCCGTGAACGGGTTTGTGGCGCCAGTGACCTGGGGCTCGTCGGCGGCCTCGGCGACGAGCGACTCGATGGCGGCGCGATGGCCGGCCGCCGTCACCTTCTCCCCGTCGGGTGCGGTGAACACGATCCGCGCGTCGGCCCCATTGGCGTCGCCGCCGGGGAAACGCTCCCCGATCAGGTCGAAGGCCTTCTGCGCCTCGATGCCCGGCATGAAGGACGTGCCGTCGTCGGAGGCGGCGGGCGCCTTGGCGGCGCCCAGGCCGACGGCGCCGAGGACCACGGCCCACAACAGCGCCACGAGCAGGCGCCGCCGGAAGGCGGCCCGGCCCATCCGATACAGGAAGGTAGCCACGAGAAACGGATCTCCAGGTCTGGGTTCGGGTAGATCACCAGCCTGGCCGGACAGGGGGCACCGAGACATCGTGCTGGTGCTGGCACTCCCCCTTGGTGGCGCTGCACGAGGCGGGGCGCTCGTCTCCTCCTCAAGGACGAGTCCCGCATGCTGCGTGCGCAGGACGCGGGGCCGGGGATTGCCGGACCGGAACCGCCGTCAGCGTGACCGCGACGCGGTACGCGCGAGGGCCGCGGCGTACTGCTCATCCGTGACCGGCTCCAGCCAGGAGGCGCCGTCGCCCGTGCCGTCGCCGACCACCATGGCGATGTGGGCCATGAAGGTGGTGTCGGTGGCGCCGTGCCAGTGCTCCTCGCCCGCCGGGCACGTGATGGTGTCGCCCGCGCCGATGCGCACGACGTCGCCGCCGCGGGTACCGACCAGGCCGACGCCGTCGGTGACGTGGAGGACCTGGCCGAGGGCGTGGGAGTGCCAGTTGGTGCGGGCGCCGGGGGTGAAGCGGACCAGGGCGGCGGCGAGGCGGGACGGCTCCGTCGGGTACGCGAGCATGTTGAGGTGGACGTCGCCGGTGAAGCGCTCGGCCGGGGCCTTGAGGGTGGGGGTCTCGGTGATGTGTTCCACGGGTTCGTTCCTTAGGGCTCTACGATCGGAAAACCGCTGTCGGTATCGACGAAACCGCAGCTCACGGCGGCGGGGAAGGGTCTGCCGTTACAGGTACCGACAGGACCCCCCACCTTCATGCGGTCCGGCCTAGCCTGGAAAGCGTGAGCACTCAGAGCGACATCCGCGAGTTCCTGGCCTCCCGCCGCGCCAAGATCACCCCGCAGCAGGCGGGGCTTCCCGCCTACGGCGGTAATCGGCGCGTACCGGGCCTGCGCCGCGAAGAGGTCGCCCTGCTCGCCGGCGTCAGCATCGACTACTACGTCCGCCTGGAACGCGGCCACCTCGCGGGCGCATCGGAGGAGGTCCTGCACGCCGTCGCCGACGCCCTCCAGCTCGACGACGCCGAACGCCTCCACCTGTTCGACCTGGCCCGCACCGCCGCCGGACGCCCCGTACGCCGCGGCAGGCGCACGCGCGGCCCACTCCCGGAAAGCGTTCTGCGCGTCCTGCGGTCCATGACGGACTGCCCGGCGTTCATCCGCAACGGCCGCCTGGACATCCTGGCCACCAACACCCTCGGCCGCGCCCTGTACGCGCCTCTGTTCCCCGGCGCCGCGAGCGAGACCGTCAACATCGCCCGCTCCCAGTTCCTCACTCCCGGCGGCCGCGACTTCTTCCCCGACTGGGACGAGTCCGTGAACACCACCGTCTCCCTGCTGCGCACCGAGGCCGGACGCACGCCCCACGACACCGGGCTGACCGGCCTCATCGGCGAACTGGTCACCCACAGCGAGGAGTTCCGCACCGCCTGGGCCAGGCACAACGTGCGCCTGCACCACACCGGCCGCAAGTCGTTCCGGCACCCCGCCGTCGGCGTCCTCACCCTCGACTTCGACGCCATGGAACTGCCCGCCCAGCCCGGACTGACCCTCACGGCCTACAGTGCCGCCCCCGGCACACCCGACCACGACACCCTGCGGCTCCTCACCGCCTGGGCCGCCACCGAACAGGTACAGCCCACCGGCAAGCATTAGCGGGAGTTCCTTCCCGCGCTGACAGCCGTACCGCTGACCGCACTCGTCCTCCTGAGGGCCGTCCGACCGGTCTCAGAGCACGCGTCGCACCAGGTCGTCCCAGGTGGCCTGAAGGCGGGTGACGGGAACACCGGACCCCTGCAGCAGGAAGTCCACCGTCTCGAAATACACCAGCGCGGACAGAGCGTGGGCGAGCATGTCGTGGTCGCCGTCGACTCCCGCTTCCCGCAGCAGAGTGGAGATATGGCGGTGGAAGGCGCGGGCCGTGTCGGAGGAATGGCGGCGTTCCACCAGGAGTTGCCGCCCCAGCGCGGCACCCAGATCCGCGTCGTCCGCGATGCGCTCGATCAGCGCGCGGCCGAACGCGGTCAGCCGGTCCACCGCCGGTGCGCCCGGGCCCAGTGGCGGAGGGCCTGAGGTGTACTCCTCCTCGAATTCCACCTCCGCCTCGTCGAGAAGGGCGAGCAGGAGGCCGGCGCGGTCGCCGAACCGACGGAAGAGAGTCCCCTTTCCCACGCCGGCCTCCTTGGCCACCGCCTCCATCGTCACGCACTCGATGCCGTGCTCGACGACCAGACGACGGGCCGCGTCCAGGAGACGTTCGCGGTTGCGGACGGCGTCGGACCGCTCCGTCGCGTTCGTGCCAACCGACGTTTCCCTCACTGCTCCTCCCCTATGCGTTGATCACTCCAAAATACCCGCGCGAACCCGCTCGGGAATGCGCCCCCGGTCCTGCTCCGCCTCGGTACTTGGCCCTAGTCCTAGAGTGGTGCACCCGGGCCGTGGGCCCACCACAACTCGTCCCCGCACGAGAACTGACGGAAGAACACGCCATGCTCCCGATGGACCGGATCCGTGCGCTCCTGCGGGAACACGACGACCCCGGCCATCTGGAACACCCCGCGGACTTCGACCGGGAGACCTCGCGGAACTGTTTCGCCAGGCTGCTGAGCGCCCTTGAGGAACGCTTCGGGCCGTCCTGCTCAGGCGGCCGGGGCCAGGACTCCAGTTTCTACGGTGTCATCGAAGTCCCAGCGGCCGCGACAGGCGTCGACCGGGACATGGGTGTCGCGATGAGCAACTTCGGCAACTACTTCGTCACCGCGTTCATGAGGGTCGGTGAGGGTGCCGCCGCTGGCGAGGAACGTCCCTCCGAGGAGTTCGTGACGTGGCTCGACGGCGTCTGTACGGCCATGGGGTGCACCTTCGTCCCGACCGGACTGCTTCGTGAACCGTACGACGGACCGTCGGTCCTGGCGGCGGCAGGAGACCTGGAGCTGGCGCGGGTGCTCATCGCCGCAGGCCTGGCCGAGCCCGAGGACGACGACGAAGAGCTGGGCAAGTCGGACTGGCACGAGCGGTACTTCGACTACATGTGAGGCATCCGAGGCTCCGTCGTCCGTGCGCCTCCGCCTCGGCCGTCCCGAACAGGCAAAGGGCGATGTCCGCCCCGGGGAAGACCCGCTCCCCGACGGCGGTCTTCACTGTCGGCCACCCGCCTCGACGCAAGGGAGCCGATCATGGCCGAAGCAACCGGGACCGAGTTCTGGAAGAACCTCAAGCCGATCCGCAACTCCCTCAAGCCGGACGCCCTGCCCGAGGTCTACCTCTCCCAGGTGGCCACCGACGACGACCGGTACTACGTGCCGTTCACCGAGACCGTCGGCTCACGCCCGCTGTGGATCAACGTCAAGGACAACTCCTGGGCCGACATCCTGCGGGCCAAGGAGGCGGGACTCGTCAACCGGCACTACCACCCGCACGAGGTGTTCGCCTACACGATCTCCGGCAAGTGGGGCTATCTGGAACGGCCTTGGACCGCACGCGCCGGTGACTTCGTCTACGAGGCGCCGGGTGAGGGGCACACACTGGTGGCCTACGAGAGCGACGAGCCGATGAAGGCGTTCTTCATCGTCAAGGGGCCGTTGATCTGGCTCGACGAGAACGGCGAGAGCACCGGCCACTTCGACGTCCATGACTACATCGCGCTGTGCCGCGCACACTACGATGCGGTCGGCATCGGAGCCGACTACGTGAACTCGCTCTTCCGGTGACCCGGCGGACGCCCGGGCCGGAAAGGAGACCCAGGTGTCCCTGTCCCCCATGTCCTCCGTCTCCCGTGTGTCGACGCGGTCCGTGGACCCGGCCGACCGGATCGGCTTCTGGGAGGAGTACAACCGGCGGGCGCTGGTGGGCCTGACCTGCTCCTCGTACTCCCAGGACGGCCTGCTGGCCACCCAGACGAACTTCCGGCTGGGTGGCCTGCGGCTGGCCGAGATCACCGGGAACGAGCACGTCATCGAACGCACCCCGCGGACCTGCCGGGACCTCCCGAAGGACTCGGTCTTCGTCAGTCTGCTGACCGACGGCCAGGCGGTGTTCTTCCACGAGGGCGGCTGTCTCACCGTCGGGCCCGGCGACCTGGTCCTCTACGACACCCGCCGCTCGTACCTGTTCGGTTTTCCCACGGCCATGCGCCAGTTGCTGGTGGACATCCCCCGCGAGGTCTTCGCCGAGCGCTGCGTCCCCGGCGACGTACCGGTACCCCTGCTCTTCCGGCAAGGCCTCACCCCGGCATCGGCGCTGGGGTCGGTGCTGGCCGAATGGGCCACGGGGCGCGGGGACGCCGATCCCTCGCATGCCGAGGCCGCCGTGCTGGATCTCGTGCGCACTCTGGCGGCTCCCCGGCTGGGAGACGATCACGCCCTGCCCGCCTCGTCGTCCCGGCTGGCCATGGCCCTGGACCACATCGACCGGCATCTGTCCGACCCCCGGCTGAGCGCGGAAGCGGTCGCGGCGGCGGTCGGGGTGTCCACCCGGCACCTCAGCCGCCTCTTCCGGCCGACCGGCGTCGGTCCCGCCCGTCATCTCCTCGACCGACGGCTGGCGAAGGCACACGAGCAGCTCACCGACCCGGACTCCCGTCATCTCACGGTCGCCGAAGTCGCCCACCGTTGGTGCTTCGCCAGCCAGGCCCACTTCACCCGCGTCTTCCGCGACCGCTACGGCCGGACACCCGGCGAGATCCGCCCACCCCGCACGGACCCGGCCCGCGGTTCACTGCAGTCGGCAGGTCAACCGGCAGCGCCCTGACGGCAGTCGGTACGAGGCCACCCCGTCCGCGTGGCCGAGGAACCGCACGCCCGCCACTCGCGCCAACGGGGTCCGCCCCGCACGGACCGCGTCGGCGGACGCGGCCGGCAGGCGCAGGGTCGCCTCGCTGTTGGCGGCACGACCGCGTCGTAGACCAGCGTCCGTCCCTCGTCGTCGACGCTCCACTCGCTTCTGATCTCGCCGTACGGGGACTCGTACACCGCCGACACCCGTGTGATCCGGCCCGTCGGATCGAGGTGGGGCTGGAGCAGGAAGCGCTTGAACCCGGGGCTGTCGGGGTCGCGGGCGATGCCGGCCATGTAGGCGTACATCCACTCCATGATCGCGCCGTAGGCGTAGTGGTTGAAGGAGTTCATGCCGACCGGGCCGAACCCGTCCTCCTCGGAGTAGGAGTTCCCACGCTCCCAGACGGTGGTGGCGCCGTTCTTCACCGAGAACAGCCAGGACGGCAGGGCGTCCTGGTGCAGCAGCTGGTACGCCAGGTCCGCGCGGCCTTCGTCGAGCCCGGGGGCAGCAGTTCGATCGTGGTGGCGCCGTCCTGCGGGACGGTGACCTGGCGCCCGTTGACGTAGGCCTCGTACACGCCGAGCGCCGAGACGTACAGCCGGGCCTCGCGGATGCGCTTGTTCAGGGCGGCTCGCTTGCGCAGCGCGGCGGTCCACGGCGCGGCCGGCGGAATGGGGCGTCACCCCCGCCTCAGGGTCCGCGAGACGCCGCGCACCCATCATCACATCATGTAGTTGCGTAACTCACGCAAAGCCTTCTTCGGGTCGAGGGTCCCACTCAGCGGGACGGAAAGCCCGCCTGTTCTGCGGACACGTTAATTGTACCGACCGGCAGGTCTATCTTTCCGGCACCTCCGCTCATCCCTGGAAGGCCACCGATGTCCCAGATACAGACCCCTTCCCCACAAGCGCCCGAGAGACCACGATCCAGCGCACGCAACGCGCTGGTCGTCGTCGCGCTCGTGTGGACCGTCCAACTCGTCGCGCTGATGGCCGCGTTGTCCGGCATCGCGCAGGCCGAGGTGGCGATCCACTTCCGGACCACGGAGATCGCGTGGTTCACCCTGATGACCCTGCTGACCGGCACCTTCTTCCTGCCGTTCGCGGTCAAGGCCGCGGCCCTGTTCGGCAAGAAGAAGGTGCTGCTCGTCGCCACCGGGCTCGGCTTCGTCGGCGACCTGATCGCCGCCGTCGCCACCGACTACCGCACCCTGCTGATCGGGCGCGGCATCGCGGGCGTCTACGCGGCCACGGCCCCGCTGGCCTATGCGATCACCCGCGACGTCTTCCCCCGCCGCTGGGTCGGACTCGCCAGCGGCATCCTCGCCGGCGGTGTCGGCCTCGTCGCCTTCGGCGGGCCGTTCCTGTCCGGCTGGCTCCTGGACGACTACGGCTTCCGCGGCGTGCTGTGGTTCATGGCCATCAGCACCGCCGTGAGCTTCGCCCTGGTGGCCGTCTTCGTGCCCGAGAGCCCGGTCCGTGAGCGGGGCGGCCGGATGGACTGGACCGGCGGGCTCCTCCTCGGCGGAGCGGTCACGGCGATCGTCTACGCGGTCGGCCAGGGCTCGCACTGGGGTTGGAGCAGCGGGAAGTTCGCCGCGTACGTGATCGGGGCGGCAATCGCGCTGATCGCCTTCGTGCTCGTCGAGCGGCGGGTCGCCGAGCCCCTGTTCCCGCTGACCATGACCCGGCGCCGCCAGGTGTGGACCGTGCTGCTCGCCACGTCGGTGGCGGCCGGTGCGCTCAGCGCCGTCGGCGTCGTGATCCAGATGCTGATCCTGATGCCGCAGATCCCCGATGTCTCCGAGGGTCTGGGCTGGTCCGGCACCCACAACGCCATCGTCACCAGCCCCATCAGCGCCATGATCATCGTCGCGGCCGTCGGCACCGGCTGGCTCGCCCGCCGGGTGGACTCGCGCATCCTGTTGGGCAGTGGCTCCGCCCTCACCGTCCTCGGCTACGGCATCGGCACCCAACTGCACCACAGCGCCCCCCAGATCGTGGGCATGGGCCTGATCGCCGGGCTGGGCACGGGCATGGTCATGGCCATCGTGCCCATCATGATCATCGAGGTGGTCACCCCCGAGGAACAGGCCCTGGCCAACGGTGCCCAGACCCTCGGTCAGGGCGTCGCCCAGATCGTCGTCTCCCAGCTGGCCTTCGTGGTGATGGCCCAGCACGGGGCGGTCATGCACGGCACCCAGTTCTACCTCGACACCGGTTTCACCAACGGGCTCTGGCTGGTCGTCGGTTGCTGCGCCGTGGGCACACTGCTCACTCTCCTCGTCCCCAGGAGCAGGCGCCTCGACGAGGCGGAGGTCGGCCAGGCAGCCTGACCGCACAGCTGGAACGGCTGAGGGCCGGGCGTGTTCGCCCGGCCCTCAGCCGTGTCGCGGCATCCGGTCCTACGAGGTGGCGGAACCGGCGTCCGGCCCGAACTGGTGCTTGAGGAAGGCGCCGGACCAGGCCATCAGATCGGAGGGCACGTAGTAGCCCTTCTCCTCGTTGATCGCGTCCCAGTTCGCGGCCACGTCCTCGATGCCGGCCGGACCGTCCACGTGTGCATAGCCCTCGGTCGAGGCGATGAAGAGACGGGCGAACCGGCCCGCGCCGGCCGTGTAGATCTCGCCGCTGACCGGGCAGCTCTCGTGGGCGAGGTACGCGACCATCGGCGCCACCGCGTCCGACGGCATGTACGGCTGCCCTGGCACCGCCTCGGTGGGCTCCTCCTCGGGGCCGCCGCCCATACGCGTCATGGCCGCCGGGGCGATCAGGTTGACCTTGATGCCGTGCGGCTCCCCGGCCAGCTTCGCGCTGCGGGCGAGTCCGATCGTGCCGCCCTTGGCCGCCGCGTACGACAGGTTGTCGGCCAGTCCGAACACCCCGCTGGACGTCGTGAGCACGACACGGCCGTAGTTCTGCTCCACGAAGTGCGGCCAGGCGGCGCGCAGGGTGTTGAAGGAGCCGACGAGATGCACGGCGAGATGGCGCTCCAGGTTCTCCGCGTCGACCTCCGGCAGACCGGCCCAGCGGATGATCCCGGCGTTGTTGACGAGGATGTCGATACGGCCGAACTGTTCGAGCGCGGTGCCGATGATCGCCTCGCCCCCGGCCTGCGCGGACACGTCGTTCGTGTCGGCGACGGCCGTGCCACCCGCCTCGATGATCTCCTCGACGACCCGCTGCGCGGGCCCGGTGTCCGTGCCGTCCCCCTCCATCGACCCGCCCAGGTCGTTGACGACGACCTTCGCGCCGCGCGCCGCAAGGAGGCGGGCATGGGCACGGCCGATGCCCCGGCCCGCGCCGGTGACGACCGCGACGCGTCCTTCGAAGCTGAACTCACTCATGGCTGACTCCTGTTGTACTGCGGCTCTGGATGCGGATACGGATGCGGGCCCCCGCCCGTACGGAAGGGACCCGCGGATCGATGGACGGTCGGCCCTGTTACCAGGTGACCGGCAGCTCGCCGATACCGAAGGCGAGCGCGTCGGCCGGACGGAACTCGAGCTCCTCGCGGTCGACGGCGAGACGCAGGGTCGGGATGCGCCGGTAGAGGGTGCCGTAGACGACCTGGAGCTCGATACGGGCGAGCTGCTGGCCCAGGCACTGGTGGATGCCCCAGCCGAAGGCGTGGTGGTGGGTCGCCTTGCGGGTGAGGTCGAGCTTCTCCGGGTCGGGGAACGCCTCCGGGTCCCAGTTGCCGGCCGGCAGCGGGACGATGATGCCGTCGCCTGCCTTGATCTGCGCGCCCTCGAACTCGAAGTCCTCGGCGGCGATGCGCCGCTGCCCGAACGTGGCGACGGTCAGATAGCGGAGGATCTCCTCGACCGCGCCCGCGGCGTCCCGGGTGTCCTCGGTCTCGCGCAGCCGGGCGATCTGCTCGGGGTTCTCCAGCAGCAGGGCGGTGCCGAGCGTGATCATGTTGGCGCTGGTCTCGTGACCGGCGATCAGCAGGATCATGGAGAGCAGGGTGGCCTCGGGAAGGGTGAGGTCCCCTTCATTGATCCGCGCGGCGAAGTCCGAGAGCACGTCCTCGGCGGGCTCGTCCATCTTCTTCTGCAACAGGCCGGCCAGGTAGCCGCCGAGCGCCTGGTTGGCCGCGTTCTGCTGCTCGGCGGTCTTGTCGCTGCGGGTGGCGAAGGAGGCGTGCTCCTGGAAGAAGTCGTGGTCCTCGTACGGCACTCCGAGCAGCGCGCAGATCATCAGCGAGGGCAGCGGCAGCGACAGCGCCGTCATCAGGTCGACCGGCTTGGGGCCCTCGAGCATCTTGTCGATGAGCTCGTCGGTGAACCGCTGGATGTCGGGCCGCAGCGCCTCCATCCGGGGGCGGGTGAACGGGCGGGTCATCATGCGGCGGATCCGGGTGTGGTCGGCGCCGTCGGCGTTGAAGATCGTGAGCGGGTGGAGGTGGGCGCTCTGCGCCATGGCCTCGTTGGGGAACGGGAATCCGGACCGCTTGTCGTCCGAGCTCACCCGGGGGTCGGACAGGATGGCTCGCTGCGCGGCGTGGCCCGTGACGAGCCAAGGGGTGCTGCCGTCCCAGATGCGGGCCCGGGAGACAGCGCCCTTCTCGTTGAGGGCGCGCAGCCCCGGCGGTGGGGCGAACGGGCATTTGGCGTCCCGGTCGTCCTGGTAGAAGTACGTCGCCTCGTCGGGCGCGTGCCGGGTGTCTGCCTCGGCCATGGTTCTCCTCCGGTGATGGGTGCGGGGGGAAGGGGTGAGGTTCGAGGGCTATTCCTCGATGCGGATGGCCAGGGCCGGGCACACCGCGGCGGCGTTGCGGACGTCGTCGGCCAGCTCCGGCGGCGGGTTCTCGTCGAGGACGACGACAATGCCGTCCTCCTCGCGCTGGTCGAACACGTCCATGGCGGCCGACACGCACTGACCGGCGGCGACGCACTTGTCCTCGTCGACGACAACCTTCATGGGACTTCTCCTGATCGTTCAGTTCGTGGGGGTGGCCTGCAGCCCGTCGACGATCGACCGGCGCAGCAGGCGGGCTTGTTTGGGCATGTTCCAGCCGAGGACACCGGTCACCCGGCCCTCGACCCGGTACCGGGCGACGAAGCGACGGGCCGTCAGGTCGCCCTCGACGACGTCCACTTCGGCGTCGACGGGCAGGAAGCCGTGCACCTGGAGCTTGGCGTCGTACTGGTCGGTCCAGAAGTACGGCACCGGCGTGTAGGGCCGGCTCTCGCCGAGGATCTCCCCGGCCACCGCCATGCCCTGCTCGGTGGCGTTGGTCCGGTTCTCCAGGCGGATGAGCCGGCCGAGGCCCTCGTGGTGCCAACGGGCCACGTCGCCGACGGCGTAGATGCCCTCCACCGCGCGGCAACGGGAGTCGCACACCACTCCGTTGTCGAGTTCGAGGCCGCTGTCGGTGAGCCACTGTGTCGCCGGGGTCGCGCCGATCGCCACGACCACGACGTCGGCGGGCAGCACCTCGCCGGTGGTCAACCGCACGCCGGTGACCCGGCCTTCCTCGCCGGTGAGTCCGGTGACGCCGTTGCCGAGCCGGAGCTTGACGCCGCGTTCGGTGTGCAGGTCGGCGAGGACGCCGGACACCAGCGGCCCGACCTGGAGCGCCATGGGCGCGGTCAGCGGTCCGGTGAGCGTGACGTCCAGGCTCAGGGTCCGTGCGGTGGCCGCGATCTCGGATCCGAGGACGCCCTCGCCGACGACGACCAGACGTGAGGCGGCCAGCAGGTCCTGGCGCAGGGCGAGCGAGTCGTCGAGGGTGCGCAGCACGTGCACGCCGGTCAGGTCGTCCTGCCCGGGCAGCCGCCGGACGCGCACCCCCGTGGCGATCACGATCGCGTCCGCCCGCAGCTCCCGCCCGGATTCCGTGCGCACGGTCCGTGCCGCGGCGTCGAGGCCGACCGCCGGGTCGCCCAGCACGAACTCGGCGTCGAGCGCGGCGAGTACGTCCTGTGTCCGCAGCGCGGCCCGCTCCGGCTCCCACGCACCGGAGAGCACCTGCTTGGACAGCGGCGGTCGGTCGTACGGTGCGTGCGGTTCGTCGCCGAGCACCGTGATCCGGCCCTCGTAGCCCTTGCGGCGCAGCGTCTCCACGGTGGTCAGTCCGGACGCGGAGGCGCCCACTACCAGGACGTGGGCCGGGGGCCTGATGTCGTCCTCGATGCTCATGCGTGGCTCCAGTGCAGCGTCGGTGCGGTGTGTCGGTGCGGGTCTGACGGGCGGATCAGCGGATCAGTAGACGTAGCGCCCGCCGTTGACGCCGAAGGTCTGGCCGGTGACATAGGCCGCCTCCTCCGAGGCGAGGTAGGCCACCGCGTGCGCGACGTCCTCGGGGGTGCCGGCCCGCTTCATCGGCATCATGGCCGCGACCGCCTCCACGTCGACGGGGCCCTGGCGCACCAGCGGGGTGTCGATGAAGCCCGGCGGGACGTGGTTGACGGTGATGCCCTTCTCGATGTACTCGACCGCCAGCGCCCTGGTGAGGGCGATGACCCCGCCCTTGGAGGAGGCGTAGTGGGCCATGGCCGGGGCGCCGGTCTGGGCGGAGGACGAGGAGATGTTGACGATCCGGCCCCAGCCCGCCGCGAGCATGTCGGGGACGAGCTGCTGGGTGACGAGGAACGGGCCCTTGAGGTTGATCCCGATCATGCGGTCCCAGGAGGCCTCGCTGATGCTGGTGAAGGGTTCGTAGGCGGTGGTCCCCGCGTTGTTGACGAGGATCGTGACCGGGCCGAGCTCCTCGCGGGTGCGTGCCGCGGAGCGGGCCACGGCCTCGGCGTCGGCGGCGTCCCCGCCCACCGCGACGGCCTTGCCGCCCGCCGCCCGGATCTCGGCGACGGTCTTCTCCGCGCCTTCGGTGTTCAGGTCCCAGACCGCCACTGCGGCCCCCTTGGCCGCGAGCACGGTCGCGATCCCGCGTCCGATACCGCGGGCGCCGCCGGTGACGACCGCGACCTTTCCCTGAAGTGACATGCGTGCTCCTCGTATGAGTGGTGTGGCGTACTGACCGGAGTGGTCAGCCCTCCAGCGCCTCGCGTGCGGCGGTCCGGGCGGCGACGGCCCGGGGGAAACCGGTGTAGCCGCTGGAGTGGTAGATGACCTCGGCGATCTCGTCCTGGGTCAGTCCGTTCGTCAGGGCGATACGGACGTGGGTCTTCAGCTCGGTCTCGGCCCCGAGGGCGATGAGGATGCCGAGCGTGACCAGGCTGCGATCACGCGGAGCGAGCCCCTCTCTGCCCCACAGCGCCCCCCAGACACTGGTGAGGCCTATGTCCACGAGGTCCTCCCCGAGGCGACCGTCCCGGAGGTCGAGGTCGCCGTCGGGGAACACGCCCGGCAGGGCGGCCCGCATGGCCTTCCAGCCCGCGGCCCGCAGATCGGTGGATTCCTTGACGCCTTCGTCACTCATGTCTGACTCCCGTTGCGCGGCTTCGCGTCCCTGAGCGAAAGTTAGACCAGACGGTCGGTACAATCAATCTCCAGGGCGAGATTCGCATCCATTGAATGAATCCGACCCCTCCTCTACTCTCAGCCTCATTATTCGACTGACCGGTCGAAACATCAATCCAGGCTCACGCGGGAGAGCACATGAGCGAAACCACGAAGACCGGCCCGGCGGACCAGGGCCTCGTAGATGTGCTGGTCATCGGCGGCGGCGTCACCGGCATCTACCAGCTGTACCGGGCCCAGGACTCCGGCTTCTCGACGAAGCTCCTCGAAGCGGGCAGCGGTGTGGGCGGCACCTGGTACTGGAACCGCTACCCGCAGGCGCGCTTCGACTCCGAGAGCTACACCTACGGCTACCTGTTCTCCAAGGAGCTGTGGGAGGAGTGGGAGTGGTCGGAGCACTTCGCCGGCCAGCCGGAGATCGAGCGCTACTTCAACTACGTGGTCGACCGCTTCGACCTGCGGCGCCACATCGTGTTCGGTGCGAAGGTGACCGCGGCGGTCTGGGACGAGACCTCCGGCGTCTGGACCGTGCGCACCGAGGACGGCACCGAGCACCGGGCCCGCCACGTCGTCGCCGCGACCGGCATCCTCTCCGTGCCGTTCACCCCCGGCATCCCGGGGCGCGAGGACTTCCGCGGCGAGCAGCACCACACCGGCCGCTGGCCCAGGACCCCGGTGGACTTCACCGGCAAGCGGGTGGCCCAGATCGGCACCGGCTCCAGCGGCGTCCAGATCGTGCCCGCGATCGCCGACGAGGTCGCGCAGCTGACGGTGTACCAGAAGGTGGCCGACTGGCTGACCCCGCTGAACAACCGGCCGATCACCGCCGAGGAACAGGCCGGGCTCAAGGGCGACTTCGAGTCCATCCGGGACACCCTGAACACCTCGCCCAGCGGCTTCCTCCACCAGATCACCATGCGTTCCGGCCTCGACGACACTCCGGAGCAACGCCAGGAGTTCTACGAGCAGAAGTGGAACAGCCCCGGCTTCACGAAGCTGTCGGAGCACTACTTCGACATGACCACGAACGCCACGGTCAACGAGGAGTTCTGCGCGTTCATCGCCGACAAGATCCGCTCCATCGTCAAGGACCCCGCGACGGCCGAGAAGCTGATCCCCAAGGGCCACGGCTACGGCGGCCGGCGGCCCCCGTTCGGCACCGGCTACTACGAGGCGTACAACAAGCCGACCGTGCAGCTCGTCGACATCAACGAGACGCCGATCGTCCGCATCACCGAGACCGGGATCGAGACCTCCGAGGGCCACCAGGAGTTCGACATCATCATCTGGGCGACCGGCTACGACTTCGGCACCGGCGCCCTCAACCGGCTGGGCGCGCGCGGCCGGCAGGGGCTGCCGCTGGAGGAGTACTGGGCGGACGGGCCGTCCACCTACCTGGGCGTCACCACGGCCGGCTTCCCCAACTTCTACTTCCCCGGCGGGCCGCACGGCGCGCTCGGCAACAACCCGCGCTACTCCGGCGACCAGGTCGACTACGTCATGGACCTGCTCGTCCACGCCCGTGACCACGGCCACGCCGTCGTCGAGGTGACCTCGGACGCGGAGCAGGAGTGGACGGACCTGGTCAACGACAGTGCGGGCCAGTCGTCCTTCCTCAAGAGCAGCTACTTCTACGGCGCCAACATCCCCGGCAAGCCGGTCAAGCAGCTGCTCAACCCGACCGGGCGGTGGAAGCTCCAGGAGCTGATCAAGGAGTCCGTGGAGGCCGACTTCCCGGCCTTCGCCTTCTCCAAGCCGGCCGATCCGGAGGCCTGAGTACGCAGAACGCCCGTGCCGCCTGGCAAGTGGGAACCAGGGGCACGGGCGTCCGGGCTGTGCGGACGGTCCGCCACGGCCGGGCGGGCCCGCTACGGCTGGAAGGTCGTGACCCGCTTGCGGAACTTCCATCCGCCGTCCTCGCGGACCAGCGTGTCCTCGTAGGCCCCGACGAGCAGCGGGGCCCAGCCGGCCTCGCCACGGATGAAGAAGACGAGGCTGCTGCTCGCCGTCACCTCGTCCCCGGGCGGTGAGGTCAGGACGGTGTTGCCGACGAGGTGCAGCTGCGGGGCCTGCGGCGCGAAGGCCGCGTAGCCCTTGCGGATCGCCTCCCGGCCCTCGAAGACGCCCTGGCCCGCGATCTCGGCGACGCCGTCCTCGGTGAACAGTTCGGCAAGCACCTCGGTACGGCCCGCGTCCAGGGCGTGGGTGTACGCGGCTGTCGCGTTCTGCACACCGGCCAGGGCCGCTTCGGCGGTTACGGTCATCGTTGGTCTCCCTAGGGTTCGGTTCAGGCCTGGTAGGTCGTGGCGCGTCGCTGGAGCAGCCAGGTGCCGTCGATGTGGCGGAAGGTGTCCTCGTAGCGCCCGACGACCTGGACCGCCCAGCCCGCGTCGCCGCGCTGGAAGAAGACGACGTCACTCACGGCCGTCGCCTCGCCCTCGGCCGTGGGTGTCACCACGGTGTTGCCCACCAGGTGCTGCTGCGGCTGCGTCGGCGCCCAGCCCTTGAAGGCCGCGCGGAGCGCGTCGTGCCCCTGGACGGGGTCCATGCCCGGCAGCTCCAGGACGCCGTCGGGCGTGTACAGCGCGACGACGTCGTCGGTGCGGCCGGCGTCCTGGGCCTGGGTGTGCGCACCGATCACGGCACGTACGCCCGCCGAGACCCACGCCTGTGTGGATTCGCTCATCGTCTCTCCAAGGATCGAGGTTTCGACCACTCAGTCTATTACTCGACAACAGGCAATTTGAAGGCTCATACCCAGGCAGTCCTACTTGTTGACCGATCGGTACAATCCAAATAGCATGCGAACGGCTGTCAGACGGCCGTCAACGGGGACTGTCGCCTAAGGAGGCGTTTTATCGTGACGAAGCGTTGGAAGCAGCGGCCGCCGGGCTCGACGTGGGGCGATTTCGGGGAGGACGACGAGCTGGGGCGCATCAACCTGCTGACGCCCGAGAAGGTCCTCCAGGGCGTGCGGGAGGTCGAGCACGGGGTCACCTTCAGCCTGAGCCTGCCGCTCGACTATCCGGGCGGGACCTCGCTGAACCAGCGCCGCTACCCGCCGGTCCTGCGGCCCACCGAGGACCTCCAGCACCAGCAGGACGTCTTCTACAACATCAAGGCGAGCGAGCACTTCTCGCCCGACCTGATCGACGTGTGGTCCGACGACGTGGTCACGCTCTGGCTGCAGTACTCCACCCAGTGGGACGCTCTCGCCCACCAGGGCGCCGAGTTCGACGCCGACGGCGACGGGATCGCCGAGCCGATCTACTACAACGGCTTCCGGCCGGGCGCCGACCTCGTCGGACCGCAGGAGGACGCCAAGGGCGACGGCAGCGGGAGCCTCAGCTTCGCCCGCCACCTCGGTCTGGAGCACATGGCGCAGCACGGCGTCCAGGGCCGGGGCGTGCTGATCGACATCGCCCATCACCTGGGCACCGGCTATCAGCCGGTCAACTTCCAGCAGCTCCAGGAGATCATGGCGGCCGACAACGTCGTGGTCGAGCCGGGTGACATCCTCCTGCTGCACACGGGCTTCGCCACGCAGGTCCTCTCCTGGGCGAAGAACCCCGACCCGGTCGCCATCCACCAGACCGCGGCCTACCTCGACGCGGACGACCCGAAACTGCTCGAGTGGGTCGCCGAGTCGCAGATCTCCGCGATCGCCTCGGACAACTACGCCATCGAGGGCGTGGGCGTCACCCAGGCGCAGGGCCCGCACACCCTGCTTCCACTGCACCACCTGTGCCTGTTCAAGCTGGGCGTCCCCATGGGCGAGCTGTGGTACCTCAACGACCTCGCCGCCTGGCTGCGCGAGCACGACCGCAGCCGCTTCCTCCTGACCGCTCCCCCGCTCAACCTGCCCGGCACCCAGGGCAGTCCGCTCACTCCGGTCGCGACGGTCTGACTCATCAGCGATCGGATCCGCCGTCGGTCCATGTCCGGTCCTGCCGATTTGGCCGGACCGGCGGCGGAACGCACAAGGGGCTGGCCCCGGGATTCGTCCCGGGGCCAGCCCTTTGTCATGCGGACGTGTGTGGGGCGCGCCCCACACACGTCACACCGCCGCGATGCGCCGCAAGGTGTCGGCGATGGTCTCGCGCGAGGGCAGCCACAGCCGTTCCAGCGACGGGGCGTACGGAGCGGGCATCGCCGGTGCCGCGACCCGGGTGACGGGTGCGTCCAGGGTCCAGAAGCCCTCGTCGACGGCGAGCGCGGCCAGTTCGGCGCCGACGCCGAAGTCCCGTACCGCCTCGTGGGCGATGACCAGACGGTTGGTCTTGGCGAGGGAGGCGAGCACCGTCTCCCGGTCCAGCGGGGCGATCGTGCGCAGGTCGACGACCTCCACGCTCACGCCCTCCTCGGCGAGCAACTCCGCGGCGGCCAGGGCGTCCTGGACCATCCGCGACCAGGAGACGAGCGTGATGTCGGTACCCTCGCGGACCACCTTGGCCTTGCCCAGCGGGATCATGTGGTCGGCCGGCGGCTTCGGGCCCTTGAAGCCGTACTGGAGCCGGTTCTCGACGAACACCACCGGGTTCGGGTCCTGGATGGCTGCCCGCAACAGGCCGTAGGTGTCGGCCGGGTTGGACGGCATCACCACGGTCAGCCCGGGGATGTGCGCGAGCATCGCCTCCAGGCTCTGCGAGTGCTGGCTGCCGGAGGAGCGTCCGGCGCCGAACTGGGTGCGTACCACGAGCGGCATGGAGGCCCGGCCGCCGGTCATGAAGCGCAGCTTGGCGGCCTGGTTGAGGAGCATGTCCAGGGCTACGCCGATGAAGTCCATGTACATGATCTCGACGACCGGCTTCATGCCGGCCATGGCCGCCCCCACCGCGGTGCCGATGATCGCGCTCTCACTGATCGGGGTGTCACGGACCCGGCCGGGGAACGCCTGGGCGAGCCCTCGGGTGAGGCCGAAGACGTTGCCGCCCGCGCCGACGTCGATGCCGGCGACGAACACCGTGGGATCGGCGGTCAGTTCGTGCTCCAGCGCGAGGCGAACGGCGTCCATGGAGCGGAAGGTCTCGGCGTCGGGAGCAGGGGCGGCGGGCTCCGGCAGGGCCGGGCGCGGTGCCGTGACGAAGTCGTACAGGGTCTCCGGGGCGGGCTCGGGCAGGCTCCTGGCCCACTGCACCGCCGCCTCGATCTCCTTGTCGATCTCCTCGTCGACCGCGTCGGCCTGCGCGGCCGCCACTCCGGCGTCCGCGAGGTGCCGGCGCGCCACCAGCAGCGGGTCGCGCTCCTTGGCGGCGGCGACCTCCTCGGCGCTGCGGTAGCGCTCCGGGTCGCCCTCGTAGTGGCCGTGCCACCGGTAGGTCTCCGCCTCCACCAGGACCGGACCGCCACCCGCCCGCAGCCGTGCCACCACGTCGGTCATCATCCCGGCCACCGCGAGCACGTCGTTGCCGTCGACATGCGCGTACCCGATGCCGTAACCCGCCGCGCGCGCGGACAGCGTGGCCCGGTGCTGGTCGGCGGCGGGCGAGAACTCCGAGTAGTGGTTGTTCTCGCACAGGAAGACGACCGGCAGATCCCATACGGCGGCCAGGTTCACGGCCTCGTGGAACATGCCCTGGGCGACCGCGCCGTCCCCGAAGAACGCCACCACCACGTCACCCGCGGCCCGCAGTTTGGCCGCGGTCGCCACTCCGGCGGCGATCGGCAGCCCGGCGCCGACGATGCCGTTGGCACCGTAGATGCCGAGGCCGGGGTCGGCGATGTGCATGGAACCGCCACGACCGTGGCAGGTCCCGGCCTCCTTGCCCATCAGCTCGGCCATCATCGACGCCGAGTCCAGGCCCTTGGCGAGGACATGGCCGTGGCCGCGGTGGGTGGAGGTGATGCCGTCCCGGGGGCCGAGCGGCCAGCAGGCACCCACGGCACTGGCCTCCTGACCGATCGACAGATGCAGGAATCCGGGAATCTCCGTCGCCTTGTACAGATCGGACGCCCGCTCCTCGAAACGCCGAATGCGGCGCATCCGGCGGTACATCTCCAGGAGCTGGTCCGCGTGGGCGGATCCGGTGATGGTGTGCTGCGGTGCCTCGGTCGTCATGCGCGTCCTCGCATTGCTCGCGCGGGCGGCACACAACCGCGCCGCCTGAGTCCTACTTTTAATGTACCGTCTGGTCTATCAAACTATTCGCCGGGCGGGGAGAGAAGCGATGCCCAGACCACCGGGCCACGGACCGGACTACGAGGTCCGGCGGCAGAAGATCATCGACACGGCCGCCGAGCTGTTCGCCCGGCAGGGATACGCGGCGACCTCCGTCAACGACCTGGGCCGGGCGGTCGGACTCGCCAAGGGAGCGCTGTACTACTACATCCGTTCCAAGGAGAACCTTCTCGTCGAGATCCAGGCGCGGGTGATGGGACCGCTGCTGTCCCGGGCCCGGCAGATCGCGGAGCTCGACACGGACCCGCTGGTACGCCTGCGGCTGCTGTCGGAGTCGCTGCTGACGACCATCTTCCGCAGGCTCGACCACATCTGGGTCTACGAGCACGACTACCGCAGCCTCACCGGCGAGTGCCTCCAGCCCGTCCTCGACCAGCGCGCCGAGTTCGAGCGGCTGGTCGCGGGACTGATCGCGGAGGCCGCGGAACACGGCGACTTCCGTTCCCTGCCGCCGCGGCTGGCCACCCTGCAGTTCCTCAACCTCCACAACCACACCTACCAGTGGGTCAAGCCCGACGGACGCTGGGATCCCGCCCAGCTGTCCCGCGAGTACTGCGGCACCCTCCTACGCGGTTTCGGCGCGCCGGGCGCCGCCCTCCCTGACATGGAGGCGAGGACGGAGGCGTTCAAGCGCGCCCGCCCCGATCTGCCGCTCGACCCCGAGGCCGAGTGGCGGTCCGCCCCGGTCCTGGACTGACCCAGGGGCCCGCGGCACACACCGCGGGCCCTTTCGCGTGTCACGCCTGCTTCACCAGCGCCCGGGCGATGACATCGCGCTGGATCTCGTTCGTGCCCTCGCCGATCTCGAGGATCTTGGCGTCCGCGTAGAACCGCGAGACCTCCGACTCCCGCACATAGCCGTAGCCGCCGTGGATCTGCACCGCCTGGGAGGCGGCCCGGTTGGCGACCTCGGAGGTGTAGAGCTTCGCCATGGCGGCCTCCTTGCTGTACGGCCGCCCCTGGTCGGCGAGCCAGGCGGCGCGGTAGACCATCCACCGGGCGGCCTCGAACTCCGTGCCGATGTCGGCGATCTTGTGCGCCACCGCCTGGAACGACGACAGGGGCCGGCCGAACTGGTGCCGCTCCGTGGCGTGTTTGACCGCGAGGGCCAGTGCCGCCTTGGCCAGCGAGAGACCGAGGGCGGCGACGCTGATCCGCCCCTTGTCGAGGACGGAGAGGAACTGGCGCAGCCCGCCTCCCTCGTCCCCGATGAGGTGGTCGTCGGAGATCCAGCAGTCGTCGAAGATCAGCTCCCGGGTGTCCATGGCGTGCCAGCCGAGCTTCTTCAGCTTGGCCCCGCAGGTGTAGCCGGGGGTGCCGGTCGGGACGTAGAAGGTGGCGAACCGTTTCCGCCCGTCCTCGTTCCTGCCCGTCGTGGCCAGGAGGGTGACGCCCTGGCTGATGTCGGTACCGGCGTTGGTGATGAACATCTTGGTGCCGTTGATCACCCAACCACCGTCCCGGCGCTGGGCGGTGGTGGTGATGCCGGCCGCGTCGGACCCCGCGCCGGGCTCGGTCAGACCGAAGGCTCCGATGGCCTCACCGCGGGCCAGCGGGGCCAGCCAGCGGTGCTTCTGCTCCTCGGTGCCGTAGGCCAGCAGCGGCAGCGTCGCGATGGTCGAGTGGGCGTTCCAGGAGGAGGCCACCGACTGGTCGGCGGCGCCCAGTTCCTCCATCACGGCGACATAGGAGACGGTGTCGGAGCCCGCGCCGCCGTACTCCTCGGGCACGAGCATGCCCATCAGACCGAGTTCGCCGAGCTTGGTGAAGATGTGCGTCGGGAACTCCTCGTTCTCCGACCACTCGGCCGCGTTCGGGGTGATCTCCTTGGCCGCGAACTCACGGACCATGTCCTGGAGATCCCGGGTCTCCTCCGGCAGGTCGAAATCCATGTCACAGTCCCTTCGGGGTCAGCAGCACCTTCAGGTGCTTTGCGCGGTCGGCTGCCAGGTCCGCGAAGACCCCGGCTCCTTCCGAGAGCGAGAAACGTCCGGTGATCAGCGGCGAGGCGTCCAGACGCCCGGTGCTCATCAGGTCGATCACACGGGGGATGTCGAAGTTGTAGCCGAGCGTGCCGACCACCGACCGCTCGTAGAAGACGAGTTGACCCATGTCGAACTCGACGCTGCCGTGCCCGACGCCGGCGAGCACGACCCGCCCGCCGCGCCGGACGGTGGCCACCGCCTGGCCCGCGAGCGCGGGTACGCCCGTGGCGTCGATGACGACGTCGGGGCCGATACGTCCCGTCCTCAGGAACACCTCACGGCGTACGTCGGTCTCGCGCGGGTCGAAGGCCTCGGTGACACCGATGTCGAGAAGCTTCTCCCTGCGCTCCTTCAGGGGTTCGCTGACGTAGAGTCCGGCAGCGCCCGCGAGTCGGGCCGCGAGGACGACCGCGAAGCCGATGGGGCCACCGCCGACGACCAGGACGTTGTCGCCGGGTCGCACACCGGCCCGGGCGACGGCGTGCAGACCCACGGCGAGGGGTTCGGCGGCGGCTGCCATCTCGTCGCTGACGTTGTCGGGCAGCCGGGTGAGCCCCGTGATCGGCACGGTGACGCGATCGGCGAAGGCACCCGGCGAGGCGAGACCGACCGAGCCGCTCTTGGGGCAGATGTGGTACTCGCCGCGCACGCACCAGAAGCAGACGCCGCAGCGCCAGACGGGGTCGGCGGTCACCCGGTCGCCGATCGCGATGCCGGGTACCGCTCTGCCCAACGCGACTACCGTGCCGCTCAGTTCGTGCCCGAGGGCGAGGGGTGGACTGGCGCCGGTGAGCGGGTGCGGATCGCTGCGGATCATGTGCGGTCCTTCGAGGAACTCGTGCAGATCGGTACCGCACACCCCGCACCAGGAGACCTCGACCACGGCTTCGTGCGGCTCGGGTTCCGGCGGCTCGGGGACGTCCTCCAGCCGCAGATCGCTTGCGCCGTGCCAGCGCAGTGCCTTCATCTTTGCCGCCCCTTTCAGTGCCGCGATGGTTGTTCGTTTGCTGCTGCGCCGTCGTGGCTGGTCGCGCAGTTCCCCGCGCCCATAGAGGGGCGCTCCCCTGACCGCCTAGTCGTCTCGCTCGGGCCTGCCAAAGCTCGCCTTTCCCGGGCCGTGTTCCAGGAAGGACCGGATGCCGGTGGCGGCGTCCGCCGTGCCGAACACGCCCGTGAACAGGGACCGTTCGAGCGCCAGCCCGGCGGACAGAGAGCTGTCGGCGCCGTGGTCCACCGCCTCCTTGATCGCCTCCAGAGCCGCGGCGGGACCCTCGGCCAACCGCCGGGCGTATCGCAGCGCGGCGTCGTACACCTCGCCCGCGGCCACGACCTCGTCCACGAGTCCTAGGCGCAGCGCCTCCTCCGCGCCCACCCGGCGGCCGGTCATCAGCAGGTTCTTGGCGCGCGACGGCCCGATCAGCCGGGTCAGTCGCTGGGTGCCGCCCGAACCCGGGATGATGCCGAGCCTCACCTCCGGCTGGCCGAGGATCGCGTCCTCGGCGGCCACGCGGTAGTCGGCGGCGAGGGCCAGTTCGAGGCCGCCGCCGAGCGCGTACCCGGTGATGGCCGCGATCACCGGCATGGGCAGCCGGGCGACCTCGTCGAAGGTCCGTTGCAGCGCCCGGTTCCAGCCCCGGACCTCTTCTGGCCCCATCGCGGCCAGCGCCTTGACGTCCGCTCCGGCGGCGAACAGCCGCTCACCGCCGTACAGCACCACGGCCCGCACCTCATGGCTGTCCGCCAGCTCGCGCACGACGGCGGCCAGTTCGGCGCGCTGGGCGGTGTCGAAGGCGTTCATCGGCGGGTGGTCGAGGCGGACCGTGGCGACGGGTCCGTCGGTGTCGAGGCGGATGCGAGGCAAGGAGCCCTCCTCGGTCGGGGAGTGACACGGGGCCCGTCCGGATGGTTGTCGACCAGGGGGCTCCGTCGTAAAGTGCGGCTCAACGTTTTATAGACCAAGAGGTACACTAAATCTTGGTAGCGGGCAACCGACCGGTCGGGACAATCCCGGCCGCCGAGCCGGAGAGTCGCCGTGCACAATTTTTCGAGCATCCTCGATTACCACCTGACCCAGCGGCCCGACGCTGTGGCCGTGACCCAGGAGGACCGCCGCCTGACGGTGCGCGAACTCCATGAGCGGGTGAACCGGCTGGCCGCCGGACTGACGGAGCTGGGCGTCGGGCGCGGCGACGTCGTGGCCCTGCTCCTCTACAACCGGCCCGAGTTCCTGGAACTCCTGTACGCCGTGAACCGCGTCGGGGCGGTCTTCCTCCCGTTGAACTACCGCCTGTCCGAGGAGGAATGGGCGTACATCCTGGACCACGCCGAGACGAAGGTCCTCGTCACCGAGCCGGAGTTCGTGCGCCCCGCGGACCGCATCGCCGGGAAGCTGACCGGCCTGGAGCACCGAATCCTGGTGGACGGCTCCGCCGACGGCGCCTGGACCGGCTACGAGTCCCTCCTCGACCGGCACCCCGGCGCCCGGGTGGAGCCGGTGGACGTCGGGCCGGACGATCTCCAGCGGCTGATGTACACCTCGGGCACCACCTCACGCCCCAAGGGCGTGCGCATCACGTACGGGAACGTGCAGGCGAAGAACCTCGCCCACATCGTCCACTTCGGCCTGACCGCGGCCGACACCACGCTGGTCTGCGGCCCGCTCTACCACGTGGGCGGCCTGGACATGCCGGCCCTCGGAGTCCTGTACGCGGGCGGAAGCGTGGTGCTCCAGCGCAAGTTCGACCCGGAGGGCGCCCTGCGCGCGATCCAGGAGCACCGGGTCACCAACGCGTGGCTGGCGCCCGCCATGGTCAACGCGGTCCTGGAGGTCCCGGACCGGGAGTCGTACGACACCGGCTCGATGCGCTTCATCCTCGGCGGCGGCGAGAAGACCCCCGAGCCCGTCCTGCGGCGGATCATGAACGCCTTCCCCAACGCCTGGTTCGCCGACGCCTACGGACTCACGGAAACCGTCTCCGGCGACACCTTCCTGGACCGGGAGCACGCGCTGACCAAGCTGGGCTCGGTGGGCCGTCCCGTGCCGCACACGCGCGTGCGGATCGTCGACGACACCGGCAAGGAGGTGCCGGCCGGTGAACTCGGCGAGATCACGTTGCGCGGCCCGAAGGTCTTCGCGGGCTACTGGCGCGACGAGAAGGCCACGGCCGCGGCGCTCAAGGACGGCTGGTTCCACACCGGGGACATCGGACACGTCGACGAGGACGGCTTCCTCTACATCGACGACCGCAAGAAGGACATGATCGTCTCCGGCGGCGAGAACATCGCCACCCCCGAGGTGGAGCGGGTGCTGTACGAGCACCCCGCCGTCCTGGAGGCCGCCGTGGTCGGCCTGGTCCACCCCCGCTGGGGAGAGGTCCCGCGCGCCTTCGTGGTATTCAGGCCCGGAGTCGGCGCCGGACCGGACGAGCTGCGCGAGTTCTGTCTGGAGCGGCTGGCCAAGTTCAAGGTGCCGGTGCGCTTCGATGTCGTCGACGAACTCCCCCGCACCCCCTCGGGCAAGGTCCTCAAGCGGACGCTGCGCGACATCCCCGTGGAGGGCTGAACCATGGCCGACGTCAACACCGACCTGCGCCTCGACGGCAGGACCGCCTGGGTGACCGGCGCGGGCAAGGGCCTCGGCCGGGCGGTCGCGGTCGCCCTGTCGCAGGCCGGGGCGGACGTGGCGGTCACCGCCCGTACGGCCGCGGACCTGGAGAGCCTGGAGGCCGAGCTCGCCGGGCACGGCGGCAAGGTGCTGGTGCTGCCCTCCTCCGTGGCCGACGCGGACGGGGTCCGTACGACGGTGGAGCGGATCACCGCGGCGACGGGCCGGCTCGACGCCGTCGTCAACTGCGCGGGCATCAGCCCGCACTTCACCCGCAGCGAGTACGTCACCGACGAGGACTTCCGGCGGGTGCTCGACATCAACCTCCAGGGCACCTTCCACTGCTGCCGTGAGGCCGGGAAAGTGATGCTGGCGCAGGGGTCGGGGTCGATCGTGAACGTCTCGTCGGTGCACGCGAGCGCCGGTTTCGAGCGGATCGCCGCGTACGCCGCCAGCAAGGGCGGAGTCGAGGCACTGACCAAGGCCCTCGCCGTCGAGTGGGCCGACCGCGGAGTGCGCGTCAACGCCCTCGCGCCCGGCTACTTCCGTACGGACCTCAGCTCGGGCCTGCTGGACAGCCGGTGGGGCGAGCGGATCGTCAAGGGCACGCCCCTGGGACGGGTGGGCAGCGTCGAGGAGTTGGGCGGCGCCGCGGTGTTCCTCGCCTCGGACGCCTCCCGCTTCGTGACGGGGACGACCGTCACGGTGGACGGCGGCTGGACGGCTTGGTGAGGACAGGGGCAGGCAGGCGCCCTTGAAAACACGCCGCCCCGGCTCCGGCCGGGGCGGCTTCGCGCTATCCGACGACGACGTCCGACACATCCCGGCGGTACGGCTGCGCAGCACCGGCACCCGCGCCGAAGAGGTCCTCGGAGACCGCCCGGACCGTGTTGACCACCAGCGGAGCCACGAGTTCCAGGGACGAACGGCCGTCTCCGACCACCGAGATCGCCCCGACCGGCCCCTCGGGCCCGCGCAGCGCGAGGCCCACGCAACCGAGTTCGGGAAAGCACTCGCCGCGGTCGATCGCCAGCCCGTTGCGGCCGCGCACCACCCTGAGCTCCCGGTGCAGCTGGTCGAGCCGGCCGATGCTGTACTCGGTGCGCCGCTCGATCAGCTGCGCGTACCGCGCGTCGATCTCCTCGGGGCTCAGCCAGGCCAGCATGGCCTTGCCCAGGCCGGTGCAGTGCGCGACCGCCCGGCCGCCGACCTTCGAGGGGATGTCCGCCGCCGCACGCCCGCCCACCTTGTCCAGGTAGTAGATCTCCGGACCGTCCAGTACGGCCAGGTGGACGACCATGCGGGTGCGGACGGCGAGGTCCAGCAGGTGCGGCGCCGCCGCCGCCCGCAGCGTGCTGTGACCCGTCTCCCGGCCGCCCAGACCCAGCGACCGCGACCCCAGGGCGTATCCCGCCACCGTGTGCCGAAGCCAGTCGAGGCGTACCAGTTGGTCGAGGATCCGATGGGTCGTCGAGCGGGGCAGATGTGTCCGGCGGGACACCGTTTCGAGCGTCAGGTGGGTCTGCGGACGTTCGAAGAGATCCATGATCAGCGTCACCCGCTCCATCATCGACGGGGGCGACGCCAAGCGAAGGGCAGACGTCATCGTCGGTGCCTCTCTGCTCAAACTGAAATCAATTCTAGTTCGGCGCCGGCGTCAAGGTATCAATGCCGTGGACCGTATCGATAGAGTCGTGCACCGATTTATTGGGACGGTCGGTCTATTCGAAGATGGGACGTAAAAAACGTACCGCTCCCCGGAGTCATTCCTCCGGGGAGCGGTACGTCGCTCGGGTGTCAGCCCTGGGCGGTGAGGTCGAGGGCGATGTCCACGATCATGTCCTCCTGCCCGCCGACGAGACCGCGTCTGCCGACCTCCTCCAGGATGGTGCGGGCGTCGAGTCCGTACCGCTCGGCCGCGGCCTCGGCGTGCCGCAGGAAACTGGAGTAGGCGCCGGCGTAGCCGAGGGTGAGGGTCTCCCGGTCGACGCGTACCGGCCGGTCCTGGAGCGGGCGGACCAGGTCCTCGGCGGCGTCCTGGAGCGCGTGGAGGTCGCAGTCGTGCTTCCAGCCGTGGAGGTTGGCCACGGCGACGAACGGTTCGATCGGGCAGTTGCCCGCTCCCGCGCCCTGTCCGGCGAGCGAGGCGTCGACGCGGGTCACGCCCTCCTCCACGGCCACCACGGAGTTGGCGACCGAGAGGGAGAGGTTCTCGTGGGCGTGGATGCCGATCTGGGTCTCCGGGTCGAGCACGTCGCGGTAGGCGCGGATGCGGTCACGGACGCCGTCCATGGTGAGCCGGCCGCCGGAGTCGGTGACGTAGACGCAGTGCGCGCCGTAGCTCTCCATCAGCTTGGCCTGCTCGGCGAGGTCCTGCGGGGGCGCCATGTGGGCCATCATCAGGAATCCCGAGACATCCATGCCGAGTTCGCGTGCGGTGGAGATGTGCTGGGCGGAGACGTCGGCCTCGGTGCAGTGGGTGGCGATGCGCACCGAGCGGACACCGAGGGCGTAGGCCCTTTTCAGTTCGGCGATGGTGCCGATGCCCGGCAGGAGCAGCGAGGTGAGGACCGCGCGGTCGATGGCGTCCGCGGCCGCCTCGATCCACTCCCAGTCGGTGTTGCTGCCCGGCCCGTAGTTGAGGCTGCCGCCGGCCAGACCGTCGCCGTGGGCGACCTCGATCGCGTCCACGCCCGCCCGGTCCAGGGCCGCGGAGATCTTCGAGACGAACTCGGGGGTGATCCGGTGCCGGATGGCGTGCATGCCGTCCCGCAGGGTGACGTCCTGTACATAGAGCCTGCGAGTCACTTGGTCACCTCGGGGGTCGTCCGGCCGGCGATGCGCTCGGCGACCCGCAGGGCGGCCGAGGTCATGATGTCGAGGTTGCCGGCGTAGGCGGGCAGGTAGTGGGCGGCGCCCTCCACTTCGAGGAAGACGGAGACCTTGGTGGCCGGCCGCTCGGAGACGCCGTCGGGCAGCAGCGTGTGGACCGGGTCCTCGGCGGGCACCGGAGTGAACTGCACCTGCTGCTTGAGCCGATAGCCGGGCACGTACTCGGCGACGGCGGCAACCATCTCCTCGACGGAGTCGCGGACCGCGTCGTGGTCGGCGTCAGCGCCGATCAGGCAGTACACCGTGTCGCGCATGATCAGGGGCGGTTCGGCGGGGTTCAGGACGATGATCGCCTTGCCGCGCCGGGCTCCCCCGACCTTCTCGATGGCGCCGGACGTGGTCTCGGTGAACTCGTCGATGTTGGCCCGGGTGCCGGGTCCGGCGGACCTGGAGGAGATCGAGGCGACGATCTCGGCGTAGGGCACGGGGGTGATCCGGCTGACCGCGTGGACGATCGGGATGGTCGCCTGGCCGCCGCAGGTGACCATGTTGAAGTTGTCGACGGAGCTACCGGCGTCGGCCAGGTGCTCGTCCAGGTTCACCGTCGGCACCACGTACGGGCCGAGGGCCGCCGGGGTGAGGTCGACGAGCCGCTTGCCGTACGGGGCGAGCTTCTTGGCGTTCTCGACGTGGGCCTTCGCGGAGGTGGCGTCGAAGACGATCTCGATGTCGTCGAAGCCGTCCATGCCGATGAGGCCGTCCACGCCCTCGTGGGTGGTGGGGATCTTCAGTCGTGCGGCGCGCGCCAGACCGTCGGAGTCCGGGTCGATGCCCACCATCGCGGCCATCTCCAGGGTGTCGGACAGGCGCAGGACCTTGATCATCAGGTCGGTGCCGATGTTGCCGGAGCCGATAACGGCCACCTTGGTCTTCGTCATCCTTGTCGATCCTTGGGTGAGAAGGTCGCGGTCACCGGACCCAGGCCCGAGATCTCGGCCCGTACGGTGATGCCTGGCGGGGTGGGGACGAGCGGGCCGAGGGCGCCGGAGAGCACGATCTGTCCCGCGCGCAATGGGTCGCCGAACTCTCGGGCGGTGCGCGCCAGCCACAGCAGGGCCGCCAGGGGATCGCCCAGGCAGGCGGCGCCGGTGCCCTCGGAGGCGAGCTCGCCGTCGGCGTAGAGCCGCATGGTGACGTCCCGGGGTGTGAACTCCCCCAGTCCGACGCGCTGTCGGCCGAGGACGAACAGCCCGCTGGAGGCGTTGTCGGCGACCGTGTCCGTGATCGCGATGTCCCAGTCGGCCACCCGGCTGTCGACGATCTCCAGGGCGGCCACGGCGTATCCGACCGCCGCCCTGACCCGCTCGATGTCGAGGTCGTCCTCGTCCAGGTCGGCGGCGAGCACGAACGCGATCTCCGCCTCGACCCTGGGCTGGAGCAGCCGGTCGCTGGGGACGGCCGGCAGCCCTGTGACGTCCATGTCGTCCAGCAGCACGCCGAAGTCGGGCCGGTCGACGCCGACCTGACGCTGCACCGACTCCGACGTGAGCCCGATCTTGCGCCCGACGACCCGTGCTCCCGCGCTGATCCGGTCGCCGACGACGCGTCGCTGGACGGCGTACGCGAGGCTGATGTCGGTCGCGCCGAGCAGGTCCCGTACCGGCGTACAGGGCTTGTGGTCCTGGGCCGCGCGGGTGAGTCGTACGGCCGCCTCGGTCACGGCGGATCCACGGTTCGCGACCGCTGTCGGTTCCCAAACGTCTGTCATCGCCATCCTCAACTCGTGCCGGCCTTCAGCCTGATCCGCCATGTCGGAGGGCACCGGGCGCGTTCCGCTCAGCGGGACTCGGCGGCGGGTGGGTCTCGATGAGCGAGATGGCGCGAAGACGGGCCCGCACCGTCTCGTTAGCGTCGGCCGGCGAACCGCTGGGCGCACCCTGTTCGTTCCCCCACGCCCCACCCAGCACGGTCGGCACTCATGAGGAGGTTCGGATGAGCATCAACGAGGATGCCTACGACGTGATCGTCGTCGGGTCGGGCGGAGGCCTGGTCGGGGCGTATGTGGCGGCGGCGCGCGGGCTGCGCACGCTGGTCGTCGAGAAGACCGACCGGGTCGGTGGCACCGTGGCGTACTCCGGCGCGGGGCTGTGGTTCCCGGGGTCCGCTCCGCTGAGCCGGGCCGGCTACGGGGACGACGTGGAGGACGCGCGGGCGTATCTGCGCGGTGTCGTCGACGACCCGTCCCGGGAGGCGCTCCAGGACGCCTATCTGGCGGCCGGGCCCCGGCTGATCGACGAGCTGGAGCGGAACACGTGGTTCCAGTCCTTCGTCCACGGCGCGGCTCCGGACTACTACGCGTCGGCCCCGGGGTCGTCGCCCATGGGGCACACCGTCTTCCCGCCGCCGGTCGAGGTCGCGGAGCTCGGCGAGCGCAGGGCCATGTTGCGCAACTCGCTGCCCACCGAGCGGTTCGGCTTCGACGAGGGGCCGGTGCTCTCCGGCGGCCGTGCGCTGATCGGCCGGGCACTCTCGGCGTTCCTGGAGACGGGCAACGGGGAACTGCGGCTGAACACCGCACTGGAGAGCCTGATCGTCGAGGGTGGCCGGGTCGTCGGTGCCGAGGTCGTCAGTGACGGTGAGCGGGTCCGGATCCGGGCCAGGCGGGGTGTGCTGCTCGCCGCAGGCGGTTTCGAGCGCGACCGTGAGCTGCGCGAGAAACACCAGCCACCGCTCACCGGGGAGTGGTCCGAGGGCGCCCCGGGCAACACCGGTGACGCCCTGCGGGCGGGCATCGCCGTGGGCGCGGACACCGACCTGCTCGACGAGGCATGGTTCGTGCCGGGGCTCGTCCACCCGGACGGTCTGCCGCTCTTCCACACCGGTACCCGGGGCGGCATCTGGGTCAACGGCGCGGGCGAACGCTTCGTCAACGAGACACGGCCGTACGACCAGGCCGCGCACGAGATCGTCCGGCTGCACACCACCACCGGCGTGAGCCACATCCCGGCGCACTGGGTGTTCGACCAGCGGCAGCTGGACCGGGACAGCATCGGCTTCCCGCCCGCCACTCCGGGGCCCGCACAGTGGCTGGAGTCGGGGGCGTTGAAGAAGGCCGACACCCTGGAGGAGCTGGCCGGGCTGATCGACGTCCCCTTCGACACGCTGAAGAGGACCGTCGAGGAGTTCAACGGGTACGCGCGGACCGGTGTCGACGAGCGGTTCCACCGCGGTGAGACCCCGTGGGACCAGATGTTCCACCACATCGTCCCCTTCCCGGCCGACCCTCGGCAGAACGTCCCGGCGAAGCCGGCGCCCGAGTGGCCGAACCCGCTGCTTCTGCCCATCGACGAACCGCCGTTCTACGTGGCGACGATCGTCCCGTCGGACATCGGCACCAAGGGCGGTCTGCGGATCGACACCCACGCGCGCGTCCTGCGACCGGACGGCCGGCCGATCGAGGGGCTGTACGCGACCGGGAACACCGCGGCCGCGATGTCGGGGCGGGTGTATCCGGGGGCCGGCACGCCGATCGGTTCGAGTCTCGCGTTCGGGTATCTGGCCGTGCTGGACATGGCCGGGTCGACGGACTGACGGAAAGCCGGTGCCCGGGACACGGTGGGTGTCCCGGGCACCGGCTTGTGCGCTATGGCGTCGCGATCAGGCGCGCGGCCAGCCGCAGGTCCGACTCCCCCTGCTCGGTGGAGATCTCCTCGGTCAGCACGGCGACGAACAGCCCCCACCATGTGTAAACGAGCAGGCGCACCCTGCTGCGGACGTCCGCGCGATCCCCGAGCAGACGCAGGAGCCGCTGTCCCAGGCCTCGCTCGACGATGTCGATCCGGCTCGGGACGGCGCTCGCGTACTCCGTGAACGACGACAGCGCCACCGCGGAGGCCAGCACGCGGTTGCCGAGCAGTTTGCCGCTCAGCTGGACGAGGGTGTCCGCGATCTCGGTCGCCGGATCGGCTGTGGCCCGGACGGGCGCGCCGCACTCATCGCCACCGAGGAACTGCTCGATGTGCCATTCGAGGACCGCCAGGAACAGAAAGGGCTTGGACGGGAAGTAGCGGTACAGGGTGGCGATCGCGACGCCCGCTTCCCTGGCCACGTCGTGCATCTGCACGTCGGCGAGCCCGTCGCGGGAGCCGAGGTCGGAGGCGGCGCGCAGGATCTGGACCCGGCGGGCGGCCTGGCGGGCGGACGTGGGGGCAGCGGGGGACCGCATGGGCGTCCTCAGGAGGTCTCCGGGCGGGTCAGGAAGGCCAGCACCGCGCTCTCCCAGGCCTGCTTCTGCTCGATCATCGCCCAGTGTCCGCAGTCCGGGAGCACGTGCAGTTCGGCCCTGGGGATGGTGCGCAGGGGCAGCAGGGCGTTCTCCAGCGGTGTGACCCGGTCGTCGCGGCCCCAGGTCAGCAGGGTGGGTGCGGTGACCTTGTGGAGGGCGGCCCAGATGGGCTGGTCGGACTGGGACTGGGCGGCCTGGATCGCGGCCATCGCCTGACGGCCGTAGATCCGCCGGGAGGCCTCCAGCGTCTGCGGCTCGGTGGCGCTGGCCCAGCGCTCTTCGATGAGCTCCTCGGTGAGCAGGGCGGGGTCGTGAACCATCGCGCGCAGCCACTGGACGAGGTTGTCGCGGGTGGGGTTCTCGGCGAACTCGACCAGCAGGTTGAGGCCTTCGCTGGGCGCCGGGGAGAGGATGTTGCGGCCCACGCCGCCGATGGTGACGACCCTGCGGAACAGGTCCTTGTGGGCGACCGCGAGCCCGACGGCGACGAACCCGCCCATGGAGTTGCCGATGACGTCGACGCGGTCGAGGCCGAGGCCGTCCAGGAAGCGGAGGACGGCCTTGGGGCCGGCCGCCATCGGGTTCTCCGCGGTCGGGTCGCTCACGCCGAAGCCGGGGAACTCCAGGGCCAGGCAGCGGAAGTGCTCCGCGAGCACGGGGAGGTTGTTCCGGTAGTTGCGCCAGCCGGTGACGCCCGGCCCCGACCCGTGCAACAGGAGCAGCGGGGGTCCGTCACCGGCCTCGTGGTAACGCAACGTGCCGTCGTCGGTGGGGAGTTCGCGCAGGGTGTCCTCGTAGCTGAGTGTCATGACGCTCACGCTCGCACCCGGAGGGGGCCCGTCGCCGTGCGCCTCCCGATCAGTGGGACGGTTCCGGCGGCGGGGGTGCCGGGCTGTCTAGCGTCACGGACGTACCGATACCGGGAGCCCCACGGGCCGCCCGGACCTGACCGAATCTGAGGGGAGGGCCTGATGGGTGTTCGCTCACTCGGGTACCTGCGTCTGGAGTCCAACGACCTCGACAAGTGGAAGGCCTTCGGCGCCGACTTCCTCGGCCTGATGCCCGTCGAGGGCGGCGACTCCGAGTCGCTGTCCTTCCGGATGGACGACTACCCGGCCCGCATCGTGGTCTCCCCAGGCGCCCAGCCCGGGATGACGGCGCTGGGCTTCGAGGTCCTCGACGAGCGGCAGTTGGCGCTGCTGGTCGCGGACGTCGAGAAGGCCGGGATCAAGGTGACGGCCGGCACCGAGGCCGAGGCCGCGGAGCGGAGGGTCACGGGCTTCGTCAAGTTCAACGACCCGGGCGGCAACCCGGTCGAGCTGTTCTACGGCGCCGTCCTCGACCATGTGCCGGTGCGCACCCCGCTGGTGTCGAAGTTCGTCACCGGCGACATGGGCTTCGGACACGCCATCATCTCCGCCGAGGACGCCCGCACCACGTTCGACTTCTACGTCGACGTGCTGGGCTTCATCGAGCGCAACACGATGAAGTCGCCGGGCGGCACGACCTGGTTCATGGGCTGCAACCCCCGGCACCACACGCTGGGTGTGACGCCGATGCCGGGTCCGGGGCGGCTGCTGCACTTCATGGTGGAGGGGGCGACGCTGGACGACGTCGGGCTGGCCCTCGACCGTGCCGGGAAGATGGAGGTGCCGATGATGCACTCGCTCGGCAAGCACACCAACGACCACATGGTGTCGTTCTACGTCTGGTCGCCGGAGAACTACGCCGTCGAGTTCGGCTGGAACGGACTGCAGGTGCCCGAGCCCGTGCCGGTCTACGAGATCACGGACGGCGCGTTCTGGGGCCACCGGTTCACGCCGCCTCCGCAGCCGGCCGGCTGAGCCGAGCGCTCCGCTGCAGGTGCCGCGATGTGCCGTCGTTCGTCTGCGGCGCCATCGTGGCTGGTCGCGCCCACGCGGCGGAGCCGCATATCGATACAGACCCGCGCCCCTTCAGGGCGCTGCCGAACCGCACATGACTGAGCCCCACGACCCGAGGTCGTGGGGCTCTGCCAGTCACTCAACCGTGATCGCCCGTTCCGGGCAGGCCAACTCCCCGTCACGGGACGCCTGTTCGAGGCCCTCCGGGACCTCCCCGTCGAAGGGCAGCGCATAGCCGTCGTCGTCGAGGCGGAAGAGCCCCGGTGCCGCCGCCGCGCACCGCGCGTGCCCGGAGCACGAGGACGTGTCGATCGTGACCTTCATTCAACCCACTCCGTTCTACGGCTTGTTGGTCGATCCCGCGTCGACGGTGAACTGCAGGCCCGTGACATACCGTGCCTCCTCCGAGGCGAGGAACAGGACGGCGTTCGACACGTCCCGCGGCTCGATGTAGGGAGCGAGGGGGTTCATCGCGGCGAGGGCGAACAGCGGCTCCCGTGCGGCGAGTTCCTCGACGGGGACGCCGACGGTGATGCCCGTGTCGCTGACGCCGGTGGGGTGGACGGTGTTCACCCGGATGCGGTGCGGGGCGAGTTCGTTGGAGAGCGCCTTCATCAGGCCGACCACACCGTGCTTGGCGGCCACGTAGTGCGCGTACGGCACATGGCCGCGGATGCCGGCGGCCGAGCTGGTGATGACGATCGAGCCGCCCTCCCCCGCCTCGATCATCCGGGGGATCGCGGCCCTCGCCGTGTTCCAGGCGCCCTTGAGGTTGACGTCGACGACGACGTCCCAGGCCTCCTCGGACAGTTCCCAGGCCGCACCGATGCTCATGACACCGGCGTTGGCGACGACCACGTCGAGCCGGCCGAACTCGTCGCGGGCCGCGTCGACGGCTGCCCGCGTCTCGACGATCGAGCGGACATCGGCCTGTACGGCTGTGCAGCGCCGGCCCGTCGCTCTCACCAACTCGGCGGTCTCCTCCAGCTGTTCCTTCGACGCGAGCGCGTACGGCAGCTCCTCGCTGATGTCGTGGCAGACGTCGGTGACGACGATGTCCGCCCCCTCCTCGGCCAGCCGCACCGCATGCGAGCGGCCCTGCCCGCGGGCCGCTCCCGTGATGAGCGCGACCTTGCCTTCCACACGCCCCATGGCGGCCTCAGTCCTTCTTCGGTCGGTCGTTCAGGTCCTCGGCGGCCTCACGCAGGGCACGCAGCCGGGACTGGAGGAGGTCACGCTCGGCCGCGTCGGACTCGCCGAGTGCGGCCAGTCGTACGTCCGTGTCGGCGATCTCGGCGAGCAGACGGCCGTGCGCCTCCTCCCTGGTCAGCAGGTCCAGGTCGGTCCAGTCGGACCGCTCGGACTCGGGGCGGCGGCTCATGCGGGGAGGTTGTAGAGGCGGCGGGTGTTCAACTCCACGATCTGGTGCACCTCTTCGTCGGGGACGTCGGCCAGCACCTCCGCCGCGTAGGCGCGACTCTTGGGCCAGTAGGAGTCGGAGTGCGGGTAGTCGCACTCCCAGGTGATCTTGTCGATGCCGATGTGGTGGCGTACGTCCACACCGAACCGGTCGTCGATGAAGCAGCCGTGGAAGTGCTTGTGGAACAGCTCCGAGGGCCGCACGCTCTGGTTGACGTTCTGGTAGAAGCGGTGCCGCTCCCAGGTGCCGTCGCTCCGTTCCAGCAGGTAGGGGATCCATCCGATGCCGCCCTCGGACAGGCCGATCTTCAGCTTGGGATGCTTGTGCAGCACCGGGGAGAACAGCAGGTCGGCGGTGGCGAACATCGAGTTGCAGCCGAACAGGGCGATCGTCACCGCGAACGGCGCTTCCGGGGCGGTGACCGGCGGCTTGCCCGAGGTGCCGAAGTGCAGGCACAGGGGCATGTCGGTGTCCTCTGCCGCCGAGAACACCGGGTCCCAGTGGTCGGTGTGGAACGACGGCAGCCCCAGCGGGGAGGGGTTCTCCGGGAACGAGATCGCCTTCGCGCCCTTGGCTGCCGTGCGGTGGATCTCGACCACGCTGGCCTCGACGTCCCACAGTGGCAGAATGATCAGCGGGATCAGGCGGCCGGGCGCGGTGGCGCACCACTCGTCGAGCACGTAGTCGTTCCACGCCTGGACGCACAGCCGCGCGAGTTCGCGGTCCTGTCCCTCCAGGAACACGGTGCCGGCGAAGCGCGGGAACGACGGGAAGCACAGCGCCCCCCACACCCCGTCCAGGTCCATGTCGCGAATGCGGGCCTTGGGGTCGTAGCAGCCCGGGATCATCTCGTCGTAGCGCGTCGGTTCGAGGCCGAACTCCTCGGGGCTCTTGCCCGCGACGGCGTTCAGGCCGATGTACGGGTAGACCCGGTCCTCGTAGACCCACACCTCGGCCGGGGACTGGCCCTCCCCCCTCGGCTGCTCCACGATGCGCGGGCCGATGTCCCGGAACCTTGCCGGGAGGCGGTCCGACCACAGTCGTGGGGGTTCGATCAGATGGTCGTCGGTCGACAGCAACTTCATCCATGGCTGCAACGGCATCCTGCGCTCCCTCGGTCTCGGAACTCTCTAACACCGGACGGATTGTGTGCACTGATCGCGTCCCGATGAGCGGGATCAAGGCTCCCGATCGCGTGATTAAGGCTACTCTTTTATTCGACGGAAGGAGACCCCATGGGTCGAGTGCAGGACAAGGTCGTCTTCATCACCGGGGCCGCGCGCGGCCAGGGGCGGGCCCAGGCGGTCCGGCTCGCCACGGAGGGCGCCGACATCATCGCCGTGGACCTCTGCGAGGACATCGCGACCAACGGCTATCCGCTGGCCACCGAGGCCGACTTGGAGCAGACCGCGAGGGAAGTCGAGAAGACCGGACGGCGCATCGTCGCCCGCAAGGCCGACGTACGGGATCCGGCGGCGCTCAAGGCGGCCGTGGCCGACGGAGTGGCCGAGTTGGGGCGGCTCGACGCCGTCGTGGCACAGGCCGGGATCTGCCCGCTGGGGCCCGGGCAGACCGCCCAGGCCTTCCTCGACGCCGTCACCGTCGACTTCAACGGGGTGGTCCACGCAGTCGACGCGGCCCTGCCCCATCTGCCGGACGGCGCCTCGATCGTCGCCACGGGATCGATCGCGGGGCTGATACCGGCGACCGTCGACAACCCGGCCAACGGGCCCGGCGGGCTGGGCTACTCGTTCGCCAAGCGCCAAGTGGCCGCGTTCGTCCACGATCTGGCCACGGTGCTCGCGTCCCGGCAGATCCGGGTCAACGCCCTGCACCCGACGAACGTCAACACGGACATGCTCAACAGCGACCTCATGTACCGGTCGTTCCGACCCGACCTGGAGAACCCGACCCGCGAGGACGCCCTGCCCTCCTTCCCGGCAACGACCGGGTTCGGCGTCCCCTACGTCGAGCCGGAGAACATCGCCGACATGGTGCTGTTCCTGGTGTCGGACGAGTCGAAGTACGTCACCGGTATGCAGATGCGGGTGGACGCCGGCGGTTACGTCAAGCGACGTCCACAACTGCCCGCCTTCTGAGCCGGGTTCACGCTCGGCCGGTCATGTCGATGACCACCTTGCCGGTGGTGCGCCGCTCCGCCACGTCCGTCAGGGCGGAGGCCACCTCGGCGAGGGGGTGGACGCGGGAGACGAGCGGGCGCATCCCGTCACGGACCAGTTGGGCGAGCGCCCGGTCGCCGGCGGCCACCGCGTCCGGGGCGTACTGGCGCAGCATGCGGATCTCGAAGCCCCTCACGACCGCGTCCTTGAGCAGCACCAGGTTGAGCGGGATGCGGGGGATCTTCCCGTCGGCGTAGCCCACCGTCACGAACCGGCCGCCCCGTCGCAGTGCGCGCAGGGCGGCCTCCGCGTGGTCGCCGCCGACCGGGTCGACGACGAGGTGGGCACCCTCACCGCCGGTCGCCTCGCGGATCCCTGTCTTGAGGTCCTCGTGGACGTAGTCGACTCCGGCCTCCGCGCCGAGCTTTCGGGCTACCGCGAGCCGTTCCCCGCTCGATGCCGCCGCTACGACGCGCATCCCGAGCCGGGTCGCGATGTCCACGGCCGCGGAGCCGACCCCGCCCGCCGCCCCGAGCACCGCTGCCCACTCCCCCGTCGTGCCCTGTCCGACGGTGACCAGGGAGTGGTAGGCGGTCGCGTACGTCACGTGGAACGCCGCGGCATGGACCATGTCCAGCCCTTCGGGCACCGGGCGCAGGCCCGCGACGGGCACTACGACCTGTTCGGCGAACGCGCCCGTCAGCACCGCCCCGGCCACCGGTGTGCCGACCGGCGGCCCGGTCACTCCGGGTCCCAGCGCCTCCACGACCCCGGCGAACTCGCTGCCGGGGGTGAACGGCAGGGGGACGGTGACCTGGTAGCGGTTCGACACCAGCAGGACGTCCGGGACGTTGACCGCGGCGGCGTGGACGCGGACCAGTACCTCGCCGGGGCCGGGTTCGGGATCGTCCAGGTCGGTGACGTCCAGCCCCTCCGGCGGCCCGTACTGCGTGCAGCGTGCGGCTCTCATCGCGCCCTTCCGGTGGTCGGCATCGCCGGGTCCCTGGGCAGGCCCAGGACCTGTTCGGCGATGGTGTTGCGCTGGATCTCGGCGGTGCCCGCGCCGATCGTCGAGGCACGGGTGCGCAGGAATCCCCACACCCAGCGGCCGCGCTGCACGGCGTGCGGGTCGCGGCGGCCGAGGATTCCGTACGGGCCGAGCAACTCCAGGGCGAACTCGTGCAGTTCCTGTTCGAAGACCGCGATGAACAGGCGTGATGTCGAGGAGGCCGGTCCCGGCTCGCCCTTCGCCATGATGTCGGCGATGGTTCGCATCCCGGTGAGCCGCATGACCGACACGCGGATCTCGAAGTCCGCGAGTCTGTCGCATACCAACGGGTGGGCGGTGGCCCCGAGTTCGTGGGCGAGCTCGATCAGCTCGTCGAGCACGCGCCGGTACAGGGCTGCCTGGTTCATGGCTCCGGCGGCGCGTTCGTGGCCGAGGCTCGTGCGGACCAGGGGCCAGCCGCCGTTCTCGGGGCCGATCCGGTCGGCGACCGGTACGCGGACGTCGTCGAAGAAGATCTCGCAGAAGTGGGCGTCGCCCGTCAGGTCCCGCAGCGGGCGCACGGTCACGCCGGGGGCGTGTGCGTCGATCAGGAGGTAACTGATGCCGTCCTGCCGGGAGTCGGGGGAGCCGGTGCGCACGAGCGTGAAGAGGACGTCGGCGATGTCGGCCGAACTGTTCCAGACCTTCTGCCCGTTGACGACGTACTCCGCGCCGTGATCGTCGGGCCCGCCGCCCTCGCGACGTGCCGTCGTGCGCAGCGCGGGGAGGTCCGAGCCCGCCTCCGGTTCGGAGTAGCCCTGTGCCCAGACCGTGTCACCGCGCAGCATGGGGCGCAGGAAGCGGTCCTTCTGCTCCGTCGTGCCGTACTTGATGAGGGTGGGGGCGGCGATACCGAGTCCGGTGCCCAGGGGACCGGGGACGCGGGCTCGGGCGTACTCCTCCTGGTAGATGACCTGGCGGGCGAAGGGCAGGTCCATGCCGCCGTACTCGTGCGGCCAGCTCGGGCCGGCGTACCCGGCGTCGTACAGTGCGGCCAGCCACCTCTTCTGCCAGGCGAGGCGCTCGGCGGGGTCCTTGGGGCGGCGGCCCGGGTGTTGGTCGGTAAGGAAGGCCCGCAGGCGGGTGCGGAACCGCTCGTCGGTCTCGGCCTCCGTCATCGCGGGCGTCGTCGCACGTGTCATCGCGGGGCCATGCGGATGGCGCCGTCGAGGCGGATGGTCTGGCCGTTGAGGTAGGGGTTCTCCAGCATCTCGACGGCGAGACGGGCGAAGTCGTCGGGGGCGCCGAGGCGCTTGGGGTGGGGCACGGTCGCGGCGAGGCCGTCGCGGATGTCCTCGCGCAGTCGGCCGAGCATGGGGGTGTCCATGACGCCGGGGGCGATGGTGTTCACCCGGATCTGCCGGCTCGCGAGGTCACGGGCGGCGACGAGGGTCATGCCGTGCACCCCCGCTTTGGAGGCCGTGTAGGAGGTCTGGCCGATCTGGCCGTCGAACGCGGCGACGGAGGCGGTGAGGACTACGGCCCCGCGGTCGCCGTCGACGACGTCGTTGCCGGAGAGACGGGCGGCGGCCAGGCGCAGGACGTTGTAGGTGCCGATCAGGTTGACCCGTATGACCTCGGAGAACGTGGTGAGGTCCCCGGGGATGCGGTCGCGGTCGATGATCCGCAGGCGGTCCCCGCCGCGCCCCGCGCAGTGCACGACGCAGCGCAGGGGGCCGAGGTTCTGCGCGGTGTCGAGGGCGGCGGTGACCGAGGCCTCGTCGGTGACGTCGGCGCGGACGAAACGCGCGGCCCCCCCGAGGTCGGAGACCGCCTTGGCGCCCTGTTCCTCGGAGATGTCGGCCAGGACGACCCGGCCGCCGCGGTCGATGATGCGGCGCGCGGTGGCCAGTCCCAGGCCGGAGGCGCCTCCGGTGACCAGCGCCGACGATCCGTCGATGTTCACATCGAACTCCTTACAGGCCGAGGGACTTGCTGATGATGGTCTTCAGGACCTCGCTGGTGCCGCCGTAGATGCGGGTCACTCGTGCGTCGGCGTACAGCCGGGCGATCGGGGACTCGAGGATGTAGCCGTAGCCGCCGTGCAGTTGGAGGCAGCGGTCGACCACGCGGCCCTGTGTCTCGGTGCAGAACAACTTGGTCTTCGCCGCGTCGGCCGGGCTCAGCTCACCGGCGACGAGCGCCGTGACCGCCGCGTCCAGGAGAGCCTGTGCGGCTTCCAACTCGGTGGCCATGGAGGCGAGTTCGAACTTCGTGTTCTGGAAGTGGGCCACCGGCCTGCCGAACACCGTCCGGTCGCGCACGTAGGCGATGGTCAGGTCGATCGCGGCCCGGGCCTGGGCGACGGCTCCGACCGCGATGGCCAGCCGCTCCTGGGCCAGGTTGCGGCCGAGGTGGGTGAAGGCGGCGCCATCCTCGCCGAGGAGGTTGGCGACGGGGACCCGGACCTCGTCGAAGGACAGTTCCACGGTGTCCTGGACGGTGAGGCCGATCTTCTCCAGCTTGCGTCCGACGGTGAAGCCGGGCATGCCCTTCTCCACCACGAGCAGCGACAGTCCGGCGCGCCGGTCGTCCGGGTCGGTGGCGGTGCGGGCCACGACGATCACCAGGTCGGCGTGGTGGCCGCCGGTGATGAAGGTCTTGGCGCCGGTGAGCGTGTAGTGGTCGCCGTCGCGTACCGCCCTCGTCGTGACGCCGGCCAGGTCGGACCCGGTGCCCGGTTCACTCATCGCGATGGCGGTGTAGAGCTCGCCGGAGGCCAACCCCGGGAACCAGCGGACCCGTTGCTCCGCGTTGGCGAGGCCCGTGAAGTAGGGGACGACCACGTCGAGGTGGGTGCGCAGACCGCCGAGTGTCACGCCCGCGCGGGCGCACTCCTCCTGGATGACGACGTTGAAGCGGTAGTCGTCCTGGCCGCCTCCGCCGTACTCCTCGGGGACGGCCGTGCCGATGATGCCCAGCTTGCCCAGTGCGGTGAACAGATCGCGGGGCACGAGACCGGCATGTCGCCAGTCCTCGTACACCGGGAGCACTTCGCGGGCCAGGAAGTCCCGCACCAGAAGGCGGAAGTCCTCGTGATCCTGCTCGAACAGGGTCCGGCGCATCGAATCTCCTTCGATCGGGACCCTATTGAGTATACGTAATTAGGATGAGCGGTCCAGGAAAACGGCGCGATCAGCACATGAAGCACCGTGTGCGTCGGCGCACAGTCAGTGCGTGATCAGTGCCACCACGGAATGAGTGCATCCAAATGGCGCCGCATCCGGTGCCGGGCGACTCCGGCGTCCCCCTGCACGATCGCGTCGAGGATGCGTTGGTGGACGTGCTGGACCTCGTCCGCCGCCGTGTCTCCCGGCAACGGCCGGTCATGGCCGGACGCGTGGCGGCGGAACAGCTCGGTGATGATGGCGAGGAAGAGGGACAGCACCGGGTTGTCGGCCAGGGCCGCCAGTTCGGAGTGGAAGAGGTCGGCCTTTCGGGCATCGTCGGCCGGGCCCTCGGTGGCCCAGCGGACGGCCTTCGCGAGGCGCTCGGCGACCTCGGTGTCGCCCTCGGCGTGTCGGGCGGTCACCCTGGCGATGATGCCGAGCTCGATGGCGTTGCGGACGATCCGCAGGTCGTCCGCCGTGACGCCTTGGTACTCCAGGAAGAGCGCCATGGTGTCGATGCTGGCCTGCGGCTCGGGTTCGGTGACGACGAGGCCGCCGCCCGGGCCTCGGCGCATCCGGGCGACCGCGTGGTACTCCAACAGCCGCACGGCCTCCCGCAGGACGGCCCTGCTGATCTCGTAGCGGGCCAGCAGATCCGTCTCCGAACCGAGGACCATGCCGATCTGCCAGCCCCGCGCGGCGATGTCGTCATGGATCCGGGAGGCCACCACCTCGGCGAGCTTGGCCCGTGGCCCCTCGACCAGCTCCGGCTCGACCACGCTTCCCGAGATCCGCTGCCCGCCCCGGCGCACCCGGTGCTTCTCGATCCAGGCGGCCACCGATTCGAGGTGCGCGGTGAGCTCGGTCTGCGCACGTGCCCCGTCGTCCGCGATGACCGCGTCGACAACCGCGCGGTGCTCGCGCTGCGAGACCTCCTTGGCCGCGTGCATCTCCGCCTTGGAGATACGCCGGGAGGTGTGCGCGTACCGGGCGGTGAGGCGGGTGAGCACGTCGATGAACAGGTGCAGCACCGGGTTGCCGGACAACTGGCCGAGCACGGGGTGCAGCGGGTCCTGCGAATGGACCGACGGGTCGTCGTTGTGGGCCAGTTCGGAGTCGAGGGTGGCGCGGAGCGTGACGATGCCCTCCTCGGTGATCCGGTCGGCGGCGAGGCCCGCGGCGATCGGTTCGAGGAGCTGGCGGGCCTGGAGCAGATCCGTGACGCTGGTGCCGACGTATTCGAGGTAGATGACCATGGCCCGGGTCGCCGGTCCGGCGTCGGGGGCGCAGACGATCAGGCCGCCGTTCGGGCCGCGTCGCATCCTGGCGACCTGGTGGTGCTCGACCAGACGGACGGCCTCGCGCAGCACCGCGCGGCTGACGCCCAGTTGCTCTCGCAGGTCCACTTCGGAGCCCAGCGACTCGCCGACGGGCCAGCCCTGGCGGATGACGGTCGCCTCGATGCGCCGCGCGGTCTGCGCGGCCAGCTTCCCGACGGGGATGCCGGTCTCGCCGTCGGCGGGCTCGCGGTCGACGGCAGTCGCCATGGGCCAACTCCTCTGAGGGGATATTCCGGATCCCCAGTCTATTCGGCACGGGCACCGGGTACTGGCAGGCGAGCCAACACCATGGTTAAAGTATACTCATTTCGGCCACGGCCGCATGACGACGAGGAGTCGACAGCGATGCGACTGGAGTCCACGCCCGAGCTGGAGGCCTTCCGGGGCGAAGTCCGCGCCTTCGTGGCGGAGCACTCACCCGGCATCAAGACACACTCCGGGGTGCGGGCACCCGAGCCGTCCCTGATGCCGACGATCCGCGAGTGGACCGCGAAGCTCTACGAGGCGGGGTTCCTCGGGATCGACTGGCCGGTGGAGTACGGCGGCCGCCCGGACGCCCACCCCCTCGAACCCTCCGTCGTCGCCGAGGAGATCGCGCGCGCCCGCACCTGGCCCCCGGTCGGCGCGGCCTCGCTGGCCTCGGCGGCTCTCATCGACTTCGGCACCGACGAGCAGCGGTCGCGGTTCCTGCCGCGCATCCGCAGCTGCGAGGACGTGTGGTGCCAGCTGTTCAGCGAGCCGGAAGCGGGCAGCGATCTGGCGGCACTGCGGACGCGGGCGCGTCGCGAGGGCGAGGGTGACGACGCGGTGTTCGTGGTCGACGGACAGAAGGTGTGGACGACCAACGGACAGCACGCCGACATGGGCTACCTGCTCGCGCGCACCGACGGCGACGCCCCGAAGCACCAGGGCATCACGGCGTTCGCGCTGGACATGCGCAGTTCGGGGGTCGGCGTGCGGCCGCTGCGCGAGCTCACCGGGACGACCGACTTCAACGAGGTCTTTCTCGACGGCGTCCGGATCCCGGCCGCGAACGTGATCGGCCGGGTGGACGACGGCTGGCGGGTGGCGATGAGCAGCCTCGGCCGGGAACGGTCCGGTGTGGCCGCGCGGGGTGTGGAGTTGTTCGCGGTGCTCGACGACCTGGTGCGGCTGGCGGAGAAGACACCGGCCGCGCTCGATGACTCGGGCCACCGGCAGGCGATCGGTGAACTCGCCGCGCGGGTGCAGGTGAACGCCGCGATGATCGGTCAGGCGCAGTCCCGAATGCTGCACGGCACGGAACAGCCGGCGGACGCTCTCCTCGGCAAGATCTTCTTCAGCGAGCTCAACCACGACCTGGCCGACTTCGGCCTGCGCCTTCAGGGCACGGACGGCCTGCTCACCGAGTCGGACCCGGAGGCGGTGGCCGACGGCTGGTGGCAGGACGCGCATCTGTACTCGCGGGCGTACACGATCGCGGGCGGAGCCAACGAGGTCCTGCGGACCCAGGTGGCCGAGCGGGGGTTGGGGCTGCCGCGCGAGCCTCGCTGATCCGCGTCCGGCTCTCGCGGCCCGGGCACAAGGATCGACGGAAGCATTGATTGTACCGATCGGTCGACATATCTTTCGTCGGAGCAATCGTGAAGGCGAGGAACCATGGCTGAGAACGTGTCCGCAACCGACGTCGCCGAGGAACTTCCGGAGTTCCCCTCCCCCCGGTCGAGCCAGTGCCCGTTCGCCCCACCGCCGGGGCTGCTCGAACTGCACGAGTCCGGAAAAGCGGCCCAGCGCGTGAAGACATGGGACGGCACCACCCCGTGGCTCCTCACGACCCACGCCGCGCAACGCCTGCTGATGACCGACCCGCGGCTCAGCGCCGACATCGGCGCGCCCGGATACCCGCACACCACCGAGGCCATGAAGGCTCACGCGGCCGAGATCCAACCGATGATCAACAACACCGACGGCGCCGAGCACACCCGCTGGCGCCGGATGCTCACGAACTCGTTCACCCGTCACCGTATGGAGAAGCTCCGCCCGGAGATCCAGCGGATCACGGACCAGCTCATCGACAGGATGCTGGCCGGCCCCAAGCCGGTCGACCTCAACGAGGCCCTCTCACTCCCCCTGCCCTCACTGATGATCTGCGCGCTCCTCGGAGTGCCGTACGAGGACCACGAGTTCTTCCAGGAGCACGCCGGGGTCACCAACGCGCGCTTCAAGACCGCTGAGGAGGCGGCACAGTCGACGGCCGATCTGCGCCGCTACATCGCCGGTCTCATCGAGGCCAAGACGGCCGACCCCGGCGAGGACGTCCTCTCCGACCTCGGCGCCAAGATCCAGGAGGGCGTGCTCTCCATGCCCGACGCCGCCGCACTCGGGCACATCCTGCTGGTGGCCGGTCACGACACCAGCGCCAACATGATCACGCTGGGCACCGCGCTGCTGCTGGAGAACCCCGCGCAGCTCGCGGAGCTGCGGGAGCACGACGACGACCCGAAGTACGTGCAGAAGGCCGTCGAGGAACTGTTGCGCTACCTCACCATCCCGCATCTGCTGGCCCGGCGGGCGGTGCTCGACGACATCGAGATCGAGGGGGAGACCATCCGCGCGGGCGAGGGAATCATCGCCTCGCTGCCCGCTGCCAACTGGGACCCACAGGCCTTCCCCGAGCCCGAGAAGCTCGACCTCACCCGCCCCGCGTCGCATCACCACGCGTTCGGCTGGGGACCGCACCAGTGCGTCGGACAGCAGCTGGCCCGCGTCGAACTGCATGTCGTCTTCAGCACCCTGTTCCGCCGGATACCGACCCTGCGGCTCGCGGTCGACGTCTCGGAGCTGAAGTTCAAGGAGGACTCGCAGGCGTACGGCATCTACGAGCTGCCGGTCACCTGGTAGTCCGCGAACACCAGAAGGAGTCAGCTCCATGGCCACCATGAAGTCCGTCACGACCGGCGCGAGGAACGAGATCGAGGTCGTGGAGGTCGAGCGGCCCGTGCCCGGCCCCAAGGACGCGCTCGTCCGGATCCGCGCCTGCGGCATCTGCGGTACCGACACGTTCTTCGTCCAGATGGGCGGCACGCCCTACAACAGTCCCGACGGCACGGTGGTCCCGCTGCCCCTCGGTCATGAACCCGCCGGTGAGGTCGTCGAGGTCGGAGCCGAGGTCACGGATCTGAAGGTCGGCGACCGGGTGGTCCTCGACCCGCAGGCGGCGCCGTCCGGGATCATCGGCTGCGGCGGCTCGCTGGGCGGGATGAACGAGTATCTGCTCATCGAGAACGCCGTGCCGGGCGAGAGCGTGGCGGTGTTCCCGGACGGGTTGCCCTTCGAGGTGGCCGCGTTGAACGAGCCGATGGCCGTGGCCCGGCACGCCGTCAACCGCTCCGGGGCCGGGCCCACGGACAAGGTGGTGGTGTTCGGTGCCGGACCCATCGGACTGGGTGCCACCATCTGGCTGAAGCTGCGTGGGGTGCGGCACGTGGTCGTGGCGGACGTGATCCCCGAGCGGCTGGAGACGGCGCTCGCCGTCGGCGCGGATGCCGTCATCGACTCCGGCGCGCAGAACGTGACGGACCGCCTCACCGAGCTGCACGGGCAGGCCGCCAACGCTCTGGGGCAGCCCCGGCCCGGCACCGACGTCTACATCGACGCCGCCGGCGCCCCGGCCGTGTTCCAGGCGGTGATCGACTCCGCGAAGTGGCACGCCAAGCTGGTCATGGTCGCCGTGCAGAAGAAGTCCGACGCCATCGACCTGGGCGGCATGCTCCGCAGCGAGCTCACCCTCATCGCCTCCCAGGGCTATCCCACGGAGATCTTCGAGGTCACCGCCGAACTCGCCGAGCACCAGGACCGGTTCGCCAAGCTCATCAGCCACCGCGTCCCCTTCGGCGAGGTCGACCGGGCCTTCGAGCTCGCGCTCACGCCGGGCGCCGCGGAGAAGGTCGTCGTCACCTTCGACGACCCGGCGTGAGGGACAGCGGCTACTCCGCCTTCCTCAGCAGCATCGCCCCCGACGGCACTCCCCCGCCCGCGGTGGCCACCGCCACCCGGGCGTCCCGCACCTGGCGCCCGTGCGCGTCGCCGCGCAGTTGCAGCATGGCCTCGCGGACAAAGCCGTAGCCGTGCAGACGGCCCGCCGAGAGCTGGCCGCCGTGCGGGTTCAGGGGGAGCTCGCCGTCCAGGGCGATGGTCTTGCCACCGGCGATGAAACCGGTGGCCTCGCCCGGTCCGCAGAAACCGAGGCCCTCGATCCAGGACAGGGCGTTGAAGGTGAACCCGTCGTAGAGGAGGGCCACGTCGACGTCGGAGGGAGTGAGGTCGGTCCGGGTCCACAGGTGTGCGGAGGGGCCGAGGGACTGCGGTGTGTGGGTCAGGGTGTCCTGGTCCCAGCTGAGCCGCTCCCCCACCGCCGTGCCGACGGCCTCGACCAGGACGGGCGGCCGGGGGCGGTCGTACGCCGTCTCGATCGCGGAGACGACGACGGCCACCGCTCCGTCGCAGGGGACGTCACAGTCGTAGAGGCCGAACGGGGTCGTGATCATGCGGGCGTCGAAGTAGTCGTCGAGTGTCATCGGCTCGCGGTGCAGGGCCTCGGGGTTGCGTGCCGCGCCCGCCCGGGCGGTGACGGCGATCGCGCCGAGGGCCTCGCGGCCGACGCCGTAGCGGTGCAGGTAGTGCGAGGCGTTGCAGCCGATCCACTGGCCCGCCGACATCGCGCCGAAGGGTGCTCGGAACTCGAACATGCCGGTGGCCCGGCCGCCGGACGCCGGCCATCGGCCGGAGCGGCCCAGGGCGGCATGGGAGGACTCCCACACCGTACGGAAGCACAGCACATGGCGGCACAGCCCGGCCGCGACCGCGAGCATCCCGGCGGTGATCGAGCCGATCTGGCCGGGCACCTCGGAGGCCCCGTTGACCCAGGTGGGCCGTAGTTGGAGGGCCTCGGTGAGCGCGGTGACGCCGCCCTCGCTCATGCCGTCGGGGCGGGGTCCGGGGTAGGTGGAGAGCCCGTCGATGTCGTCGAGGCCGAGTCCGGCGTCGGCGACCGCGGCGAGGCAGGCGTCGACGGTGAGGGTGAGCGGGTCGACCATGAGGCGACGGCCGACGCGGGACTGGCCCACGCCGGTCAGCGCGACCTTGTCCTCGTATTTGCGAGGGGAGGCCATGGGTCGTGCCCGGACTTCGCGCGGCTCGGGCAGGAGACTTGCCGTGGTGTCCGGGCCGGGCTCGAACAGGGGGATGTGGATGTCCTCTTCGAGTCGCTCGAACCGCACCCGGACCGGCATGCCGACCCGCACCTCGTCCGGCTCGCAGCCCACGATGTTCGTGGTCAGCCGCGCCCGGTCGTCCTCGGCGAGGGCGACCACGGCGACGACGTACGGCGGCGGGAACTTCGGCAGCCAGGCCTGGTGGTTGACGCTGAACCCGACCACGACCGCCCTGCCCGAGACAGGGGCGAGGGCCACCGAGCGGCCGCGGCAGGACGGGCACACCGGCAGCGGCGGGTGGAAGTACCGTCCGCAGTCCGCGCAGTGGGAGATCCGCAGCACACCGTCGGCGCCGGAGCTCCAGAACTCGGCGCTGGCGAGGGTGGGTTGGGGCAGGGGGCGTTCGACAGGGCTCATCGCAGCAGCTCGATGATCGTGGCGTTCGCTGTGCCGCCGCCCTCACACATGGTCTGGAGGCCGTAACGCAGGTTCTCCTGCCGCATCCTGGCGAGCATCCGCGTCATCAGGATGGCGCCGGAGCCGCCGAGCGGATGGCCGACCCCGATCGCACCGCCCAGCGGATTGAGCCGCTCCCGGTCGGCGCCGGTCTCGGCCAGCCACGCCAACGGCACCGGGGCGAAAGCCTCGTTGACCTCGTACACACCGATGTCCTCGAGGGCCACGCCGGAGCGGCGCAGCACCTTCTCGGTCGCGGGGATCGGGCCGAGCAGCATCGTGATGGGGTCCGCGCCGCTGACCGCTCCGGAGTGGTAACGGGCGATCGGGGTGAGGCCGAGTTCGCGGGCCTTCTCCGGGGTGGTGATGAGCAGGGCGGCCGCGCCGTCGGAGATCTGTGAGGAGTTCCCGGCGTGGATCACGCCGTCCTCCTTGAACGACGGCTTGAGGCCGGCGAGCTTGTCCACCGAGGTTCCGCGCCGCAGCCCCTCGTCCACGGTGAACTTGGTGCCGTCTACCTCGATCGGCACGATGTGGTCGTCGAAGACGCCCTCGTCGATCGCCGCGGCTGCTTTCGCATGCGACCCGGCGGCGAACTCGTCGAGCCGGGTGCGGGTGAACCCCCAGCGTTCGGCGATGAGTTCGGCACCGATGCCCTGGCTGAACTCGAAGCCGTCGTAGCGGGCGATCGCGGCGGGGCCGTACGGCTGTCCCGTGGTCCGGTGCGAGCCGAGCGGCACTCGGCTCATCGTCTCCACGCCACCCGCCACCACCATGTCGTACTGTCCCGACATCACGGCGTGCGCGGCCTGGTCGACCGCCTGCTGACTGGAGCCGCAGGCCCGGTTGACGGTGACGGCCGGGACGTGTTCCGGCCAGCCGGCGGCCAGCACGGCGAACCGGCCGACGTTGCTGGACTGGTCGCCGATCTGGGTGACACAGCCCCAGACCACGTCGTCCACCGTGCCCGGGTCGATGCCGGTGCGTTCGACGAGCGCCTTGAGCACCTCGGCCGACAGGTCCGCCGCGTGCACCGACGCCAGCGTTCCGTTGCGTTTGCCGATGGGGGTGCGTACGGCGTCGACGATCACGGCGTCTGGCATGACAACTCCTTGGTCGGTCGGGTCGGTCGGGTCACTCGGGGAACCGGACTCCCCAGTCACGGAACACTGATCGGGTGTCCGCGCCGAGGGCCTGGGCCACCCGGCCCGGTCGTGACGGGGTCGCCGAGAAGCGGGGCGCGGCAGCGGGTTGGACCACTCCGTCGCGGGTGAACAGGCTTCCGCGCGCGGCCAGATGGGGGTGAGCGGCCGCCTCCGTGAGGCTCAGGACGGGTGCCACGCAGGCGTCGGTGCCCTCGAAGTGCTCCGCCCATTCGTCACGGGTGCGCTCCGCGAAGCGTTTCGTCAGCAACCGCCGTAGCTCCGGCCAGGTCGACCGGTCGTGCTGCCGGTCCGGGTCGACGTCCAGGCCGAGCAGGTCGACCAGGCTCCGGTAGAACTTGCGCTCCAGCGCGCCGACCGCCACATGCCGGCCGTCCCTGGTCTCGTACACGGCGTAGAAGGGCCAGCCGCCGTCGAAGCGGTTGACACCGCGTTCGTCGGTCCATTCGTCGCGCGCGAGTTTGGCGAAGGTACTGGCGAGGAGGTGGGCGGTGCCGTCGACGATGGCCGCGTCGACGACCTGGCCGCGTCCGGTACGGGCGGCGGCGTGCAGCGCGGCCAGGACGCCGATCACGAGGTAGCAGCCGCCGCCCCCGAAGTCGCCGACGAGGTTGAGCGGGATCTGCGGCGGGCGGTCCGCGTCGCCGATGGCGCCGAGCGCGCCGGTCAGCGCGATGTAGGTGATGTCGTGTCCGGCCGCGGGGGCGAGGGGGCCGTCCTGGCCCCAGCCGGTCATCCGGCCGTAGACCAGGCGGGGGTTGCGGGCGAGACAGTCGTGCGGTCCGATGCCGAAGCGTTCGGTGACTCCGGGACGGAACCCCTCGATCAACACGTCGGCGCGCTGCACGAGTTGGAGGAGCGCGGCTGCCGATTCCCGCTGTTTGAGGTCGAGTACGACCGACCGCTTCCCCCGGTTCAGCACGTCCGCCGGTCCGCCCGCGTCCGGTTCGTCCGCCCGCCCGGGCCGGTCCACGCGGACGACCTCCGCCCCGAGGTCGGCCAGGAGCATCCCGGCGAACGGACCCGGTCCGATGCCGCCGAGTTCGACGACCCGGCAGCCGGCGAGAGGCCCTCCCGCGCTGGTCGACGCCCCGTCACCTCCGGCTTCCGCCGTCACGGTCAGCGTCCCTTCCAGACCGGCGGCCGCTTCTCGGTGAACGCCGCCGCCCCTTCCCGGGCGTCGTGCGACCGGAACACCGGCTCGGCGATGTCGAACTGCTTGCCCCACGCCTCGTCCAGGGACCAGTCGGCGGTGGAGCGGGCGATCTCCTTGGTGGCCGCGACCGCCAGAGGGCCGTTGGCCGCGATCGTCTCGGCGAGTTCCAGTGCGCCCGCGAGCGCGCCGCCTTCGTCGGTGAGGCGGTTGATCAGACCGTGGGCGGCAGCTCGTTCGGCGTCGATCGGTTGCCCGGTGAGCAGCAGTTCCAGGGCGATGGCGTACGGGATGCGGCGCGGAAGATGGAGGGCGGCGCCGGCACGGGCGACCAGCGACCGGGTCACCTCGGGCACCCCGAGCCGTGCCGTGCGGGCGGCCACCACCAGATCGCAGGCCAGCAGGAGTTCGAAGCCGCCTGCCAGGGCCCAGCCCTCGACCGCGGCGATCAGGGGCTTGCGCGGCGGGGTCATGCTGATGCCGCACAGGCCGCGGCCCTCGATGGCGGGTGTCTCGCCCCGCAGCCATGCCTTGAGGTCCATCCCCGCCGAGAACGTGCCGCCCGCGCCCGTGAGCACGCCCACCCGCAGCTCGTCCGACTCGTCGAGCTCGTCGACCGCGGCCGCGACTCCGGCGGCCACCCCGGCGTCCAACGCGTTCTTCTTCGTGGGGCGGTTGATCGTGATGACCTGGACCGCGCCGCGGCGTTCCACCAGTACTTCGTCCGACACGTATGCCTCCTGGATTGTCAGTTGACGGCGAACCGGGCCAGTTCATGGGCGACCATGCCGTCCAGGTCGTCGGCGGGCGGGGCCGGGAGTGCGACGGCGCGGTCGCGGGTCGGCAGGAGGACGACGGCCGTACCAGGGGTGGTGACCTCCCCCCGCTGGTTCTCGCAGCGCACGTCGATGTGCACCTCGGCCCGCCCGTCCACCTGCCGTTTGTCCACGACGGTGCCGCGCACCCAGGTGGTGTCGCCGAGGTAGTTGAACTTGCGGTGCTCGCAGCGGAGTTTCCACAGCCAGCCGTCGTCACCGATCCAGTCGGTGAGCAGATGGCAGAGCCAGGTCTCGCGCATGCCGCCGTAGTCGTAGGGGCCCGGGAGGCCCAACTCCCGTGCCCGTTCAGGCTCCCAGTGCAGGCGCTGCACGGTGTCGGGGACGTTCAGCGGGTTCGGCGGATACAGGCCGGGTGCCTTGCGCCGCACCCGCGCGGCGATCCCGAACGCCCCGGGCGGGGTGAGCTGCATGCCCCAGCCCAGGTGCCAGACGACCACGTCGGTGGTGGTCAGCGGGCCCTTGACCCGGGGTTGGAGCTCCTCGCCGATCTCGACGTCCTCCCAGTAGCGGGGCTCGGCGCCGCGCCGAGTCTCGGCCGCGTACGCCGCGTCGATCTCGGCTAGTTGCTCGGATCCGTAGGGCTGCTGGGCCAGTTGTTCCTTGGCCCGCTTCTTCGACGTGTGCCGTTCGGCGTTGATCCACGTGCCGCGCCTGAGGGCGTGCATCTCGCCGCGCCCGTTGGCGTAGAGGTAGTCGCGGACGACGTGGGCGGTGCGCCCGCCGAAGCGGCTGGGCTTGAGGTGGACGCCCACCTGGGTCTGCAACACCCGGCAGCGGTCGCCGAGTCGCAGGGGGCGCCACCACTCGAACTCCATCACCGCCTGGTAGGAGCCGAGCCCGGCGAAGGGGTCGCCCTTGAGCAGTGCCTTGGTCTCCGGGTCCGGTGCCGGGGCGGCGTCCTCGCCCATCGTGTACAGGAAGGTGGGCGGTGCGACGAGTGAGCCCCAGCGGGTGCCGGACGCGTGGTCCGGGTCGCAGTAGAGGGGGTTGTCGTCGCCGTAGCCGTACGCGAAGTGGCGTACGCCGTCCCAGGTCACCTCGTAGTTGTGCGGGGGGTTGCGCTGGGGCTGGGGGACGCCGAGGCGGCGGCGGGAGCGCTCGACGGCCTCGTCGGTCAGCATGCCGAAGGTGTCGGCGGTCTTGTCCTGCGTCTCCGTCATGCTCGGCTCTCCTTCACGCGGTCCTGCTGGGCGATCCGGGCGCGGACCAGGTCCAGCAGGTCCACCCGGCTCACCTTGCTCGACGGGGTCCGGGGCAGTGCGTCGAGGACGAGGATGTGTGCCGGGACCTCATACGGGGTGAGCCGGCCGCGGCACAGGGCGACGAGTTCGGCGGTGTCCGGGGCGGGCCGACCCGGTTCGGGCTCGACCGCCGCGACCGGGATCTCGCCCAGCCGCGCGTCCGGCAGCCCCGCCACTGCCGCCTCCCGCACGGCCGGGTGGGACTCCAGAACACGTCTGACCGTCTCCGGCTGCACCTTGAAGCCGCCGCGGATGATGGCGTCGTCGGCCCGTCCCTCGATCCAGACGAACCGGTCGGCGTCGATGCGGGCGAGATCGCTGGTGCGTGTCCAGGCCCGGCCGCCCCGGGTGCTCTGCTCGGTGCGGACCTCCAGGCGGCCCGTCCTGCCGACGGGCAGTTCGGCACCGTCGTCGCCGGTGACCCGCAGTTCGACCCCGTCGAAGGCGCGCCCGGCGCTGCCCGCCTTCCGCTGCCACCAGCGCTCGTGCAGCGGCAGCGTCCAGCCCACCACCGCTCCGGCGAACTCGGTGGCCCCGTAGGTCATCAGGACGGGAATGCCGTACGTCCGGAAGAACCCGTCGGCGAGTTCGGGCGGGCAGGGCGCGGTACCCGAGGTGATGACCTGGAGGCTCGCCAGCCGCTCCTTCGGCACGCCCGCGTCGAGCACGGCGCGGATGGCCGCCGGCACCAGACTCGCGGCCCGCAGCCGGTGCCGTTCCACGGTGCTCACCCAGGGTTCGACGGCGAACTTCGGCATCAGGAGCATGCGGCGTCCGGTCGCGAGACAGGCGAGCGCCCGCCATAGCCCGCCGATGTGCACCAGGGGTGCGGCGACGAGTGCCGCCGAGCGCGACAGCAGGCGGTCGGGCTTCGGGGTCTGGCCGCCGGAGACGAGTGCCTGGTCGAGCTGGCCGACCCGCAGATGGACGCGTTTGGGGGGACCGGTGGTGCCCGAGGTGAGCATCTCCACGACGACCCCCGGGTTGACCGGGGCCTCGGCCGGTGCCGTGCCGCCCGCGGGGCGCAGGGTGCCGTCCGGACCGAGCTCCAGGGCCGCTCCGTGCGCGGTCACCGCCGCCAACACGCCCTCACGGGCGAGGGGTTCGGCGCCGGAGACGACGACAGGCAGTTCACAGCTCGCGATGTCGGCCGCGAGCCGCGCGGCGGGCTGCAATGGGCTCAGCATCACCAGACAGCGTCCGGAGGCGAGCACCGCGGCGACCACGGCGACGTGCTCGGGCCGGTTCTCCAGGACGACACCGACGCGGGCGTCGGCCCGCAGGCCCGCCGCGTCCAGCCGCTCGACGACCTGCCGGGCGGTCCGCTGGACCTGCCCCCAGGTCCACCACTCGCCGTCGTGCTCGATCGCCTCGGTGTCGGCGGCCGCTTCGGCCAGCAGCCTCGACAGGCGGTCGCGAATTCCCACGTACTCAGCCTTCCGTCGCCGTGGTTGCGGAGATTCCGACCAGGTCGGCGAGCCGCCCCCGGTGTGCCGCCGGGCTGCCGAAGAGCTGCTCGGACGACTTCGCGCGTTTGAGGTAGAGGTGGGCGTCGTGCTCCCACGTGCAGCCGATGCCGCCGTGGATCTGGATGTTCTCCTTGGCGGCGTGGGTGAAGGCGTCGGCGCAGTACGCGGCGGCGATCGCGGCGGCCACGGCGAGCTCGCCGGTGCGCGTGGCCGCCGTCGACATCGCGTGGTACGCCGCCGACCGGGCACCCTCGACCTTCAGCAGCATGTCGGCGCACTTGTGCTTGACCGCCTGGAACGACCCGATGGGACGGCCGAACTGCACCCGCACCTTCGCGTACTCCACCGCCGCGTCCAGACACGCCTGCGCCCCGCCGATCTGCTCGGCGGCCAGCGCCACCGCCGCGAGGTCGGTCACCGTGCGCAGATACCCGGTGGCGTCTCCCTCCGGTCCGACCCGCAGCGCCGGAGCGCCGTCGAGGTCGATCCGGGCCAGCCGTCGTGTCGGGTCGAGCGTCTCCAGACGGGTGCGGGTCACTCCGGTCGCTCTGCTGTCGACGGCGAACAGTGCGGGGCCGGTGTCCGCGCGGGCCACGACGAGGAACAGGTCGGCGGAGTGTCCGTCGATGACGAACATCTTCGTGCCCGACACCCGCCAGTCGCTGTCGCTGTTGCCGTTGCCGCCGTCCGCCCGGGCCGCCACGTCTTCGACGCGCCACGACCCGCTCTCCTCGGCCAGCGCCAGCGTGCCCGTCAGCGAACCGTCGGCGATCGCCGGCAACCAGCGCGCCTTCGCCTCGTCGTCGCCGGACACCGCGAGGGCCTGTCCGGCGAGGGCCACGGTGGCGAAGTACGGCGAGGGCAGCAGGACCCGGCCCAGTTCCTCCAGGACGATTCCCAACTCCACGGGACCGCCGCCGAAGCCGCCGTACTCCTGCGGCAACGCCAGCCCGTGCAGGCCGAGTTGGTCCGCCATCTGCCGCCAGAGCCGCGGATCGTGTCCTTCCTCGGACTCCATCGAGCGGCGCACCGCCTCGCCCGGCGCCTTGTCCGCCAGGAGACGGCGCACGGTCGCCCGGAGTTCCTCGTGCTCCTCGGTGAACGTCAGTGTCACGTCGACGCCTTGGAGCGCAGGTAGGCGTCGAAGTCCGGGATCCGGGCGCGGTCCACGATCTCGATCCGTACGCCGGAGGGGTCCAGGTGGTAGGCGAAGACCGCCGGACCGCCGTCGACGATCGCGCACGCTTCCAGGGGGAAGCCGGCCTCCTCCAGCCGCTTGGACGTCGTCGGAACGTCGTCGCAGAAGTAGCCGAGGTGGTGGGTCGCGATGCGTTCGGCCGCCGTCCAGGGGGTTCCGGGGACCTCCTGGACCAGTTCGATGTGCGGTGCGTCGAGCGAGTAGGCGTACCGCAGTCGGAGCGCGTGTTCGCCGTCGGCCAGGCGCACTTGTACGTCGCCGGTCATGGTCTCGGTCCAGCGGTACCCCGCGACCTCGCTCATGCGGGTCTTCCAGGCATCGATGTCCGGGACGACGATCCCGGTGTGGTAGAGATCCGTCGCGCTGAGAGGAGTGGTCATGCCCGGTCACCACTCCAGACGCAGCGACTTGATGCCGTACATGTTCCCGTGCTGCCACAACTCCTGGCCGGGCGCGACCCGGTAGTCGGGAATGCGCCGGTGCCACTCCTCGACCGCCACGTTGAGTTCGAGGCGCGCCAGGTGCGACCCGAGGCAGCGGTGCGGACCCGAGCCGAAGGCGATGTGGTTGGTGGTCTTGCGGTGCAGGTCCACTTGGAGCGGGTCGTCGTACCGCCCGGGGTCGCGGTTGGTGACCGCGAGCGGCAGCATCACCATCTCGCCCGCCCTGACCGGGCAGCCGCCGATCTCGACGTCTTTTGTCGCCTTCCGGGCCGGGACGACGAACGAGTAGACGCGGAGGGTCTCCTCGACCCCGGTGGGGATCAGGGACGGGTCGGCGAGGATCTCCGCCCGTTGCCCGGGGTGCGTGGCGAAGTGGTACAGCGCCCAGCCGATGGAGATCGGGACCGTGTCGAAGCCGGCCTGGAACATGAGGACGCAGAAGGCGTGCATGTCCCGGTCGTCGATCGGTTCACCGTCGATCGTCCACGTCATGGCGTGGGAGAGCAGGTCGTCGCGGGGTGTCCTGCGGCGCAGGGCGATCTGTTCCTCGAAGTAGGCGGACACCTCGCGCATGGCGGTCATCTGCCGGGCGCCGTCCGGGTCCTCGCCGTGCGAGAGGTGCAGGAGTTCGTGCGTCCAGGCGAGGAAGGTGGCCAGGTCCTCCTCCGGCAGGCCCATCAGACGCATGAAGATCAGCGTCGGGAAGCGGCGTGCGAAGTCGTCGAGCACATCAGCGCCTTCGCGCTCCTTGAGCTCGTCGATCATCTCCCCCGCGACCTGGCGGACCTCCGGTTCCCGGGCGGCGACGGCGCTCGGGGAGAAGTAGCGGCCGAGCAGCCGCCGCCACACGTTGTGCACGGGCGGGTCCAGCATCTCGGGGATCCACAGGAACTTCGGGTCCGGTTCGAGCGCGGTCACCGACTTGTTGGAGAAGGTCCGCCAGTCCTGGAGCGCCTTCTGGACCTCCGGGCCGTCCGTGACGACCCAGTAGCCGCGGGCGATGGTGCTGCGGAACCCGGAGTGGGTGCCGGCCATCTCGTCCCACCGCTCCTGGTGGCTGAGGACGGGGCCGCCGAGCCGGTTGTCGAAGTGGTAGGCGGGCAGGCCGTCGTGGGTTCCCTCGGGTTCGAGCGTCGTACTCATCACGGCTCCTCTCTGGTACGTCCGTCAGGTCGCCGCGCCGTCGATCTTGAGCGCGATGAGCTGGTCCTCGCTCAGGCCGAGCGAGCGCAGGACCTCGTCGGTGTGTTCCGCGAACTGGGGCGCCCGGGTGAGGCCGGCCGGGGTCTCGTCGAACTGGACGGGGCTGGCGACCAGTTCGCGGTCGACGCCGTCGGCGTCCACGACGGGAGCGATGAGACCGTTGGCGCGCAGGGCGGGGTCCTGGCCGACCTCCCAGGCGTTCTGGACGGCCGCCCACTGGCCGTCGCCCCGGGAGAGGATCTCGACCCACTCCGCGTAGGGGCGGGAGACGATGAGGCCGGCGACGATGTCCGCGGCCTCGGCGGCGTTCGCCATCAACTTCTCGGTGCTGTCGAAGCGTTCGTCGGCGCCGAGTTCGTCACGGCCGGCCAGCTTGCAGAACTCCGCCCAGTAGCGGCCGGGTTGCAGCATCGAGAGTTCGATCCAGCGATTGTCCGCGGTGCGGTAGGCGCCGATGAGCGGGTTGGTGGCCGAGCCGTGCCGGGGCGGGGTGTTGACCGGGAGCGGGCCGCCGTTCATCAGGGCGAGGTTGACCGTGAACTGCGTCGCCCAGGCGCCGACCCCGACCAACGACACGTCCACGACGGACGGATCACCGGTCCGGGCGCGGGAGTAGAGGGCGGCGGCGATACCCCCGGCGATGGTCATGCCGCCCATCGAGTCGCCGTAGGCGCCGGCCGGCATCCGGGTCATCCGGTCCGCACCGGGCGGAGTGACACCGGCGGCGCTTCCGCCGCGCGCCCAGAACGCCGTGCTGTCGTAACCGCCCTTGCCCGCCTCCTCCCCACGGGCACCGAAGCCGCTGCCCCGGACGTAGATGATGTCGGGGTTGATCGCCCGGACGTCCTCCACGTCGATCCGCAGCTTCGCGCGCGCCTCGGGCAGGAAGTTCGTGAGGAACACGTCGCTGTTGCGGATCAGTTCCTCCAGCACGGGACGTGCGGAAGGCTTCTCCAGCGCGAGGCCGACGCTGCGTTTCCCGCGGTTGGGCCCCTCCATGATCGGAAAGAACGACGACCCCTTGCTGGCGGCCTCGTACCCGAGCACCCGGACCAACCCACGCTGGGCGTCGCCGCGTTCGGCGTGCTCGATCTTGATCACGTCGGCACCCCAGTCGGCGAGCACGGCACCGGCCGCCGGGACGAAGGTGAACTGGGCGACCTCGAGCACCCGCACGCCCTCCATCGGCCTCTGCATCAGACCAACTCCTCTGCGGCTCACATCGCTATTGCGCATACCCAATGCGCCGAGTCTGCCTCAGAGTATGGACCGAGGGCAACAATAAGTATACTGTTTTCGGCATGCTGGATTTCACGATCGACCCTGACTTCCAGGCCAAGCTCGACTGGGCGGCGGCCTTCGTACGCGAGGAGGTCGAGCCGCTCGATCTCCTTTTCCCGCACGGCGGCGACCCGTACGACACCCGCAACGAGAAGGCCCGCGCGATCCTGCGGCCGCTGCAGCAGCAGGTCCGCGAACAGGGCCTGTGGGCCTGCCATCTCGGCCCCGAACTGGCAGGCCCCGGCTACGGTCAGGTGAGCCTCGCCCTCCTCAACGAGATCCTCGGCCGCTCCTACTGGGCCCCGACGGTGTTCGGCACCGCCGCCCCCGACACCGGGAACGCCGAGATCCTGGCCATGTTCGGCACGGAGGAGCAGAAGGCGCGTTACCTGCAGCCGCTGCTCGACGGCGAGATCGTCTCCACCTTCTCGATGACCGAGCCGCAAGCGGGCGCCGATCCCAAGGAGTTCGTGTGCCACGCGTGGCGGGACGGGGACGAGTGGGTGATCGACGGGGAGAAGTGGTTCTCCTCCAACGCCCGTTACGCGGCCTTCCTGATCGTCATGGCCGTCACGGATCCCGACGCACCCCCGCACCAGCGCATGTCGATGTTCATCGTCCCGGCCGAGACACCCGGAATCGAGATCAAGCGCAACGTCGGCACGATGGACGAGCGCGAGAACCTCGACGAGGGCATCCACGCCTACCTCCGCTACCACCAGGTCCGCGTCCCACTGGACGCGATGCTCGGCGGCCCCGGCGAGGGCTTCAAGGTGGCACAGGCCCGCCTCGGCGGGGGCCGGGTGCACCACGCCATGCGGACGGTCGGCAAGTGCACCCGCGCCTTCGACATGATGTGCGAGCGCGCGCTGTCCCGCCGTACGCAGGGCACGCTGCTGGCCGACAAGCAGGCGGTGCAGCAGTTCATCGCGGACTCCTGGGTGGAGTTGCAGCAGTTCCGGCTGCTCGTCCTCAACACCGCCTGGATCATCGACACCCAGCCGCACGGCGCCGCCCGCACCCAGATCGCCATGTGCAAGATCCAGACGGCCAAGGTGCTGCACGACATCATCCAGCGGGCGGTCCATCTGCACGGTTCGCTCGGCACCACTGGCGAACTCCCGCTCGCCAAGTGGTGGATGGCCGCGCCGAACCTCGCCCTCGCGGACGGGCCCACCGAGGTGCACCGCACCACGATCGCCAAGCAGCTGCTGAAGAACTACCGGCCCGTGGAAGGGTTGTTCCCCAGCGAGCACATCCCGCCGAAGCTGGAGGCGGCCCGCAAGCGATACGCGCACATCATCGAGGACGACAGCCTGGCGGGACGGGTGGACGCGTGACGAACGGGCGCGAGATGAGCGGGCGCGACGACAAGTCCATCGCCCCCGCCGACCTGTTCGACCTCTCCGGCAAGGTCGCGCTGGTCACCGGCGGCAGCCGGGGCCTGGGCCTGGAGATGGTGCGGGCCTTCGCCACCGCCGGCGCCGACGTGGTGATCGCCAGCCGGAAGCTGGACGCGTGCGAGACGGTCGCGGCTGAGGTCCGCGACCTGGGCCGGCGTGCCCTGCCGGTCGCGGCGCACGTGGGCCGCTGGGACGACCTCGGCCGCCTCGCCGACACCGCCTACGAGGAGTTCGGCAAGGTCGACGTCCTCGTCAACAACGCGGGGATGTCTCCGGTGGCACCCTCGTCGGCTCAGACCAGCGAGGAGCTCTTCGACAAGGTGATCGGGGTCAACTTCAAGGGCCCCTTCCGGCTCGCCTCGCTGATCGGGCAGCGGATGGCCGAGGGGGACGGCGGCTCGATCATCAACGTGTCCTCCTCGGGAGCGCTGTTCCCGCAGCCGCGGTTCGGGCCGTACGCCGGCGCGAAGGCCGCGCTCAACGCACTCACCACGGTGTTCGCCCTGGAGTACGGGCCGACGGTGCGGGTCAACACGATCTCGGCCGGGCCGTTCCTGACCGACATCTCGAAGGCCTGGTCGGAGGAGAAGCGTCAGACGACGCGGAGTGCGGCCGGGCGGCCGGGGCGGCCGGAGGAGATCATCAGCACGGCGTTGTATCTGGCGAGTGACGCGTCCAGTTATACGACCGGCTCGCTGATCAGGGTGGACGGCGGACTGTACTGAGTGATTCGTCCGCGGCGCCGTCGTGGCTGGTCGCGCAGTTCCCCGCGCCCCTTCGGGGGCGCCGCAGGCTCAGGCCCTTCCAAGCAGTTCCGTCGCCTCCTCCAGCAGCACCGGCAGTGCGGGCAGCATCCGCCGGTGCATGTCCTTCCACTCCCCCGCCTTTCGGGCGCGTTTGATCAGGAGAGCGGTTGCGGCGGACTCCTTGTACTTCGTCAGCGCCTCGAACCACCCCAGATCCCGCAGCGGCTCCCCCCTGATCTCCTGATACGCATCGATCAGTTCGGGCTTGCCCGGCGTCCCGGTCGGCTCGTCGGAGAGCGAGGCCGGGTGCCGGGCCTCGTCGGTGAAGAAAGTGAGCCAGGTCAGGTCGACACGGGGGTCGCCCAGGGCCCAGATTTCCCAGTCGATGATCGAGGTGACGGCGTCCCCTTCGCAGAGCGTGTTGCCGAGCCGGTAGTCGCCGTGTGTGAAGACCGGCATCATCGCGTCGGGCATCGTCGCGTGCAGCCGGTCCGCGACCGCCTGGTAGCCGGTGCTCAGGTCGTCGGGGACGGTGGTGAACGCCCGGGTCCATCGGTCGATCTCGGCGCCGAGTGTCACAACGGGCTCCACCGCCAGGGGAGTTCGTTTCGGATCCGCCCGATGCAGATGGGCGAGCATCCGGGCCGCGTCGAGGGCCCGGGCCCGCACCTGCCCCGCGGGAACGGTCCCGCGGGGCACCAGCACCGGCTCCAGGCACTCCCCGGCCACCAACTCCATCGCGGCAAAGGGCTGGCGGGCGATCGGCGCCCCCTTGTCGGCGAACAGCACCTTCGGCACCCGTACGCCCGGCACACCCGCCAGCACCTGCATCAGCCGCGCCTGCCGCAGCACGTCCCGGTTGCGGACCGGTTCCAGGCCGGGCGGGGCGACCTTGAGGACGACACGCTCGTACCCAGCCGGGACACCCGCCAGCGTGGCCACGTACGTCAGGCTCGACGTGCCGCCGGTGAGCGGCTCGACCGACTCCACGGTGCCCTCGGGCGCCCAGCCCCGCAGCACGACGGCCGTGCGCTCCGTCAACTCGGCGGTCAGGTCGGCACTGTTCGTGATGACGCTCATGTCCTCATCCCTGTCGGCCGAAGGCCTGGGTGTGTTCGACGGTCAGCGCCTCGACGATGTCGCGGCGTACGAGCTTGCCGGTCGGGGTGCGGGGCAGTTCCCGCCAGCTGGTGATGCGGTCCGGCGTCTTCGAGCCGCGGAGCGTGCCGCGCACCTGTGCCCGCAGGGCGTCCACGTCGGCCGTCACCCCGTCCCGCAGCACGACCACCGCCTCGATCCGCTGCCCCCACTCCTCGTCCGGGACGCCGACGACGACCGCGTCGAGCACGTCCGGGTGGCCGAGCAGGACGTCCTCGATCTCGGCGGGCGCGATGTTCTCGGCACCGCGGATGATCGTGTCGTCGGCCCTGCCCTCGATGTGGAGATAGCCGTCGGCGTCGAGGCGCCCCTGGTCACGGGTGTGGAAGAAACCCCGTGCGTCGACCGAGGAACCCTGCCCGGCGTACTCCCCCGACACCTGCTCCCCGCGCACCCAGATCTGGCCGGTCTCGCCGACTGCGACGACATCGCCGGAGGCATCACGGACCTCCAACTCGATGCCCGGCACCGGCAGTCCGGCCGAGCCGAGCCGGCCCCGAACCGCCGGATCGCCGCTCGCCACGGCCATCCGGTGTTCCTCCGGCCCCAGGACGGTGATCGTGGACGAGGTCTCGGTGAGCCCGTAGGCGTTGACGAAGTCCACGTGCGGCCACTCGCTCAGCGCGGTCTCGAGGACCCGCACCGGCATCCTGGCCCCGCCGTAGGCGAGCGCGCGCAGCGCGGGCACGGAACGGTCCAGACCGTCGGTGTCCATGATGCGGGCCAGCATCGTCGGGACCACCATCGCGTTGGTGATGCGCTCCTGGCGTACGAGCCCGAGCCAGCCGTCCGGAGTGAACTGCTCCAGCGTCAGCGCTCTGCGCCCCGCGTACAGGTTCGTCAGCACGTTGGAGACGGCGGCGATGTGGTACGGCGGCACGCTTACCAGGGCCGCCTCGTCGGGGCCGGCTCCGGCGAACTCCACCGTGCCGAGCACATACGACACCAGGTTCTGGTGGCGCAGGACCACGCCCTTCGGTGCGGAGGTCGTGCCGCTGGTGTAGATGAGGACGGCGGGCGCGTCGGAGGGCTCCGGTTCCCCGTCGACGGGGTGCTCGGCGGCCTGCGCCAGCCAGTCGGCCGGGCTGAGTACCGGGAGTCCGGCGCGGCGCAGCGCCTCGCCGTGTTCCGCGTCGGCGATGCCCAGCGCGCGGGGGTGGTTCGCCAGCAGAGCGTCGAGTTGGGCCTCACCGAGGCGGTAGTTGACCGGGATCAGCGGTACGCCAGCGCGGGCCGCGGCGAACAGGGCGACCGGGAGGGCCGGGCCGTTCACCGCGAGGTACACGATCGCGTCGGCGTCGGCCGCCTTCACCAAGTGGGCTCCACCGACGGCCAGTTCGCGCAATCGCCCGGCGGTCAGGCCCTCGGCCGTACGCCCGATGACGACCCGGTCACCGAACCCTTCGGCGGCCATGTCCAGCAGCATCGAAATGTTCACCGGCCGCCCGTCCCCTCAGTCCGAGGCCGGGAGCGGCTTGGCGCTCTTCACGGGCAGCGGGACGCCGTTCACCGCCAGAGTTCCCGGCCCGGGTTTCGTGCACAGGAACTCGACACCGAGATCCTCGTCGGCATACCGCTTGCCCAGCAGCGCGCCGCCCATCAGGTCGGGGTCGGGCGTGCCGGTGATCCCGGACCCGCTCCCCTCGACCATGGCCGCCCCGCCACACGTGATCTCCAGGTCCTCGTCCGGGCACCGCACGACGATCACCGCCGTCGTGTCGACCGTACTGCCGAGCATCTGCCCCACGCGTGGCCTCATCGCAGTGTCCTCCGCGGCTCTCGTGGTACCGAGTCAGGGGTACCGAGTAACCAGAGAAGAGTATACTACTTATCGAGATCACGTCGAGATCAACGTCGCGAGCGGAGTTGCCGGATGGAACTCAAGACCGTCCTGTTCGAGGTGACCGACCACGTCGCCACGATCACTCTCAACCGGCCCGAGGCCATGAACGGCTTCAACCAGCAGATGCTGGAGGAGTTCGCCGCTCTCTGGCAGACCATCAAGACCGATGACGACGTGCGGGTCGTGGTGCTGCGCGGCGCGGGCGACCGGGCCTTCTGCACGGGCATGGACGTGAAGGAGGGGATCGACCGTCACCCCAACGTCTGGTCGCAGACCGATCCCGGGGAGTACCTCTCGCCCAAGCTCAACCAGGTCTGGAAACCCCTGGTGTGCGCGGTGCACGGGATGGCCGCCGGCGGCGCCTTCTACTGGCTCAACGAGGCCGACATCATGATCTGTTCGGAGGAGGCCACGTTCTTCGACCCGCACGTCAGCTACGGACTCACGGCGGCTCTCGAACCGATCGGACTCGCCCGGCGCATCCCTCTCGGCGAGGCGCTGCGCATCGCCCTGCTCGGCCTCGACGAGCGGGTGTCGGCGGCACGCGCCCTCCAGATCGGCCTGGTCAGCGAGGTGCTTCCGCGCGAGCAACTGTGGGAGCGGGCCGACGACATCGCGCGCATCATCGCCGCCAAACCGCCCGCCGCGATCCAGGGCACCGTGCGGGCGATCTGGGAGTCGCTGGACTCCACGCGCACCCAGGCACTGCGCACCGGACTGTCGTACACCCAGATCGGCAACCCCATCGGGAAGGCCGAGATCGACCGCGCGGCGGTACCCCGGGGGCAGTGGACACTGCGCTGACACTCCCCTACCCTCCCTCAAATAAGTGTCCTTTATTAAGACGCCTGGCTTCAGAGTGATCAGCGGGAGGCTCTCATGCGGTTCGGCATGCCATGGCCGGGGCGGGACGTCGGGCGCGAGGCCGAGCAGGTCGGGGTGAGCGCCTTCTGCGCCGGAGAGTTCGCCGACCACGACGCCTACCTCACCGTGGCCGACATCGTGGCGAACACCGAACACGCCCTGGCCGGCCCCGCCATCGCCTACGCCTTCGCCCGCACCCCCTACGCGCACGCGACCGCCCTGCGCCAACTGCACTCCCAAGCCCCGGGCCGGTTGTTCCTCGGTCTGGGCAGCGCGGCGTTCCGGATCAACCGGGACTGGCTGGGCGTGCCCCCCGAACGCCCCGTGGACCGGATCGCCGAGACCGTCGAGGCCGTACGAGCCTGGTTGCACGCGGAGAACGGCGAACACATCCACTACTCGGGCGAGTTCTACTCGCTCGACGCCGACGTCCGCGCCCCGGTGCTCGGCCGGCTGGACATCCCCATCCTCCTCGCCGCGTTCAACACCCGCATGGCCAAGACCGCAGGCCGGGTCGCCGACGGGGTCATCGGGCACGGCCTGTTCACCAACACGTGGTGGAACGAGGTCGTACGGCCCTCCGCCGACCGCGGCCGCGACGACGACGGGGACAGCGACAGCAGGCCACATCCGATCGAGCACGGCTGGATCATCACGGCGGTCGACGACGACGCTCCCGAACGGGCGATCGCCGACGCACGCCGGATGATCGCCTTCTACCTCACGGTCAAGACGTACGACCCCTATGTGGCCCGCCACGGCTGGGAGGAACCCGTCGCACGGCTGCGCGCGGCGTTCCGGGCGGGCGACACCGACACGATGGCGCGGGCGGTGACCGACGAGATGGTCACCGAGATCGCCGTGTGCGGGACGACCGCGGACGCCAAGGACGCCCTCGCCCGCCGCGCGGGATCCCTGCCCCGCGACGTCGGCTACTTCGCGCCCCCGAGCTTCCTGGTGAGCCCTCGCCGCCGCGCCGCCTACGCCCGGTCCAGTCTCGCGTTGCTCGGCTCCGTGCCGGACCAGGACTGAGGAGAGAAGACCGGCCCCGGAGCTCCGGGGTGAACTCCGGGGCCGGTCTCCACACCCGCTCAGGCGTCCTGCGGAAGCGGCGCCAGTTTCTTGCTCTTGTCGAAGTGCACGACGTCGGCGAGCGTGCCGCCCAGGATGGCCGCACGGTCCTCGTCAGGGACGCCCTCGAAGTTCTCGGCGATGCACTCCGCGCTGCTGCGGAAGGTGCCCTCGGCGTGCGGGTAGTCGTTGCCCCACATGACCGTCGACAGACCGGTGATGTGGCGGGCCTTGACGGCTGTCGGGTCGTCCGCGAACTGGACGTGGATCTGGCGGCGGACGTACTCGGTGGGCTTGAGCGGGTAGGGCCACTGGTCGTTGATGGCGAACAGCCGTCCCATGGAGGGCTGCTCCATCGGCCCGCGGTTGTCGTCCCAGAAGCCGAGCCACCAGTCGGGGTCCTGGCCGGTGCCGGTCTTCCAGGCCTTGTCCATGTAGCCCATGAAGGAGACCAGCCAGCCGGCCGTGTACTCGATCAGGTTGAAGTGCAGGTCCGGGAAGCGTTCACAGACACCGCCACCGACGAGGCCGGCGATGATGCCCTGCGGGCCGGCCACCGCCGAGCCGACCGCGGTGCCCATGGTCCGGCCCGCCACCATGTCGTCGGTCAGGTTGCCCTTGCCCATGTTCATGGCCGTCATCAGGCCCCGGACGGTCACCGCCGTCCCGGACACCTCCTCCCTGACCTTCACTCCACCGGTGGCGACGTGGATGAAGACCGGCAGCCCGTGCGCCTGGGCCGCCGCCCAGACCGGGTCGTACTCCCGCGCGTAGTACGGCAGGGGCGGGATCTCCGGCAGCAGGATCGCCCCGAGGCCCATCCGCGCGCAGCGCTCGATCTCGGCCACGGCCTCGGGGACGTCCGTGAGCGGGATCGCCGCCGTCGGGCGCAGCCGGTCCTTGTAGGGCAGGTAGCGCTCGACGAGGTAGTCGTTCCACACGCGGGCGTGTGCCATGGACAGCTCGTGGTCGTCGGTGAACAGGACGAACAGCGAGAGGTTGGGGAACATGACCGAGGCGTCGACGCCATCGAGGTTCATGTCACGGATGATGTGCTCCGGGTCGCCGTCCGGGGTCTCCCCGCCGATCTGGCGGTACTTGGAGATGGTCCAGCCGTCGAACCCGATGGTGTGCAGCTTCTTGAACTCGGTGTGGCCGCCCGGAACGATCGGCTCGTCCAGGGTGAACTCCTCTTCCCACAGCGCCCGCTCGCGAAGGTGCTTGGGCAACCGGGCCTTGAAGAGATCGACCGGCTCGATGATGTGCGAATCGCCGGACACGACAAATTCCTTGAACACAGGCGGTACCTCTTTCGAACCTCGTCGTTCGTGCCAGAACCCACCCCGCGGATGAGGCCGAAGTTAGCTGTACCGATCGGTCTAGTCAATGATTCAGCATACGGAATAGTGGATCAGAGCAGCTCCAAAAGCTGACCGACCGCTGACATAAAGCTGACGTCTCACCCCTCCTTCCCGAGAGGCCCTAATTCAGTACACTCAAATACACACGCTGTAGGCGATCAGGAGACGGCACATGACGACGGCGTACTCGTTCTCAGCGCAGCTCTACATCGACGGACGCCGGACGGAAGGCCGGTCGGACACCCCGGTGCTCGTGCGCAATCCGGCGACCGAGGAGACGGTGGCGGAGGTCCCCGGCTCGTCCCCCGCGGACGTACGTCAGGCGGTCGAGGCGGCCCGGCGGGCCTTCGACGAGGGTCCGTGGCCGCGGATGAGGCCCGCGGAACGGGCCGCCGTGCTGCTGCGCATGGCGGAGGAGATGGAGCGCAGGCTGCCCGAACTCGTGGCGGTCAACATGGCCGAGGCGGGCTCGGTCCGGGCGCTGGCCGAGACCCTGCAGACCCGGGTCCCGGTGACGCATCTGCGGGACATGGCCGAGCGCGTGATGCCGGCCTTCGCCTGGGAGCGCCCGATGGAGCCGACGATCGCGCCGGGCATCGGCATCTCCCAAGGAGTGCTGCGCCGCGAGGCGTTCGGGGTGTGCGCGCTGATCTCCGCCTACAACTTCCCGTTCTTCCTCAGCATGATGAAGGTGATCCCGGCCCTCGCGGCAGGCTGTTCCGCCATACTGAAACCGGCGCCGACCACCCCTCTGGAGTCGCTCCTGATCGGCGACTTCGCCGACGCCGCCGGACTACCGCCGGGCGTGCTCAACATCGTGACCGGTGACATCGAGGCCGGCCGCGAACTCACCACCCACCCCATGGTCGACCTCGTCAGCTTCACCGGCTCGGACACGGTCGGACGTACGGTCTACGCCCAGGCCGCCGCCTCCCTGAAGAAGGTCGTCCTCGAACTCGGCGGCAAGTCCGCCAACATCGTCCGCGCCGACGGCGACCTCGACGGCGCCGTCCGCTCGGCGCTCACGGGCATCACGACGCACGCCGGACAGGGCTGCTCCCTGCTCACCCGCACACTCGTGCACGAGTCCGTCCACGACGAACTCGTCGACCGGCTGAGCGCGGCCCTCGCCAAGGTGAGGGTCGGTGATCCGGCCGACCCGGCCACCACCATGGGCCCGCTGATCAGCGAGGCACAGCGGGACAAGGTCGAGCGGCTGATCCGGGTCGGCGAGAAGGAGGGCGCACGTCTCGTCACCGGGGGCAGGCGCCCGGCCGGGCTCGACCGGGGCTACTTCGTGGAGCCCACGCTCTTCGCCGACGTCGACAACGACATGGCCATCGCGCGTACGGAGTTCTTCGGACCGGTCGGCGTCGTCATCCCGTTCCGCACGGACGAGGAGGCGGTCCGGATCGCGAACGACAGCCCGTACGGTCTCGCCGGTGCCGTCTGGAGCGCCGACACCGTGGCCGCGTACGAGATGGCGTCCCGTATCCGGGCCGGGGGCGTCGCGATCAACGGCGGCAGCGCCGGGGTGAATCCGCGGGCCGCGTTCGGTGGGTACAAGCAGAGCGGACTGGGCCGGGAGTGGGGCGAGTTCGGGCTGGAGGAGTATCTCCAGACCAAGACGGTCAGCTGGGCGGCACGCTGAGGCGCATGCCGCCCGGCCGTCAGTTGACGGTGACCTTCACGCCGGATATCTGCTCACCGCAGGCCGGCGCCCCTGCCGGATCGGGCACGAACCTCTCGCCCTCGAGGACGGAGACGAAGGTGCAGTCGCCCGGGCCGCCGACCGAATAGGACCCCTTGTTCTCGAAGTCGGCGGGCTTCGGGAACAGGCCCCCCGCCGTCCAGCTCCGGTCGGCGCGCAGCGCGGTCATCAGCTCCTCCTGGCTCGCGGTGCAGCCGGCCTTCTCCAGCCCGTGCAGCAGCAGGTCCGCGCTGATCCAGCCGACCGCCTGGGAGAAGGAGGGAATGCCGGAGGCGGAAGCGGCGTACTTCTTCAGTGCCGCGGACCACGCCTGGGTCGCCTTCGTGTCCGTCTCCACCGGCGCGTACGACGTCATGAAACCCACCCCCTGCGCGACCTTCAGCGTCGGCGGCGACTTGAGCAGGTCGGCCCCGTAACCGGTGGCCAGCAGGATCGACTTCATCTCGACCCCGGCCCGGCGCAGGCCGGTGGCGAGCGCGAAGCCGGTCTCCGGGATCACCGGGGCGTACAGCACGTCGGCGCCCGACTTCTTGATCCCCAGGACGATCGCGCCGACGTCACTGCTCCCGAACGGGATGCGTTCGTTGACGTAGCCGCGCCCCAGTCCCGCGTGTTCGGCCGACAGCGCGGCACCCTCGGCGGCCTTGGCGGAGCTCGGGGTGTTGTAGGCGACGACCGCGACCTTGGTCCCGCCGAGCTTCTTCCAGTAGGTGCCGAGCGTGGTCGCGGCGCGGTTGTAGTCGGTGCCGGACATCGCCGGGAAGAGGTTGTCGTACTTCGGGTCGAACCACTGCTCGCCGCCGTCGAAGGCGCCGCCGAGGAACGGGGTGCCGCCCGCCTGTGCGCCCGCGTACTGCCCTGCGCCGTAGAAGTACGTGCTCACCGGCAGCACGGCGTACACGTGTTTCTGCTGCACCAGCCGCTGGGCCGCCGTGAGCGCCCCCTGCGGTGTGGACTGGTCGTCGCCCATGACCACGTCGAAGCCGCGCGAGGCGCACTTCCCACCCGCCGCCTTATAGGCCGCGAACCGGGCCTTCACTCCGCTCTCCGTGTCGGCGTAGTGCGCGGCGGCCGCGCCGCTCAGCGAGGTCAGCACACCGACCTTCACCGGCCCGCTCGTGTCGTCCGCGCCGGCGGATCCGCCGCTGCCGCAGGCGGCGAGCAGCAGGGCGGCGGCGCTGGTCCAGGTGGCGATGGCACCGACTCTTCTCATGTGCACTCTCCTCCGTCCTCGGCCCGTCGTCAGCGACGGTCCCGACAGGTGGTACGCGAGGCACAGTGGAGCATATTAAGTATCCTTTGTCACCGGATCCTGCGGCGAAATGCCCCCTGAGGGTTGACGCGGACTCTCAATGAGCGCACTTTAATCCGTACCTGCTGCTCTCCCGAGCACGACCTTCCAGGAGGCCGTCGTTGCTCTCCTACGTTGTCGCCGGCCTCGCTCTGGGGGCCATCTACGCCATCGCCGCGGCGTCGCTGGTCGTCACCCATGTGTCGTCCGGCGTCTTCAACTTCGCGTTCGGCGCCATGGCGTTCGCCGTGGCCCGCTTCTACTACTTCCTGTACGTCGAGCAGGGCTGGCCGCTGCCGCTCGCCGCGGTGGTCGCCATCGGACTGTTCGGTCCGGCGCTGGGCGTGCTGCTGTACGCGGTGCTCTTCCGGCATCTGCGACTGCGCTCACCGCTGGTGAAGATCGTCGCCACGATCGGTCTGTCGGTCGCGCTGCCGCCCCTGGTCAATCTCGTGTTCGGCCGGCTGGTGAACGTCACCGCGCCCGGCCTCGCGCCCCAACCCGTCGCGGTGTACCGGCCGTTCGGTGCGGTGGTCGACATGAACCAGCTGATCACGTACGCGGGTCTCGCCGTGGTCCTGGCCGTCGGCACCCTGCTGTTGCGCTGCACCGACACCGGCCTCAAGGTGCGTGCGCTGGTCGACTCCGAGGCCCTCACCGCGATGTCGGGGGTCAGCCCCGCGCGGGTGTCGGTCGGGGTGTGGGCGTTCAGTGCGCTGCTGGCAGGGCTGGCCGGAGTCCTCGTCGCGCCGACCGCCGGGTTGTCGGTGGACGGTATGACCTTCCTGATGGCGGCCGCCTTCGCGGCCGTGGTGGCGGCACGGTTGCGCAGTCTGCCGACGGCCGTCTCGGTGGCCCTCGCCATGGGCGTCGTCACCAGTGTGGTCCAGCGCTGTCTCGATCCGGAGAGTGCCCTGGCCGCACAGATCGTGCCCAGCGTCCCGTTCCTGTTCATGCTCGTCTTCCTGCTCGCCCACGCGGTGCGCGGACGGGCGGGCGACACCGCGTCGGGCGGAGTCCTGGACCGCGCCGTCCGTACGGAGCACGCCGGCGCCCCGACCGCCGCCGCGCCGTCGGGCTACCTCGCTCCACTGCTGACACTCGCCGTCGTCGCCTGTCTGCCCCTGGTACTCGACGACTTCTGGACGGGACTGACGGCGACGGGTATCGCCATGGCCGTCGCGCTGCTGTCCTGCACCCTTGTCACCGGCGAGGGCGGCATGATCTGGCTCTGCCAGATCACGTTCGCGGGACTCGGCGCCCTGCTCGCCGCCGACCTCACCACGAACTACGGCTGGCCGCCAGTCGTGGCAGTCCTGGGGAGCGCGGTGTGCGTGGTCCCGATCGGTGTGGTGCTCGGTGTGCTGACGATCCGTCTGGGCAACCTGTACGTCGCCCTGGTGACCCTGACCTTCGGGCTGCTCGCCCAGAACCTGGTCTTCATGCGGGACCGGTTCTACAACTCGGGGCAGGGCATCTACATGCCGCGCCCCGAATGGGCCCTGGACAACCGCACCTTCGCCCTGCTGGCACTCGCGGTGTTCGCCGTGCTCGGGCTGTTCGTCGTCAACCTGCGACGCTCGACGGCGGGCCTCGCCGTGACGGCGGTCCGCTGGAGCGAGACCGGCTCGCGCACACTGGGCCTGGGCATCGTGCCGGTCAAGGTACTCGTCTCCGCCGTGGCCACCTTCGTCGCCGCGATCGGCGGCGGGCTCCTCGCCCTCGCCTACCAGTCGGCGCTGCCCGACTCGTTCAACCCGTTCACCGGGCTGGTCTGGCTGGCGGTCCTGGTCACCGTGGGGGCACGGCCGGTCGTCGGCGCGCTCGTCGCCGGTGTGGCGTTCGCCGTGCTGCCGAGCGTGTTCCAGACGTATCTGCCGACGCGCTGGGCCGAGATCCCGGTGATCATGTTCGGATTCGGCGCGGTCATGCTGGCCCGCAACCCCGAGGGCATCATCGCGATGCACGCCCGGCAGGTGCGTGAGCTCGGCCGCCGACGGGAGGCCCGGCGAGCTCCCGCCGAGGAGCCTTCGACGCCTCAGGGAGAACTCGTATGAGCGGCATCTCCGGTACGACGACACCACGCATCGAGGCCAGCGGCGTCACCGTCCGCTTCGGCGGCCTCATCGCCCTGAGCGAGGTCGACCTGGCGGTGCCGCCGGCCTCGGTCGTCGGGTTGGTGGGCCCCAACGGGGCGGGCAAGAGCACGCTGTTCGCCGTACTGTCCGGGCTGCTCACGCCAAGGGCCGGATCGGTTCTCATGAACGGCGAGGACGTCACCCGGACCAGTGCGCAGGCACGGGCCCGGCGAGGACTCGCGCGTACCTTCCAGCATCCGGAGCTGTTCCCGGGGCTGACGGTCCGCGAACACGTGGTGCTGGCGTACCGGCTGCGGCACACCCGGCACCGGATCTGGACGGACCTCGTCACCGGGGGCGGCTTCCGGCGGGCGCCCGTGGACGAGGAGCGGCGTGCCGACGTACTCCTCGCCGCCCTGCGGCTGACCGGGGAGGCGCACCGGCCGGTCTCCGGGCTGCCGTTGGGCACGAGCCGGCTGCTGGAGATCGCCCGTGCACTCGCCGTCGATCCGGGTGTCCTGCTCCTGGACGAGCCGTCGTCGGGGCTGGACGCGCGCGAGACCGACGAGTTGGCGGCCACGCTCGCCCGGGTCGTGGCCGACCACGGGGTGTCGCTGCTCCTGGTCGAGCATGACGTCGAAATGGTGCTGGGGATGAGCGACGTGGTCCATGTCCTCGACTTCGGCGTCAAGATCAGCGAGGGGTCTCCCGCGGAGGTGCGGCAGGACCCGGCCGTACGCGCCGCCTATCTGGGCGCTGGGCACGGCGAGGAAAGGGCATCCGCATGACCGAGACCGCGTCTCCCCTGCTCTCCGTGCGCGACTTGACCGTCCGCTACGGCACGGCCCTGGCGCTGCGGGACGTGACCTTCGATGTCCCGAGGAACAGCGCGCTCGCCGTGCTGGGAGCCAACGGGGCCGGCAAGAGCACGCTGGCCAGGGCGCTCTCGGGGTTGGTGCCGGCCGTCGCCGGAACGTTCGGGCTCGACGGGCGGGATCTCACCGGGCGGACGCCCGACGCGATCCGCCGGGCGGGGCTCGTCCATCTCCCCGAGGGCCGTGGCGTGTTCCCCACGCTGACCGTCGTGGAGAACCTCCGGATGGCCACCGCCTGCGACCGGCGTGGCAGGGCCCCGGCCCTCGACCGGGCCTTCGAGATCTTTCCCGTGCTGCGGGAACGGCAGCGCCAGGCCGCGGGGACGCTGTCGGGCGGCGAGCAGCAGATGCTGTCCCTCGCCCGGGCCCTGATGGTCGACCCGCGCCTGGTGATCGCCGACGAGCTGTCGCTGGGCCTCGCGCCGAAGATGGTCGACGTGGTGTTCGAGAGCCTGCGGCGGGCCCGGTCCGCGGGTGTCGCCGTCGTCATGATCGAGCAGTTCGCGAGCCGGGCGCTCGACTTCGCCGACCAGTGTCTGGTTCTCCAGCGCGGCCGGATCGCGTGGGCGGGCGATGCCGACCTGGCCGGGCCGGAACTGCTGCGCCGCTACCTCGGGGAGGCCACGGCGGCCTGAGGTCACGGGGTGTCCAGGCGGGCCGCGAACCGTCGCGCCACATCGTTCACGTCGAGGCGCCGCCGCAGCTTCGCCTGTGCCTCCAGCGCGAGGGCGTGGGCGAGGCTGGTGTCCTCACCGGCCGTGAGGAGTTCGAGCGTCTCCGCGGCGGCGCCGGGGTGGGCGGCCCGGATCAGGTCGGCGATCTCGCGCGCTCGGTCGAGCAGGCAGTCGTGCGGTACGACTTCCGTCACCAGGCCTGCCGCCAGGGCCTGTTCGGCGTCGATCGGCTCGCCCGTCAGCATCATCCGGCGTGCGAGCCGGGTACCGACCGCTCGCGGCAGCAGGGCGCTCATTCCCCAGCCCGCCGTCAGGCCGATGGCGGCGTGGGTGTCGGCGAACCGGGCCCGGTCGGAGGCGATGAGGAACGAGCACGACAGCGCCAGCTCCAACGCCCCCGTGAAGCAAGGGCCGTTGATCACCCCGAGCACCGGTGTGCGGGACGCTCGCACCACCTCGGCGGGGTCCGTGCGTGCCCCACGAGGGGAGCGCAGCGCCTCCTTGAGGTCGATCCCGGCGGAGAACGCGGGATCGGCGCCGGTGAGGACGACCAGCCGGGTCTCGGCGTCGGCGTCGGCCGCCCGCACCGCCTCGATCAGCCCGCGGCGCATGGCGATGGTGAGCGCGTTGCGCGACCGCGGCCGGGCGAACGTCAGCCACAGCACGCCGTCCGTCCAGCGGCACCCCAGCCCTTCGGCTCCGGCCTCGATCACCGTCGCTCACACCGTCAGGACCAGGGCCGAACCCATGCCGCCGCCCGCGCACATGGCCGCGACAGCGATTCCGCCGCCCCTGCGGCGCAGCTCGTGCGCGAGCGTCACGACCATGCGTGTGCCGGTCGTCGCGATCGGGTGGCCGAGGCTGCACCCGCTGCCGAACGGGTTGACCCGCTCCGGGTCGAGGCCCAGCTCTCGGGTGGTGGCGACGGCCACCGCGGCGAAGGCCTCGTTGACCTCGAACAGGTCGACGTCGCCGATGCCGAGCCCGGCGCGGTCAAGTGCTCTGCGGATCGCGGCGATCGGCGCGAGCCCTGTCTCGACGGGGTCGACTCCCACGCTCGCCCAGGACCGGATGGTCGCGATGGGGGTGAGTCCGTGCGCGGCGGCCAGGTCCGAGCCGGCGACGAGGACCGCGGCCGCGCCGTCGTTGACGCCGCTGGAGTTGCCGGCGGTGATGGAGAACCCCTCGATCTCGGGGTGCAGCGGCTTGAGTGCGGCCAGCTTCTCCAGGCTGGTGTCGCGGCGGGGATGCTCGTCGGTGGCGAACACCGACGCCGTCCCGTCCCGGTCGGTGACCTTGACGGGCACGATCTCGTCGGTGAACCGTCCCTCGTCGATGGACCGTACGGCCCGCTCGTGCGACCGCAGCGCCCAGGCGTCCATCTCCTCACGGGTGAGGCCGGCCCGCAGCGCCGTGTTCCAACCGACCAGCATCGCCATGTCGTTGTTGGGTGCCTCGGGCGTCGAGACATGGGACGGCGACATCCAGGGGTCCTGCCAGTCGTCGGTACCGGGGATCCGACGCCGGGCCACCGGGGCGGTGGAGGACGACTGGGTCCCGCCCGCGATGACCGCCCGGTCCATCCCGGCCCGCACACCGGCCGCGGCGGTCGCCACGCTCGCGAGGCCGGAGGCGCAGTGCCGGTTGTGGGCCAGACCGGGGACGTGGGTGAGTCCCGCCTGGAGAGCCGCGTACCGGGCGATGTCCCCGCCTCCGGCGAGGGACTCACCGAGGATCAGGTCGTCGATCGACTCGGGTGGCAGTCCGCTGCGCCGCGCGGCCTCGCGGACGACGACCGTGGCGAGTTCGAAGGCGTCGGTGTCCCGCAGGGTTCCCCGGCGGGCGGTTCCGATCGCGGTGCGGCACGCGGAGAGAAGAACGGCATCAACCATGTAATTCAGAGTACTTAAATAGATGGACCTTCGACAGACAACCCGTCAGATCGTGCCGTCATCTCGACCAGATCAATAATAGAGGATACCTTGTTGGGGTGAACTTCGAGCTCAGCGAGGAGCAGGGCATGTTGCGCGAGGCCTCGCGCGATCTGCTGTCGGACCGGGCCCCGACGGAGCGCGTACGGGCATGGGCGGACCGCGACGAGGACGTCGATCCGGAGGTGTGGCGGCTGACGGCCGACCTCGGCTGGCCCGCTCTGGGGCTGCCCGAGGAGTACGGCGGTGCCGGCCAGGGCCTGGTGGAACTCGTGCTCGTCGCCGAGGAGATCGGGCGCGCGCTCGGGCGGGGCCCCTTCGCACCCACCACGATCGTCGGTCGCGCACTCGCCGCCACGGGATCTCCCGAACTGCGGGCCGAGGTACTGCCCGCGCTCGCGACGGGAGGCGCCTGGGCCACCTGGGCCTTCGCCGAGCCGCACGCCCCGTGGTCCCTCGACGGCATCCACGCCACCGCCCGGACCGACGGGGACGCGATCGTCCTCGACGGGGTCAAGACGGCGGTGCAGGATGCGGGCGGCGCCCGCTGGCTGCTCGTCACCGCGCGCCAGGACGACGGGGTCCCCACATCGTTCCTCGTCGACCGGGACGCACCGGGCGTCACCGTCCGTCGACAGCAAGTCCTGGATCTGACCCGCTCGTTCCACGAGGTCCGCTTCGAGGGCGTACGCGTCGCGCACGAGCGCCGCCTCGACGCCGGGCCCGCCGAGATCCAGCGGCTGCTCGACGAGGCGTCCGCGCTCCGCTGCGCGGACGCGCTCGGGGTGATGGACCGCATGCTGGAGCTCACTGTCGAACACACCAGGTCCCGGGTGCAGTTCGGGCGGCCGATCGGAACGTTCCAGGCCGTCAAACACGCGTGCGCCGACATGGCGCTGCTGGTGCACGGCGCCCGCGCCGCCACCTCCTACGCGGCGATGGCCGCCGACGCGGGTGCGGACGACGCCGCCCGCGCGGCCTGCGCGGCCGCCTCGTACGTCGCCGCCGGGGCAGGCGAAGTCGCCGGCCGGGCACTGCAGTTGCACGGCGGCACCGGCTTCACCTGGGAGCACGACCTCCACCTGTACCTGCGCCGGGCCCGGACGGACAGCGTGCTGTACGGCGACGCCGCCGTGCACCGCGACCGGCTCTGCACCCTGCTGCGGCCGTCGCCCGGGTCCGCAAAGTCCGCCCGGTCCCCCAGGTCCGCCTGAGCGAACGATCCGAAAGGTTCCCGATGGAGATCAAGGGCAAGAAGGCCGTGGTGTTCGGCGGCGCCTCCGGTATGGGCCGGGCGACCGCCGAGCTGCTCGCGGCCCGCGGCGCCGACGTCGCCGTACTGGACCGTCCGGCCTCGGCCGGAGCCGAGGTCGCCGCCGCGTTCGGCGCGAGCTTCCACCCCGTCGACGTGACCGACTTCGAGGCGACCGAGAGCGCGCTGGACGCCGCCGTCGACACCCTCGGCGGTCTGCATGTGTCGGTCACCACCGCGGGCGGCGGCAGCGTACGCCGCACACTCGGCAAGGACGGCCCGCACGACCTGGAGACCTTCCGCCGCGTCCTCGATCTGAACACCGTCGCCACCTTCAACATCAGCCGCCTCGCCGCCGCGCACATGAGCCGCAACGAGCCCGAGGAACCCGATGGCGAACGGGGCGTCATCGTCAACACCTCGTCGATCGCCGCCTTCGAGGGGCAGATCGGCCAGGTCGCCTACTCGGCCGCCAAGGCCGCCATCGCCGGCATGAGCCTCACCATGGCCCGCGACCTCGGCTCGCTCGGCATCCGTGTCGTCGCCCTCGCGCCCAGCCTGTTCGAGACGGGCGCCACCGAGAGGATCCCCGCCGAGACACGGGCCGCGCTGGTGAAGGACGCCGCGTTCCCCAGGCGGCTGGGCCGCCCCGAGGAGTACGCGAAGCTCGCCCTCGCCGTGGTCGACAACCCGATGCTGAACGGCCAGTGCCTGCGTCTCGACGCCGGCCAGCGGTTCGGCCCGAAGTGAGTCCCAAGTGAGGATGTGCTGATGGAACATCACGGCAGAGTCGCGCTGATCACCGGCGGCGGCCGCGGCTTCGGCAAGGCCTTCGGCGAGGCGCTGTCGGCCTTGGGCGCCCATGTCGTGCTCGCCGACATCGACGGCGCGGCGGCGGCCGAGGCGGCGGCGGAACTCACCACGAAGGGCCTGCGCGCGACCGGAGTCGCCTGTGACGTGGCCGACGAGGACGAGGTGGGCGCGGTCGTCAGCGGGGTCGTCGAACGCCACGGCGGGCTCGACATCCTGGTCAACAACGCGGGCCTGCACGCCGCCTACAACAAGCCGTTCACCGAGCTCGGCCTCGCCAAGGTGCGGCGGGTGCTCGACGTCAACGTCATGGGCACCGTCATCTGCTCGCTCGCGGCCCACGAGGCCATGCGGAACCGGCCGGGCGCCTCGATCGTCAACATCTCCTCGTCGGCGGCGTACGCGAACCGCAGCATCTACGGCGTCTCCAAGCTCGCCGTGCGCGGCCTGACGGTGTCCTTCGCGCGCGAGTTCGCCGCCTCCGGCATCCGCGTCAACGCGATCGCGCCGGGCCTGATCCTCACCGACACCGTGCGGGCCCAGCTGTCCCCGGCCGAGGCGGAGCGCGTGCTCGGCGAGCAGATCCTCCGGCAGGAGGGCCGGGAGCAGGACATCGTCGAGGCGCTGCTCTACCTGGTCTCGTCGAAGGCGTCCTTCGTCACCGGCGAGACCCTGCGTGTGACGGGCGGCTTCGCGCTCTCCGTGTAGAACTCCGCACAACACACGCCTGTGGCCCCGCGACGACTGTCCCGGGGCCACTGCTGTTGCGGCTGCCCTACACGGTGACCGGTTCGTTCGCCGGCTTGTCGGCGAGTTCCTTCTCCTCGTTCGTGATCGCCTTCAGCAGCACGTAGGGGGTGGCGATCTTCCACACCGCGTACGCGGCCGAGGGGATGATGTTCGCGAGGAGTCCGTTCCAGGCGAGCGGCCCGTCCTGGTTGAGGAAGACGAAGGCGCCCGGGATGAGCGTCACTCCCAGCACGATGCTGAGCCAGCCGTACCAGCGCGGGAAGAGCGGCTTCGGACGGGTGTGGTCGATGAACGCGGCGTATCCGATCGACCAGACCTGGAGGACGAAAATACAGGCGTTGCCCACGAACATCAGCCAGAAGATGTCGACCATCGCAGTGAGGACGTCGACGGAATGGGCCTCCGGTCGGTAGGCCGCGGCGGCGAGGATCGCGAGCGGGAAGAAGAACCCGATCGGGGCCACCACGCCCGTGGTGAGCTGGGTCATGGACAGCAGCCCCCAGCCGCCCTCGACCCGGCGCAGTTGCATGCTCGTCACGATGACGTACGGGTACTCGAACGGGACGAGCAGCACCATCAGGGCGACACAGGTGAGGATGCCCGTGCGGTGGTCCTTGAGGAAGGCGACGACGTCCTCGGGGCTTTCCGTCGGGCTCATCGGCGGAGTGAGGTGGCCCACGGCGAACGCGGCGAGGAATCCCACGAAGAGGATGACGCCGCACCACGCCGATATTCTTTGCAGTCTTATGTAGAGGTCCTTCTTCATTTGCGGCTCCCTATTTCTGCCGACCGGTGTCTACCGACCGATCTCGTGCCAGCCCACGAGGCTGTCGAGCAGCTGACCCGCGCTCGACAGGTAGTCGCCGTATCCGCCCCGGAAGAACAGCAGCGGGGGCCCCGGCGACTCGACGCGCAGGTCATGGACCCGCCCGACGACCAACAGGTGATCTCCGATCTCGACGACCTGCTCCACCGTGCAGTCGACCCAGGCGACGACGCCGTCCGGGACGGGATTGCCCAGGGGTGACGCCTGCCAGGTCGTGTCCGCGAACCGCTCCCGCGCCGGACCTGCCGCCATCCGTCGGGAGAGCCGCTCCTGGTTGCCCGCGAGCGCGTTGGCGCAGAAGCGGCCCGCGGCCTTGATCGTCCGCAGGGTCGTGGAGGAGCGGTCCGCCAGGAAGGAGACCAGGGGCGGGTCGAGCGACACGGAGGTGAAAGTGCCGACGATCATGCCGTGCGGCTGGTCCTCGCTGTCCGTGGTGGTGATCGCGACGACACTCGTGGGGAAGTTGCCCAGTACGTCGCGGAACCGACGGCTCATATCAGGATGCGCATCGACTCGGGCAGCTCAAGTCCCATCTGCGCAAGGGCGTTGGCGTGGTAGGCGGTGCCCGGCACATGGATCATGTGCTGGAGTCCGACGTGGGCGTCCCGCCAGTACCGCTGCATGGGGTTGTTGCGGCGGATCGCGTTGCCGCCGGACCGCGCGAAGATCTCGTCCAGCGCGGAGACGGCCCGCCAGGCGCAACGGACCTGGTTGCGCCGTACGTTGGCACGGTCCTCGACGCTGATCGACTTGCCGGCCTCGACCTGGTCGTACAACCGGCTGATGCCGTCGATGAGTTGGACCCGTGAGGCGGCGATCTCGGCCGCGGCCTCCCCGGCGGCGTAGAGGACGTACGGGTCGTCGCGCACCTGGACGCCGGTCACGGCGACGCGGTCCTTCTGCTGGGCCAGGTGGAGGGCGAGAGCGCCCTCGCACATGCCGATGACGGCCGCGGTGATACCGAGCGGGAACATCGAGCTGAACGGCAGTTTGTACAGGGTGTCGGTGAGTCCGAACGACTCGGCGGCCGTCCCCTCCTGGACCGCCTCCTGCCGGATCGTGCGGTACTCGGGGATGAACGCCTTGTCGACGACGACGTCCTTGCTGCCGGTGCCCGCCAGTCCGACGACGTCCCAGGTGCCGTCGATGATCTCGTAGTCGGAGCGGGGCAGCACGACGTGCATCACGGTGATGGGCCCGGCGGGCTTCCCCTTGCCGTCCCCGAGGAGCGCGCCGAGGAAGTCCCAGCGGCAGTGGTCGCTGCCGGAGGAGAACGGCCAGCGACCACTGAGGACGTAGCCGCCGTCCACCGGGTCGGCGACGCCGTTGGGCATGTAGGGCGAGGCGATCCAGGTGTCCGGGTCGTCGTCCCACACCTCGTGGGCGAGCCGCGGGTCCATCTGGGCCAGTTCCCACGGGTGGACCCCGACGACACCGCACACCCAGCCGGCGGCACCGTCGTGCCGGGCGACCGCCATCACCGCTTCCGCGAAGTCCCGGGGGTGAGCGCCGAATCCACCGAACTCCTTGGGTTGCAGCAGCCGTATGACCCCCGCGGACCGGAGCAGTTCGACGGTCCGGTCGCTCAGCTTGCCGAGTGACTCGTTCTCGTCGGCGAGCCCGGCCAGTTCAACACCCAACTCCTCGACACGGCCGACCACTTCATGCGTCACTCCGCACACCTCCTGGTGACTGATCCCTCGCACGGGCCGCACGTCGCCGGCGGCCGGACGGCCTCAGTGTCGGGGGGTGGGACCGACGCCCGCTGCGTGCTTTCCGCTGACCGGGACTGGGTCGGCCTCAGCGCGTGACGCGGGGGCGGAGCACGGCGGTGGAGCGGCCCTTGAGGGCGGAGAACCACACACCGGCGCCGTACGCGAGGTCGTCGAGGCGGCGGGCGACGCCGTAGCGGAGGGGGTCGAGCGTGGCTTGATCACGACGGTACTCGAGGGCGATGTCGGCCAGCGCGGCGACCGTCGTGGCGCGGCGCACCCGGCGGGAGACCGCACAGCCGGCGACCGTCAGCGGCCACCAGTGGCGGGTCAGCAGAGCGGACGTCTGGGTCAGGGTGCCCAGCGCGCCGTTGGCGGTGAGCCGTGCGGCCAGGCGGTAGGGGTGCCGGGTGCCGTCGAGCTTGCGGGCGATGCGTACGCCGACGACGCCGAGGACAGCTCCCGCGACCGGGGCCGACCAGCGCCGTTGGACGAGCAGGGCGCCGGCGAACGCGATGCTCCACGGGGCGAACACGGCGGGTGCGATGTTCTCGGGGTGCCGCTGGGCGAGGGGATGCGCGCCGCTGCCGTAGACGGCCTTGCGCCGGAACCAGTCCCCCAGGCGCACGCGATGTTCGTGGTGGGCCTGTACGGCGGGCTCGTACCGCACCCGGCGGCCCGCCGCGACCAGCCGCCAGCACAGGTCGACGTCCTCGCCGACCCGCATGCGCTCGTCGAAGCCGTCCGTCACCGCGTCCACCCGGGCCACGACGCAGGCCGAGGACGCCCAGGAGACGGGGGTGCCGGGGCGTACCGGGGCCGGATGGGCGCCGAGGTCGAGTGAGGATCTGGCGTTCTCGTACCGTTCGATCCAGGTCGTGGCGGCGGGCAGCCCGGTGATGCGGGGGACTGCCATGGCGACGCGGGGGTCGGCGAAGTGCCGGAGCAGGGTCGGGACGGTGTCGGGGGTCAGCACGATGTCGGAGTCGGCGAAGACCACGAACGGGGTGGTGACCAGGCGGAGTCCGGTGTTGCGCGCGCCGGCCGGTCCGACGTTGGCGGCCAGGGCGACGAGCCGGGCGCCGTGTTCGGCGGCGACCTCGGCCACGGCGGCCGGGCGTCGCGAGGCGTCGTCGACCACGATCACGGGGGTGTCCGCGCCGATGCTCCGCAGCAGCCGGTCCAGTTGGCGCGGGCGGTCGCGGACCGGTACGACGACCGTGCAGCGGGGGTCGGAGGGCGCCGGGAGCGAGGCGGGGACGGGATGGGCCATGCCGGTGTCGAGCAGCCGGTCGGCCAGGAGCGCGCTCGCCGCGTCGCGCACGGGGAGCGTTCTGCCGGCGAGGAGCCGTCGGGCCCTCGGGGTCAGCCTCAGCAGCCGGGTGGGGAAGCCACCGAGGAGGGCGTGGCCGCCGTCGACCACCCGGGTGTGCCGGTCGAGTTCGACGACGAAGCCGACGGGAAGCGTCATCGGCGTTCCACCGTGGCGAGGCGGCCCCGGCCGTCGACGGCCCAGGCCGTGATCCGCCGGACCGTGGCGGACACCGTCGCGTCCAGTACCCGGCGCCCCTCCTCGGCCGACGCGCCGGTGGGATCGCCGAGGACACCGGAGGGTGAGACCGCGCGCACGCCGTGGGCCATCAGCTCCGGCAGCAGGACGGCCAGCGGTCGTGTGTCGCCGGTGACCGCGGCATCGGGACGTACGCGCTCCGGCGCCAGGTGCAGCATGAGGGAGGTCTCCGTACGGCCGGCGTGGGCGTCGCCGCCGGATGTCTCGCAAGCGGTCCAGGCGACGTCGTGGCCCTCCGTGCGCAGCAGGCCCAGGGCCGTGTCGAGGGCGGCGGTGTTGCCGCCGTGTCCGTTGACGAAGACGACTCTGCCCGCCCACAGGGACAGGGAGCGTGTCAGCTCCACCAGCACCGCGCGCAGTGCCTCGTGTCCCATCGAGACGGTCCCCGGGAAGTCCGCGTGTTCGCCGCTCGCGCCGTAGGCGAGCGGGGGTGCCACCAGAGGCTGACCGGGAAGGACGTCGGCCGTCCGCCGTGCGACGGCGTGGGCGACCGTGGTGTCGGTGTCGAACGGCAGGTGCGGACCGTGTTGTTCGGTGGAGCCGACCGGGACCAGCACGAGCGCCCCGGTCGGTACGGCCGGCCAGACGCTGTCACCCAGGGTTCGACGTACGACCATGTTCAGCCGGCCGTGGCGAGGTGCTCCCCGCCGCCCAGAGTCAGCGCGAAGCCGGGAGGCATGACCAGGTCCCCGGGTCCCAACTCGTGGACCGAGGAGTGTCCGAGGCCCAGCACGGCCGAGTCCAGCCCGCCGCGCAGGATGTCCAGCACGTTCTCGACACCGGCCTGTCCGTTCGCCGCCAGACCCCAGAGGTAGGCGCGGCCGATCAGGACGGCGCGGGCGCCGAGGGCGAGTGCCTTCGCGACGTCGCCGCCGCGGCGTACCCCGCCGTCCAGCAGGACTTCGATCTGGTCGCCGACGGCTTCGGCGACGGAGGGGAGGATCCGGATGGTGGCCGGGGTGGTGTCCAGGTTGTTTCCGCCGTGGTTGGAGACGGACAGGGCCGTCACCCCGGCGTCGACCGCCCGCTTGGCGTCGTCGACCCGGGTCACGCCCTTGAGGAGGAAGGGGCCGTCCCACTCCTCACGCAGCCACTTGACGTCCTCCCAGGTGGGCGGCGGGGTCTGCATCCACTCGCCGTAGGCACCGAAGAAGGTCGGGGCGCCGCCGCCGGGAGCCGTCAGGTTCGGCACGGTGAGGTCGGGGACGCGGCCGGACCTGGCGTACCGCCACAGCCACCCGGGACGGGGCAGTACGTCGGGGGCGAACCGCAGCATGGTCCTGAGGTCGAGCTTGTCCGGGATGGCGGGGCTGCCCCAGTCGCGGCCGTGGGAGAAGGACCAGTCGAGGGTGACGATGAGCGCCTTGGCACCGGCGGCCCTGGCCCGGTCCATGCGCTGCACCATGGTGTCGCGGGTGCCGCTCCAGTAGAGCTGGAAGAAGAGGTCGGGCCGGGCGGCGGCGACCTCCTCCACGGGCTTGCTCGCGAACGAGCTGAGGCCCATGATCACACCCCGGCTCGCGGCGGCGCGGGCCACGGCCACCTCTCCGTCGGGGTCGACGGCCTGTACGCCGGTGGGTGAGATGAGCACGGGCAGCCGGGTGGGCACGCCCAGGACGGTCGTGGACAGGTCGCGTGCGGCCTGGTGGCCCACGACGCGTGGGGCGAAGCCCAGTTCGGCGAAGGCGGCCATGTTGTCGTCGATCGTGCGGCCGCGCTCCGAGCCGGCGACGAGTGCGCCGTAGACGGAGCGCGGCAGTTGCTTCTTCGCCCTGCGCTGCGCTTCGGCGACCGTCTCGAACCAGGGGTTCCTAGGCATGTGCCGCGTCCTTTCCGGTGGCTGCCGGAACCAGCCCGGCCAGCGGGTTCTCGTCGCAGTCGCTGACCGGTGGACGGCGGGTGAGGACGAGATCGACCGTCCGGCGGGAGTGGTCGCCGGACGGCTTCGGTACCCGGGTTCCGTCACGGTGCGACAGCAGTTGCTCCCCGTACCCCTGTACGCACTCGGGGTCCGGGCCGTCCAGTGGCAGCCCGGTGAAGAACTTCGCGGCCATGCAGCCGCCCTTGCAGGTGTCGTAGAACGCGCAGGAGGCGCAGGCCCCGCCGTGCTGGGGGGTGCGCAGCCGCCGGAACAGCTCGGAGTCGCGCCACACTCCGCGAAAGCCGCCCGGTTCACGGACGTTGCCGGCGAGGAACTCCTCGTGGATGGCGAACGGGCAGGCGTAGACGTCGCCAACCGGGTCGATCAGGCAGACGACGCGTCCCGCGCCGCACAGGTTGAGACCGGGCAGAGCCTGACCGTACGCGGAGAGGTGGAAGAAGGAGTCCCCGGTCAGCACGTTGTCCCCGCGGGCCAACAGCCAGTCGTACAAATCGCGTTGCTGCCCGGCCGTCGGGTGCAGCTCGTCCCAGACGTCGGCGCCGCGCCCGGAGGGGCGCAGTCTGGTCAGGCGCAGTTGGGCGCCGAAGCGGTCGGCGAGGGCCTTGAAGTCGTCGAGCTGGGGGATGTTGTGGCGGGTGCAGACCACCGAGATCTTGAAGTTCTTCATGCCGGCGGCGGCCAGGTTCTCCAGGGCCCTGAGCGCTGTGGCGTACGAACCCGTCCCGCGTACCGCGTCGTTGACGTCGGCGGTGGCGCCGTCGAGCGAGATCTGGACGTCGACGTAGTCGTTGCCGGCGAGGCGTCGGGCAGCCTCGGGGGTGATCCGGACGCCGTTGGTGGAGAACTTGACTCCCACGCGGTGGGCCGTGGCGTAGTCCAGGAGTTCCCAGAAGTCGGCGCGGACGGTGGGCTCGCCGCCGCCGATGTTGACGTAGAAGACCTGCATGGCCTCCAGTTCGTCGATGACGGCCTTGGCCTCCTCGGTGGTCAGTTCGCGGGGATCGCGTCGGCCGGAGCTGGACAGGCAGTGGGCGCAGGCCAGATTGCAGGCGTAGGTCAGCTCCCAGGTGAGGCAGATCGGCGCGTCGAGCCCGTGCTCGAACAGGTCGACCAGCCGCGGCGTGGCGGTCATGAGGTCCTTCCGACGAGCATCGAAGACTCGGCGAGCGCGCCCAGGGCCCGGCCGTAGCGGGCGAGTTCGGCTTCGTCGACGCCTGCGGCCAGACAGGCGTCCCGGGCCGTGCGCGTATGGGCGAGGTGCTCCACGACCGCGAGCAGCCGGCGGTCCTTGAGGAACGTCAGCCTGCGGGTGCCGAAGTGGTAGAGCAGCGCGCCGAAGGGTTCCGGCCGCACCGAGACCTGCGGATGCAGGTCCCAGGCGCGGTCGAGGTCCGTCGTTGTCATGGGGCGGCGCCTAGTAGACGCCGCACATGCCGTCGATGGAGATCTCCTCCAGGAGATCCTCGGCTTCGATCAGTGAAGGCGGTGCCTCGTCCTGGTCGGTCTCGGCCAGGACGGCGGTTTCGTCGGTCGGGGCGGAGCGGAGTTCGTTCATGCGACTCTCCCTGGGCATCCCGTGGCGCTGCGAGCGCGGCGTGGACCGTTCCTCTCGGATGTCCGGAGATTAATGGCACCGTGTGTCAAAAGTGAAGGGGTACGAGCGCCCTACCGGAACCAACTGCCTATAGAGTGCACTTTATTCGCGGGCGTGGGAGGGTGGGATCGGGATGCGCATCGGTATGCCCCTGAGCTACAGCGGCGGTTTCAAGGAGACCGTCGCCGGTCTTCGTGACTACGAGAAGGCCGGGCTGGACATCGTCTTCGTCCCCGAGGCCTACTCTTTCGACGCGATCAGCCAGCTCGGTTTCATCGCGGCGCGCACCGAACGTCTCGAGATCGCCTCCGGAATCCTCCAGATCTACACCCGCACGCCCACCCTGACGGCGATGACGGCCGCCGGCCTCGACCACGTCTCCGACGGACGGTTCACCCTGGGCATCGGCGCCTCCGGGCCACAGGTGATCGAGGGTTTCCACGGACAGCCGTACACCGCTCCCTTGGCGCGTACCCGCGAGATCGTGGAGATCTGCCGGTCCGTCTGGCGCCGGGAAGAGGTCGTGCACGCAGGCCGCCACTACCGGATACCGCTTCCGCCTGAGCAGGGCACGGGACTGGGCAAACCCCTCAAGCTCATCAACCGGCCGGTACGCGAACGCGTCCCGATCGTGCTCGCCGCCATCGGACCGAAGAACGTGGCCCTGGCCGCCGAGATCGCCGAGGGCTGGATGCCGATGTTCTTCCACCCCGAGCGAGCGGCCGAGGTGTGGGGCCCGGCGCTGGCCGACGGCACGGCCCGGCGGGATCCGGCCCTCGGCGCGCTCGACGTGGTGGCCTCACCACCCCTCGCCATCGGCGAGGACGTGAGAGACCTGATCGATCTCGCCCGGCCCCAACTGGCGCTGTACATCGGCGGAATGGGGGCCCGCGGCCACAACTTCTACAACGACCTCGCCCGCCGCTACGGGTACGAGTCCGAGGCCGCCACCATCCAGGACCTGTATCTGTCCGGCCGCAAGGACGAGGCCGCGGCCGCCGTGCCCGCGGAACTGCTGCGGGCGACCTCTCTGATCGGCCCCGCCTCCTACGTCGCCGAACGGCTGGAGGCCTTCCGGGACGCCGGCGTCACCACGCTCCAGGTCCGCCCCCTTGCACACTCCGTGGCGCAGCGGCTGAGCGATGTCGAGAGCCTCAGGGCGATGGCGTCATGAGCCCACCGCACGGCCGCGTGTGACGGCGTGCGGTATCACTCGTCCTGCACGGCGGCGCACAGGCCGCCGTCGACGACGACGTCGACACCGTTCACGAAGCTCGCCTCGTCGGACAGCAGGAACGCGGCGACGGCGGCGACCTCCTCGTACCGACCGGTGCGGCCCAGCGGTGTGCGCCGGATGAGCTGCTGCACCGCCTCGTGCCGAGCCGCCTCCAGCCGGGTCTGCGGGGTGTCGATCGCGCCGGGCGACACCGAGCACGCGCGTGCGCCCACCGGCCCCAGCCGCACCGCCTCGGCCCGGGCGAAGCGCTGCATTCCGTAGGTGGCCCACGGATAGGCCCACGCGGGGTCCTCGACCGCCGGGCCGATCGCCGCGCGGAGCTGGTCGAGGAATCCCTCCTGCGCCGCGTCGTCCAGGACGGCCGCGACCACCGGGTCGGGCTCGATGTGAGCGATCAGCGGGGACACCGAGGCACAGAACACGAAGGCCGTACCGGCGGTGGCCAGTGGCCGGAGCGCCTCGGTGAGCAGGACGGGTCCCATGAGGTCGACCTCGATGATCCCGCGCCAGTCGGCGTCCTCCGGCTCGACGCTCTCGGCATGCGCCACGGCGCGCAGCGTGCCGAGCTCACCGACGCGGCCGGCCAGGTCGGCGAGGCTGTCCAGGTCGGTGACATCCACCGCGAACGACTCGACGACGGCCCTCCCGTGGCCCGACAGGTCCTTCGCCACCGCGGCCGCGGCCGCGTCGTTCCGGTCCGTGAGCAACAGCACGTCCACCATGGCGGCGAGGCGCCTCGCGCATGCCTCCCCCGTCCCACGACCCGCACCGGTGGCAATACCTACCGTGGTCATGCGCCACTCCTCACTCGAAACACTCGTCACGGGGTGAGTGTCTCGCGGCTCTCGGTATTCGTCGCGGTCCCGGCGTGCCCGAGCCACCGGCTCTCCACGCGATGATCGCGTGGAGAGCCGGCCCATGTCCTGCCTGAGCTCCGTCTTTTAACGTACCGTTTGGTCCAGCAAACTGAGGGATGCCCCGGGTCCACTTCCCCCGGATGTGCGCGAAGCCGTCCGACGTGGTCCCGGGAGTCCGTTTCGATCGATACGTCGTCACGTCAAGCGGGGAGAGAACACATGCCACGACCGCCGGGCCACGGACCGGGCTTCGAGGTCAGACGCCAGAAGATCATCGACGTCGCGGCGGAACTGTTCGCCCAGCAGGGATACGCGGCCACCTCCATCAACGACCTGGGCCGGGCGGTCGGGCTCGCCAAGGGCGCCCTGTACTACTACATCGGCTCCAAGGAGAACCTTCTCGTCGAGATCCAGGCGCGGGTGATGGGACCGCTGCTGTCCCGCACCCGGCAGATCGCCGAACTCGACGTGGACCCGCTGGTACGCCTGCGGCTGCTGTCGGAGTCGCTGCTGACGATCATCTTCCGCAGGCTCGACCACATCTGGGTCTACGAGCACGATTACCGAAGTCTCAGCGGTGCCGAGTTGAAGACCCTGCTGGGCCAGCGCTCCGAGTTCGAGGAACTCATCTCGGGGCTGCTGGCGGAGGCCGTCGGCCAGGGCACCTTCCGCGCGCTGCCACCGCGGCTGGCCACCCTGCAGTTCCTCAACCTCCACAACCACACCTACCAGTGGGTCAAGCCCGACGGACAGTGGGACGCGACCTTCCTGGCCCGTGAGTACTGCGTGACCCTGTTCCGCGGATTCGGCGCCCCCGACCATGCGCTGCCGAGAGTCGAGGAGCAGGCAGAGGCGTTCAAGCGGGACCGGCCCGGCATGCCACTGGACCCCGAGGCGGCGTGGGAGACCCGCCCCGCCGACTGACCGACGACCCGGCCGTCCCCCACGCCTGCCGGTCGGCACGTGCGTGCCCATCGGACAGGGAAGCCCGTCGGCCGCCCCACCCTCGGAGATCGGCCAGGAAGTCGCACCGGTCTCGATGTCGACGACCGCGCGATGACAGGGGCGGTCGACTCCGGAACGCCCGGGCCCACGAGGAGCACCTGGTCGTCCCGGCAGGCGTGGAGGTCCGCGTCCCGGCGGGCACGGCCGGTGCGGTCGGCATCCAGGCCGGTCGGCTCGCCAGGGCCGACTGGTTCCGAGGGGACGCGGCATCGCGATCTCCCGACGGATTCCGGGGAGACACGGCATCGAGATCCCCCGACGGATTCCGGGGGGAACGCGGCATCGCGATCCGGAGCCCGTTCGTGCCGCGGTACGCGCGGGACACCCGACGCGACCGCCCTCCGCCAATCGACCGAGGCAGACCGGCTCACCCCGCCGATCGCGCAGGTCCTGCCGACCGGCGGGCCTCCGAAGCGCACCGCCTGCCGGCGGCGGGCGGTCTGCCAGGGCGCGTGGCGCTCACCTTCTGAGCCCGGCCGGTGGCCGGCCCGCCCCGCCGGCTACTCGGGCAGCCGCTCCAGCGCCGCCGAGATCCCGGACCGCTCCACCACATCCATCAGCGCCTGTCCGATCACGGAGACGGGCTCGCGGGCCGGCAGCACCAGGCCGATCTGTTCGGATCGGACGGGTCGGACCAGCGGGACGGCGTGCATGCCCGCGGGGACGCCGAAGACGTGGAGCCAGGCGTACGGGACGATGCTCGCCCATTGTCCGGCCCTGACCTGGGCGAACAGGGAGGCGATCGAGTCGGTCTCCACGCGCGGGGTCACGGAGACGCCGACGGTCGCGAACACCGCGTCGAGGATCTGACGCCCCTGCATCATCGGGTCCAGCAGGCACAGGGGGTACTGGGCCGCCTCCTCCCAGGAGATGTCCACGGGGCCGGTGTCGGGGGCGGACCGCTGGGTCAAGAGAACGTGGCGTTCCCGGTACAGCGGGACGAACTTGAGGTCGTGGTCCGCGACCGAGCTCTGGTAGGTCACGGCGGCGTCGAGTTCGTATGCGCGAAGCCGGTTCACGATGTCCTCGGCCCGCAGGTCGGCGAAGACCTGGACGGTCGCCAGCGGGTTGGCGGCGCAGAACGGCTGGGTCAGCAGCCCCACCGCCGTGGAGGCCGTGGGCACGGTCCCGATGCGCAGACGGCCGCTGAGGCCGGCCCGCAGTGCCTGGATCTCGTTCTCCATGGCGTCCCGGTCGGCGAGGATCCGCTGGGCCCACAGGACGACCCGCTCGCCCTCCGGGGTGAGCCCGTCGAACCGGCGTCCCCGCTGGACCAGGGGGATGCCGAGCTCCTCCTCCAGCTTCCGGATGCCCTCGGACAGGGCCGGCTGGGAGACGTAGCAGGCCTGCGCCGCCTTGGCGAAGTGGCGGACCCGGGCGAGGGCGACGAGGTACTCGAGTTGACGGAGCAGCACCCCTCAATGATCCACCGCTTGCGGGGATCCGGGGCCGACGGCTGCGCCGGTGTGATCGGTGCGGCCTATCACGCGATAACAACTACCGCTTTGACCTGGACCGATGCGCTGACGAAGAGTGAGGGGGCGAACAGCTGGGAGAGGGCGTGGTGCTCGATGCGGGACATCGGCGAACCGGACGAGAGCGAGCTGTCGGTGACGGCTCCCAAGACCTGGGCCGCGGGCGCTCCAGGGGTCGTGCACGCCCTGCAGTACGCGCTGGGCCAGACCTCGCCGAAGCGCACCGCGCTCACCCTGCTCACCATCAACCAGGCGAAGGGCATCGACTGCCCGGGCTGTGCCTGGCCGGAGCCCGCGCCGGGCAAGCGGCACCTCAACGAGTACTGCGAGAACGGCGCCAAGCACATCAGTGACGAGGCCACCTCCCAGCGGGTGACCGCCGAGTTCTTCCAGCGGTACTCCGTCGACGAGCTGAGCCGTAGGTCGGACTACTGGCTCAACCAGCAGGGGCGGCTGACCGAGCCGATGGTGCTGCGCGAGGGCGCGTCCCACTACGAGCCCATCGGCTGGGACGAAGCGCTGGAGCTGCTCGCCCATGAGCTGCGCGCCCTGGACCACCCGGACGAGGCGCTGTTCTACACCTCCGGGCGGCTGGCGAACGAGCCGGCGTTCCTGCTCCAGCTGTTCGCCCGGGCCTTCGGCACCAACAACCTGCCGGACTGCTCCAACATGTGCCACGAGTCCAGCGGCTCAGCGCTCAACGAGACCCTGGGCATCGGCAAGGGCAGCGTCACGCTCGACGACCTGTACAACGCCGACCTCGTCTTCGTCGTAGGCCAGAACCCCGGCACCAACCATCCGCGGATGCTGTCCGCGCTGGAGGAGACCAAGCGCCGCGGTGGCAGTGTCGTCGCCGTCAATCCGCTGCCCGAGGCCGGGCTCATGCGCTTCAAGAACCCCCAGAAGGCGCGCGGCATCGTCGGCCGGGGCACGGCCATCGCCGACCAGTTCCTGCAGATCCGGCCCGGTGGTGACCTGGCCCTCTTCCAGGCGCTGAACCTGATGCTGATCGAGGCCGAGGACAAGGAGCCGGGCACCGTCCTGGACCGGGAGTTCATCGACGCGCACACCACCGGCTACGAGGCCTTCGCCGAGCATCTGCGGGCCACGACGTCGTGGGACGAGGTCCTGGAGGCCACGGGGCTGAGCCAGGACGAGATCGAGCAGGTGCACGCACGGGTCCTGGAGAGCCGTGGCGTCATCGTCTGCTGGGCCATGGGCCTGACGCAGCACAAGCACGGTGTGCCCACCATCAGGGAGGTGGTCAACTTCCTTCTGCTGCGGGGCAACATCGGCCGCCCGGGCGCGGGGGTGTGTCCGGTCCGCGGGCACAGCAACGTGCAGGGCGACCGCACGATGGGCATCTGGGAGCGCATGCCCCAGTCGTTCCTGGACCGGCTGGGCGACGAGTTCGGCTTCACCGCGCCGACGGCGCACGGTCTGGACTCCGTCGACTCCATCCGGGCCATGCTCGACGGACGGGCCAAGGTCTTCCTCGGTGTCGCGGGCAACTTCGTGCGGGCCACGCCCGACAGCGACGTCACCGAGCGCGCCATGCGCAACTGCCGTCTGACCGCGCACATCTCGACGAAGCTCAACCGCTCCCACACGGTGTGCGGACGCACGGCGCTCATCCTGCCGACGCTCGGCCGCAGCGACCGGGACGTCCAGGCAGGCGGGGAGCAGTTCATGACGGTCGAGGACTCCATGAGCGAGGTCCACGCCACCCGCGGCCGGCTCGCCCCCGCGTCCGCGCGGCTGCTGAGCGAGGTCGCCATCATCAGCCGCCTCGCCCGCAAGGTCCTGGGCTCCGCACCCGAGATCCCCTGGGAGGACTTCGAGGCCGACTACGGCCTCGTCCGCGACCGCATCTCCCGAGTCGTCGAAGGCTTCGAGGACTTCGACGAGCGGGTCCGGCGCCCCGGCGGCTTCCGGCTGCCCAACCCGGTCAACGACAGGGTTTTCCGGACGCCCGGCGGGAAGGCCGTCTTCAGCGTCAACGACTTCACGATGCTCCGGGCCCCGAAGGGCCATCTGATCCTGCAGACCCTGCGCTCGCACGACCAGTGGAACACCGTTCCCTACGCGATGGACGACCGCTACCGGGGCATCAAGGGCGGCCGCCGCGTCGTCCTCGTGAACTCCGCCGACCTCGCCGACCTCGATCTGCCGGACGGCAGCCTCGTCGATCTGGTCAGCGTCTGGTCCGACGGATCGGAGCGCCGCGCGGACGCCTTCCGTGTCGTCGCCTACCCCACTCCCCGGGGTTCGGCCGCCGCGTACTACCCGGAGACCAATGTGCTGGTGCCGCTCGACAGCGTCGCGGACATCAGCAACACGCCGACGTCGAAGAGCGTGATCGTCCGGCTGGAACAGCGGTAGTCGCCTTCTGGCCACGGCTGTTCGACAACGTCACTGCCCGCTGAGCCGGGGCGGGTCAGCCGACGGGCGCGGTGCGGATCGCCGCGATGTCGAACTGGAGGCGGACCTTCTCGCTCACCATGGCGCCGCCCTCGGCCAGTTTGGAGTTGTAGTTCAGGCCCCATTCGGAGCGGTTGATGGTGGTGGTGCCGTCGAAACCGGCCCGCTGGTAGCCGAAGGGGTCGGTGACATAGCCTATGTAGGTGAGCTCCAGGACCACAAGGCGGCTGGCGGCCTTGATGGTGAGGTCGCCGGTCATGCGGTAGACATCGTTGCCAACCATCTCCACGGCGGTGCTCGCGAAGCGCATGCGCGGGTAGTTGCGGGCGTCGAGGAAGTCACGGCCCACGAGGTGGGCGTCGCGCTGTTCCACGCCGGTGTCGACGCTGCCGGTCGACAGCACGATCTCCGCCTGTGAGCGGGACGGATCGCGACCGTCGAAGTACAGGCGGCTCTGGTACTCCGGGAAGGCTCCGCGGACCGTGGTCACCATCGCGTGCCGTACGGAGAAGCCGATCCTGCTGTGGGCGGGGTCGATGACCCATTCGCCGGTCAGGGGCGCCAGCGCCGGGTCCGGGAGGAGCGCGGTGCCGGCAGCCGTTGACATGGTGGGGGGCTGGGGCATGACGGTGTGCTCCGTGCGGCGGAACGAAGTGTCACGGCTGAACAATTTCATGATTCACCTAGTTACTGTACGGGAGTTGTCGCCGCAAGCCCTGATCAACGATGAACAAAAACTCCACAAATTCCCCATGCCATGGTCGAGTTCACTCCTGGTCCGCTCCGACGAGGGTGCGGACCTCGAAGTCCTCATAACTTTCGGGCGATTGCGGCCTGCTCAACACCGAGCCCAGCCAACCGAGGAGGAATCCGGCCGGAATGGAGACAATGCCGGGATTCTGCAGGGGAAACAGGGCGAAATCGGCGGACGGGTAGAGCGAGGAGGGAGTCGAGGAAACCACCGGCGAGAAGACCACGAGCAGGACGGAGCTCAACAGGCCGCCGCAGAGGCTGAGCAGGGCGCCCTGAGCCGTGAACCGCCGCCAGAACAGGGTGTAGACGAGTGTCGGCAAGAGGGCGGAGGCAGCGATCGCGAAGGCGAGGAATGCCAGTGTCGCCGTGTTCGCACCCCAGGAGATCAGCGCGAGCAGCATGCCGAGGACACCGATGACGGCCGCCGCGAGACGGGCCACGGCCAGTTCCTCGGTCTCCTTCGCCCGGCCCTTGCGGATCACCTCGCCGTAGAGGTCGTGGGCGAGGGAGGAGGCCGCGGCCAGGGTGAGGCCCGCGGCGACGGCGAGGAGGGTGACGAAGGCCAGACAGGACAGCAGGGCGGTCAGGATGCCGCCGCCGAGGTCCTGGGCCAGCAGCAGTACGGCGGCGTCACCCTTGCGGTCGGTCTGCGCGATGGTGTCGCGCCCCACGACGGCGGTGGCGCCCAGGCCGAGGATGCCCGCGGCCAGACAGACGAGGCTGACCAGGCCCATGGCCCACACCACCGAGGAGCGCAGAACGCTGACCTGCTTCGGGGCGAGGAGCCGCATCATCACGTGCGGAAGCGCGGCGAGGCCGAGCACGATGGCCAACTGGAGGCTGAAGAAGTCCAGTTTGCTGGTGGTGCTGCCGCCGTAGCGCAGCCCGGGTTCGAGGAACCGCTGGCCCTGACCGCTGTTGTCCGCGGCGGCGGCCAGCAGGGCGTCGAAGTTCCAGTCGAAGCGGTGCAGCACCATCACGGCGGTCACGGTGACCCCGCAGATGAGCATCACGGCCTTGACGACCTGGATGAACGTGGCGCCGGGCATGCCGCCGATGGCGGCGTACACGATGACGATGGTGCCGATGACCACCACGCACAGGGTGCGGGTGGTGGCGCTGGGCTCGCCGGTGAACTGGGTCAACAGCGCGACACTGCCGACGAGTTGGGCGACCAGATAGAGGGTGGCGATGACGAGGGTGCAGACGGCCAGGGCAAGGCGTACCGGGCGCTGCATGCGGGGCAGGCGGTACGCCAGGGTGTCGCCCAGGGTGAACCTGCCGGCGTTGCGCAGGGGTTCGGCGATGAGCAGCAGGACCATCATCCAGGCGACGGCGGTGCCGCACAGATACAGCAGCCCGTCGTAGCCGGTCAGGGCGACCAGCCCGGTGCTGCCCAGCAGGGTCGCGGCCGACAGGTAGTCGCCGCACATGGCCAGCCCGTTGCGCAGCGGCGACATCATGCGGTTGCCGAGGTAGAACTCGCTGATCTCGTCGCCCTGCGGTGCGGTCAGCAGCGCGGTGAAGAGGGTGACCACGACCACGGACAGGAAGAGCACGAGCGTCAGTTGCAGGCTGAAGCGGTCCACGACAGCGGCACCGGTCGTCACCATCGGCGGCGGTCCCCCTCTCGGGGAGCGGCGCTCACTCGCGCTCGCCCTGCGGCCTCCTGGTGGTGGGCGAGCCTGCGCAGACCTCGGACGACGGGTGTGACGTGGGTGCGGTGGTGCACGAGGTAGCGCCACACGATGACGCCCATCAGCACGAACTGCCCGAGCCCCAGAGCCAGTCCCAGGGTGAGGTGGCCGCCGAGGGTGCGGTTCATCAGTGCGGGGACGAAGCCGGACAGCAGGACGTACACCAGGAATCCGCCGACGGCGACGGCCGTGGCCCGCACTCCGAACTGCCGGTGGGCGCGGCGGAGTGTCCGGTAGGCGGGATCGTGCGCCACCGTCGGCCGCTCCGTGGATTCTTGGGGAGTTTCGGAGTACGGCGGCGGCGCGCCGAACGGCATGGAGTGCCGTGACACAATGCACCTTCTTCGCTGCTTTGCGCGGAGGCAGGCCAGAGCCACGCTCTGTGCGGACTTCGTGGGGGATTTGTGAATCAGAAATTCGCGTGATGCGAATTGTCACAACGGGGTCGGGACGGGGATTCTCGCAGCGCCCACGTTGAACTATCAACGGGACGAACAAGGCCGATTCCCGCCCTGACTCATTCACACGCTCCGGCGTCCGCGACGCCTCCCACACAGCCTGCGGAAAGGGCTCTCCAGGGATCAGGTCTGAACCTTCTCTCGAGCCAGGTTGTCTCAAATGCAGTGCACAGCAAGGCAGTTGCCGAGGCCGCCGCACCAAGGACGGCACCAGGAAAGACCAAGATCCACCCAAGATCACGTCACGCTTTCCCCGCGCTTCACCATGGTTTGGCAACGCGACAGACCGGTGCCGGACTCGGTCATACGTTCGTCGCCGTGAACTCTCAAGACACTCCCCACAGAGCCGGGCGCCGCGCACTCCTGCGCGCCGGGCTCACCGGTGCCGCGGCTCTCGGCGCCGGCCTCACGCTCGGCGCGACCCCCGCGTCGGCGACCCCCACCGGCACGCGTCCTCGACCCGGCACTCCCGACGAGGCGCTGCGGGAACTGGCGGCGGGCAATCTGCGCTGGCGCACCTACCGCGAGCGGCACCCCGACGAATCACCCGCCGTCCGTCAGGCCCTGGCGACGGGGCAGCATCCCTTCGCCCTCGTCCTCGGGTGCATCGACTCCCGGGTGCCCCCGGAGCTCGTCTTCGACCAGGGCCTCGGCGATCTGATGACGGTGCGCAGCGGCGGTGAGGTGCTGGACGAGGCCGTGCTCGGCAGTGTCGCGTACGGAGTGCTGGAACTCGACATACCGCTGGTGCTGGTCCTGGGGCACCAGTCCTGCGGCGCCGTGAAGGCCGCCGTCGAGACCGACGTCTCCGGTGCGCAGCTGCCGGCCCACATCCAGTACCTGGCCGACCAGATACGACCGAACATAGACCGCACCAAGGACGGCGACGCCCGCGTCGACGCGACCATCGACGCCAACGTCCGGGCCATCCGCTCCCGCATCGCCGCGGAGCCCGACCTCGCCGCGAAGGTGGCCGCCGGTGAACTGGCCGTCGTAGGGGCCCGTTACGAGCTGACCACCCAGCTCGTGCACCGCATCTCCTGAACCGACGACGGGGGGCGCCGCCGATGAACTCACCGGCGGCGCCCCCGTCCTCGTGTATAGGCTGAGCACGCAGCTGGTTCGCCCTGTCCGCCAGGCAGGAGCGTCGTAAGAGGGAACCCGGTGGGAATCCGGGACTGCCCCGCAGCGGTGAGCGGGAACGACCGCCGTCACACGCACTGGACCCGGCAAGCGGGTCTGGGAAGCGACGGCCATTAGGTGCCTCGTACATCACGAGGTGTGCCCGCGAGTCCGAAGACCTGCCACTGCCCGGGTACGACCGACTCGTACCCGGAGATCCCGGTGACCTCGTGGGCGGGTCGGCGAACACTCAAGGCGGGCACAGGTTTTCGTGCGGCCGCCCGGAGTGCCGTTTTCCCTTCGCGTTCTCCCCCGTCGCCGGGGTCGTGCTACGAGAACAGCTCGCGAAGGAGAGTTCCGTGACCACCGAGTCCGCAGCCGCGGCAGCGCACGCCACCGTGTACGGCTACCCGCGCCAGGGCCCGAACCGGGAACTGAAGAAGGCGATCGAGGGCTACTGGAAGGGCCGCGTCACCGCCGACGCGCTCCACCGGACCGCCACCGAACTGCGCCGTTCGAACTGGCGAGAGCTGGCAGACGCCGGCCTCCACGAGGTGCCGACCGGCGCCTTCTCGTACTACGACCACGTCCTGGACACCACCGTCATGGTCGGCGCCATCCCCACCCGCCACCGCGACGCCGTCGCGGCGGACGCACTGGACGGCTATTTCGCCATGGCCCGCGGCGGCCGGGACACCGCGCCGCTGGAGATGACGAAGTGGTTCGACACCAACTACCACCACCTCGTCCCCGAGTTGGGGCCGGACACCGTCTTCGCCGCGGATGCCTCGAAGCAGGTCGCCGAGGTACGGGAAGCCCTCGCGCTCGGTCTGGCCGCCCGGCCTGTCCTGGTCGGCCCGGTCACCTATCTGCTGCTGGCCAAGCCCGCCCCCGGGGTCGCCGCCGACTTCGACCCGCTGACGCTGCTGGACCGGCTGCTGCCCGTGTACGCCGACGTCCTGTCGGTTCTGCGGGCCGCCGGCGCCGAGTGGGTGCAACTGGACGAGCCCGCGCTCGTCCAGGACCGCACTCCGGCGGAACTCGGCGCCGCCGCCCGCGCCTACCGTGAACTCGGCACTCCGACCGACCGGCCGAAGCTGCTCGTGGCCTCGTACTTCGACCGCCTCGGACAGGCCCTGCCCGTTCTGGCCAAGGCACCTGTCGACGGGCTCGCCCTGGACTTCACGGGCCCGGCCGCCGCCAACCTCGACGACCTCGCCGCCGTGGGCGGACTGCCGGGCAAGCGGCTGGTGGCCGGGGTGGTCGACGGGCGCAATATCTGGATCAACGATCTGGAGAAGTCACTGTCCACGCTGGGCACCCTGCTCGGCCTCGCCGACCGGGTCGACGTGGCCGCTTCCTGCTCCCTGCTCCACGTCCCGCTCGACGTCACGGCCGAACGCGACATCGCCCCGCAGATCGCCCGCTGGCTCGCCTTCGCCCGGCAGAAGACGTCCGAGATCGTCACACTGGCACACGGCCTGGCCCGCGGCACCGACACCATCGCCGCCGAACTCGCCGCGAACCGCGCGGACCTGGCCTCCCGAGCGGCCTCCCCCATCACCCACGACGACGCCGTGCGCGCCCGGACGGCCGCCGTCACCGATGCCGACGCCCGCCGCCCACAGCCGTACGCCGAGCGTGCCCTGGCCCAGCGCGCCCACCTGAAGCTCCCGCCGCTGCCCACGACAACCATCGGCTCCTTCCCTCAGACCGGCGAACTGCGCACGGCACGCGCCGACCTGAAGGCCGGACGCATCGACACGGCGGCGTACGACAAGCGCATCGAGGCGGAGATCCGCGAGGTGATCTCCTTCCAGGAGAAGACCGGCATCGACGTCCTCGTGCACGGCGAGCCCGAACGCAACGACATGGTCCAGTACTTCGCCGAACAGCTCACCGGCTACCTCGCCACCCGGCACGGCTGGGTCCAGTCCTACGGCACCCGGTACGTCCGGCCGCCGATCCTCGCCGGCGACATCTCGCGCCCCGAACCGATGACGGTGCGCTGGACGGCGTACGCCCAGTCCCTCACCGACCGCCCGGTCAAGGGCATGCTCACCGGTCCGGTCACCATGCTCGCCTGGTCGTTCGTCCGCGACGACCAGCCCCGCGGCGAAACCGCTCGCCAGGTCGCCCTCGCCCTGCGCGACGAGGTGAACGACCTTGAGTCGTCCGGCACTTCGGTCATCCAGGTCGACGAGCCGGCGTTGCGCGAGACCCTGCCACTGCGGACCGCCGACCGGCCGGCCTATCTGGCCTGGGCCACCGAGGCGTTCCGGCTCACCACGGCGGGCGTACGGTCCGAGACGCAGATCCACACCCATATGTGCTACGCGGAGTTCGGTGACATCGTCGGGGCGATCGACGACCTCGACGCCGATGTCATCAGTCTGGAGGCGGCCCGCTCGCACATGCAGGTGGCCGGTGAGCTGGCCGCGCACGGCTATCCGCGCGAGGCGGGCCCGGGGGTGTACGACATCCATTCGCCGCGGGTGCCGAGTGCGGCGGAGGCCGCGGCCCTGCTCCGCAAGGGACTTGAGGCCCTGCCGGCCGAACGGCTGTGGGCGAACCCCGACTGCGGTCTGAAGACCCGCGACTGGCCCGAGGTACGTGCGTCGCTGGAGAACCTGGTGACGGCTGCACATGAGGTCCGGCGCGATGTGTCCTGAGTGAGTCGATGGCGGGTGCGGCCCCGGAACGGCTTCCGGGACCGCACCCGCCATCCCCCTTGTGCGGGCTCAGCGGGTCGGTGTCACGAGGACAGCCACTCGGTGGCGTTCAGCGCGAGCGCCGCGTTGGTGGCGCCGGTGTCGTTCCAGCCGTCGTAGAGCGTGTTGCCGGACTGGCCGGTGCCGTCGTCGATCGGGGAGCTGTCGCCCCAGAAGGCGACCTTTCCACTGCCGAAGGTGCTGGTGGCGAAGAAGGCTCCGGTGTTGCCGGAGTAACCACTGCGATAGAGAAGCCCCTTGACGGCCGAGTTGTCCGCGGGCTTCAGGGTGGCCGTCGTACCGCTGGCGATCAGGCTCTTGGTGACGGTGCCGAACGAGCCGTGCAGCACCGGGTTGGTGCTGTCACTGATCGCCGCGGGGTAGCCGGAGCTGATGCTGAGCGAGTCGATGGAGAAGCCGAACGGGTCGGTGGAGTCGACGCTGTTGGCGGTCATCAGGTCGTTGAGGATCTCGACCGCGTCCTCGCCGTCGTTGTTGCGGTCGGCGCCGGTGTGGTCGGAGATCATGAACAGGCCGCCGCCGTTCTTCACGAAGTTCATGATCGCCGTCTTCTCGGCGGTCGTGAACAGTGTGTTGGGCTCCGGCAGGACCAGCGTGTCGAAGTTCGACAGATCGGTCGCCGAGGAGCCGCCGTAGGTGAGGCCGGCGCCCGACGGCAGGGTGTCCAGCGAGTAGTCGCCGCTCTGCTGAAGCGCCACACCCCAGGAGGACAGCGCGCCCGTCCAGTCCGTCTCGTCGGAGGGCGAGGAGTCCTCACCGGTCGGGTCGGGCTGGCTGGTGGAGACGATCCAGTCGGCGTTGCCGGCCGTCTCGGCGTGCGCGTTGTCGAACAGGACGCGGTGCGTGGTGGCGGCGGCCGCCGGGCCGGCGGTGGAAGCCTGGACTGCGGCGCCGGTGGCGAGCAGGCCGAACACGGTGACGGCGGTGGTGAATCTGCGGGGGGACTTGCCGAGGCCGAGCATGCGGTGAACCTCCAGGAGTGGGGGGAGCGGGAGGCGGTGCGGGCGCCGAATCTTCGCGCGTAGAACGGAAGTTGCACGACCGCCGCTCGACACAAGGCTGGACGCTACACACAAGATCCAGAAGGCCGGCAGGGCCTGCTGGGGGTTCACGTAGAGCTCTTACCCGGTCGCCGGTCGGCCCGGACGTCACTTGATGGTCTTGAGGAAGTTCAAGTAGGTATCCACGTCGCGCCCATGGCGATCCGACTCCTCGACGGCCCGCACGAGATCCCGCTGAACCTTCCCTGTGCAATCAAGGTCTGATTTCCGGAGCTTCGGAGACTTCAGTGCGAACTGGAGCAACAGCCCGGACGCTTCGGGTGGCGACAAGAACGCCACGGTCCCTGCGTCACGGAAGGACTCATCCGTCCCTTCGCGATAGGAGACCTCCACGACATAGGCACGTGTCGCCCCTTGCTCCTTTTCGTAGTGGGGATTCTTTTCATGCTCACCGAGTACGAATCGAACGGCCTCGGACTTACCGGGCAGGACCTCGAAAGGCCGGACAAGCAGCTCACTGCCTTCATCGGGCAAGGTCACATCGAAGCTGCCCGTGACACTGACACCACCCCCTGTGGGCGGGAGTTCCGGTCTGCACGGATCGGACGCCTGGAAAACCCGTTTGACCGTGAACCGGAAGTCAGTGATCACGGCGGTCAGATCGCCCCTGTTGCGCAGGGTGAGCAGGATCGGAGTACCCAGGGTGGTGGTCCGGCCCGGCAGTTTCCGTTCCCCGGCCTTCAGGACGGCGGGAACCCGCACCTCGTCCTCCACCGACAGGGAAAGAGCCTCCAGTCCGGGCTCGGCCCCGTCGTCCCCCTCCCACGGATTCGGCAGCCACCCGAAGAAGACACTCGTGAAAGCCAGGGCGACAGCGCTCCCGAATGCCGTGACCGCGGTCAGGAAAGGTCTGTTCGACTGTTCTTGCCCCGGGTCCGATCCCGTCGTGCCGTCCGACTCCGACTCCCCCATGCCGCTGATTTTCCCAGAGCGGGACTCCGCGCACTACGTCGTCGCGGGACCGCCCCCGAGCCCGATCTCGTTGCCGTCCGGGTCGTGGTAGGTGATCTTGCGGACGCCGTTGGAGTAGGTCTCGCGCCTCGTGGGTTCCAGACCCCGGCCGGCGATGCCGGCGACACGGGTGTCGAGGTCGTCGACGAAGAGGGTGTGGAGGGCGTTGCCGGCACGGGCGGGGAGGTGCTCGATGCAGATGTACCGGTGTTCCGCCAGCTCCCAGACGGCTTCCGTGTCGTTCGGGAAGAACGCCGGTGCGGTGCCGAAGAGTCGTTCGTACCAGGCCAGCGCCGCCGTGTAGTCGCTGACCGCAATGCCTGCGAAGAGGTTCAGGGACATCCACCCATGCTAGGCGCTCGCGCTCCGAGCGGCCTTCGCCACGGCCGTTCCCGCCCGGAGCGCGGCCACGGGATCGGCCGCCTCGTCCAGCTCGATCAACACCGTGCCGGCACCCGGTGTACGGGACATCGCCGCGGCCCAGCCCGCCCAGTCCACGATGCCGTTGCCGAGTTCGGTCATGTACGGCTGCTGTTGGGCGTAGATCGTGTCGTCGATGGTGAGGTGGACGTCGATCGGGCGTATCGCGTCCTTCCAGTGGGCCAGCGCGATCCGCGGGGCGTGGCGGCGGGCGACGGCCACCGGGTCGCCGCCGCCGAGAGCGATGTGGCAGGAGTCGGGGCACAGCCAGACGTAGCGCGGGTCGGTCAGGGCCATGAACAGGTCGATGTCCCGCTCGTACCAGAGCGTGCTGTGGGACTCCGTGTGGAAGGCGAGCTTCACGCCGTGCCGGGCGACGGCCTCGCCGACCACGTGCGCGATGTCGGCCATGCGGGTCATGTAGGAGGCGTCGACGAAGAACGGCGGCTGGGTCCCGTACGTCGTACGCATCGGCAGCCCGGCGACGAGGAGTTCGCCGCCGGCCTCGGCGAGGAAGGCCGCCCGGCGTTCGGCGTCGGCGACGATCGCGGGCAGGTTGTCGCCGTGCCGCCAGTCGGGGGCGTCGCTGCCCGCGATGAACGCGCTCACGACGGACAGGCCCCGCGCCGCGAGCTCGCCGCGGAACGCGGGGGCGCTGCCGAAGGCGCGCAGGGCGGAGTCGATGTCGCCGGGGGCGAAGGTCAGCTCGACGCCGGTGACACCGGCGTCGACCAGGGCGTCCATGACCCGTGCCCAGAACAGCTCCGGGTGTGCCTGGGCCCGCTCGCGTACGGCGTCCGCCGAGGCGAGTCCCCAGAAGTCCGGGTGGTAGAAGGTGATGATGTCGGTCGCGAAACGCGGCGTCGTCATTCGGCACCTCCGCGGGCGTTGTAGACGACGACGCCGTCGGCCGCGTCGACGGCCTTGCGGTAGTCGCGGAACACAGCGAGAGCCTCGTCCCGGAGCACGTCTCCCACGACCTCGATGCCGCGCGCCTCGAACTGCTCGGCCCAGTCCGCGCCGAGCGGGCCCTCGTCGAACGTGGTGATCTCCTCCAGTTCCGGGCCCTCGCCGGCGACGACGAGTCCGCGCACGCCGGACCACATGGTGGCGCCGTAACACTGGATGCAGGGACGCCAGTTGACGACCAGCTCGTGAAGGGGGAGCCCCTCGCCGCCGAGGTCCCAGCCGCCGGTCGCCGTCTGGGCCAGGCCGAGTGCGACGACCTCGGCGTGGGCGCTGGAGACACCTGAGGCGAGGACGACGTTCACGCCGACCGAGACGATCCGGCCGGTGTCCTGTTCGGCGACGAGCGCCGCGAACGGACCGCCGTTGCCCTCACGCCAGTTGCGGTCGGCGAGTCGGTGGACCAGACGCATCCGGTCGTCACGGCCGGGGATCACCGCGGGCACGTCGGCCAGTTCGTCGTCGATCCAGGCCGGCAGGGCCACGTGGTACTGCTTGGCGATGTCGATCACGGTGGGGGCTTCCTGTCAGTGGGCGGCGAGTGCTGTGTTGCGTACGGATACCGCGCGGGCGGCGCGGATCGCGGTCACCGCGCCGGTCAGGGTGACGTTGGCGGCCATCGCGGTGGGGATGACACCGTTTCCGGCGAGGTACAGGTTGTCGTAGCCCCACACCCTGCCGTCCGGGTCGCACACGCTGGTGCCGTCGTCGTCCGTGCCGGAGCGGACGGTGCCGGTCTGGTGCAGGGACGAGCCGGGCGGGAGCAGCGCGCTCTCGGTCGCCGGGTCGAAGGGGCCGAACTCCTCGGCCAGCGACCGGACTTCGGCCAGGGCTCGGTCGATCAGTGTGCGGTCGGCGTCGGAGTAGCCGAACTCGACGGTGATCCGGGGCATTCCGGCGAGGTCGGTCTCGGTGTCGGAGAACACCAGCCGGTTCTCGGGGCGGGACTCGACGGGGGCGTACAGCGACAGGCCGACGGAGTGGGCAAGTCGGCGGCCGCCGCCGTCGACGTACGTGCGGTTCATGATCTGGCCGTGGAACGGCTGGGCCGACCCGTTGTGCGGCAGCCAGAGCGAGTCGGTGCTGAACTCGCCGGGGCGTGGCAGCGGCAGGGCGTCGAGGCCGATGCCGAACCGGTCGAGGTCGAGCAGGACGCGGGCGGTGATGAACGCGTGTTCGTTGAGCCGGCGGCCGAGCGCGGGGGGCCGGATGCCCGAGGCGAACAGCAGTTGCGGAGTGCGCAGGGCATCGGCGCACACCACCACGGTGTCGGCGTGGAGTTCGGACTCTGCGCCGTCGGCGACGCTCCGCAGCCGGGCGCCGGTGACCCGGCCGTCCGTGACGAGGAGGGCGGTCGCGAGCGTGCCGGTCAGAAGGGTGAAGGAGGGGTCGCCGCCGGTCGCGAGAGTGGGGAAGATCGTCCCGGGAGCCGTGCGGGGCATGGGGCCCGATGCGGTCGGGGTGACGGCCATGGGCATCGGCTGTGGTCGCCGGTCGTGCGGTCCCGTGCCGTCGAAGCGTCGGCGCAGGACGTCGAGGACTCGGCTGCCGACCTCGGTCGGGCCGATCGCGGCGGGCGTGACGGCGAGGATTTGGCGCGCGGTGTCCAGGTCCCTCGCCCAGCCGACCGGGTCGCCGAAGTCGAACACCTCCTCCCCTGCGGGCCAGGGGGTCGCGGCGGTCCAGTGGACGCCCATGCCGCCCGCGTTCCACGCGAGCGCCGCCTGGGGCATCGCCTCGGTGTCCTCGCCGAAGGCCAGGGCGTGGAACATGCCGGGCGTCAGTTCGGCGAGGCTGCCCGCGATCTCGCGCACCACCTCGGCGCCGGTGTACATGCCCTGGATGCCGGTGGCGACGCGTTCGTTGTAGCGCGCCCACAGGTCCGGGTCGTCGAGGTCGTGCAGGTGCAGGCCGGGAGCCGCGCCGATCGTGCTGCCGCCGTCCACCATGGTGATGTCCAGCGCCGGATCGCTGTCGCGCAGCTGCCGGGCCACCACGGATCCCATGATGCCGCTGCCCACGACGAGGACGTCGGTGCGGGGGGTGTCGGTCAAGGTGAGACTCCATGTGTTGTGACACGGGTGCGGGTGGGGGGCGAGTTGCGGGGATGTGGGTCAAGCGCGTGGGACGAGCGGGCCGAACAGTTCGGTGTCCATGCGGTCGAGGGCCAGTTTCACGGCGCCGACCAGGGCCGCGTCGCGGCCCAGGACGGTGGCGCGCAGTTCGATCCCGGGGGCGCGGGCGTCGCGCATCGCCTCCCGCACCCGGGGCAGCAGCACGTCGGCCGCGTCCTCCAGACCGCCGCCGAGCACGATGAGCGAGGGGGCGACCGTCCACGACAGGATGGTGAGGATCGACGCCATGTTCTCCACGAACTCGTCGACCTCCGCGAGTGCGGACGCCTCACCCGCCCTGGCGGCCTCGCAGCGGGCGAGGGCGACGGCCCGCTGCGCCGGTTCCGGTGAACTCAGCCAGGCCACCGGATGGTTCTCGACCGAGGCCGTCGGTATCGACCGTGCCTCGACGATCTCGCCCGCCGCGCCGTCGAGACCGCGGTGCACGGCGCCGCGTATGAGGATGCCGAGACCGGTGCGGTTCCCGAGGATCGCCCAGACGACGTTGTCGTGGTCGCCGGCCACGCCCCGCCAACGCTCCGCGAGCGCACCGAGGTTGGTGTCGTTGTCCGCGAACCACGGCATCGGGATACGCCGTTCGAGCTCCTCGGGCAGGTGCACACCTTCCCAGTGCCTCGTGTGCACCAGCCGCCGTACGACTCCCTCGTCGTCGATGGCGCCGCCGCCCGCGACCGCTCCGGCGCGCAGCCGGTCCACCGATCCGCCCGCGTCGTCGAGCGCCCGGAGGACCAGCGCCGCCGCGTCGTCGAGGGTGGCGTGCGGGTCCTGGTAGGCGCGCAGCGGCCCCTGCGCCCTGCCGAGAATGCGTCCGCGCACATCGGCGACGACCGCGGACGCGCCCGAGGTGGTGATGCACACGGCCGCCAACAGGGCGTGTTCGGCGCGTAGTTCGTACCGCCGGGCGGGTCTGCCGGCCGAGCCGCTGACCGGGACCCGGTCGAGCTCCGCCACCCAGCCGGCCTCGACGAGCGAGTCCAGGATGAGTTCGATGGTACGGCGGGACAGACCGGCCTGATCGGCCAGCGCGGTGAGCGTCGTCGGCCCGGCCGACACCGCCAGCGCACGCAGGACGACCGAGGTGTTGACGCGTCGCACGGCGCTCTGGTTCATCCCCGACATCAGCACGTCGCCGCCTCCTCGGGCAGCGGCCCCACGACGGGATCGAACACGCCCGTGGTGTCGGCCACCAGCGGTGCGCCGGTACGGCCGTACTCGCGCGCCGGATCACCGGGCGCCCCGGTCGCGCGCGCCCAGTCCGGTTCCTCGCCGTGGAGGAACGCGACCAGGTCGGCGTGCATGGAAGTGGCCAGGTTCTGGGGCGGGTCGATGCCGAGGGCCTCGGCGATCCCGGCCGCGTCGAGTACGTCGAAGAAGTACGGGATGTCGACACAGTGCGCGGCACCGCCGAGCACGGGCGAGGGCCATTCGAAGGAGTACAGCCAGGTTCCGGCGCGGGCGGCGCGACGGGCGGCCGCGGCCCGCGGGCAAGCGGCGCGGAACAGGGCGTCGGTGCGGCGGGTGCCTGCCGCACGGGCTCCTTGAACGGGACCTGGGCCGCTGTCGAACTCGTCCCCCGTCGCGCCGAGCAGCAGCGGTACGTCGTGCCCGTGCACGGCGAGACCCTGGGCGACCGGTACCGGCAGGATGTCGTCGCCGGCGAACGGGCCCAGCACGGGCCCATCGTCGCCTCCCTCGTCCCGCAGGTCGAGGACGGCCCGCTGGAGGTCCGCCACGCTGCGGGTGCCGAATCCGGTTCGCGTCGCGGGCACACCGAGCTCCTCCCCCAGTCGCCCGAGGAACGCGCGTACCGCGCGTGGTTCGAAGAACCCGCCCGACAGACTGACCGCCCGCCGGAAGCGGCCACGGCCGGCCGGCGAGGAGAGCAGCGCGAGCACCGCCGCGCCCCCGGCCGACTGCCCGGCGACGGTCACCCGGTCCGGATCACCACCGAAGGCGGCGATGTTCTCCCGTACCCAGTCGAGGGCGAGCAGCAGATCCCGCAGCCCCAGGTTGGTGGGGACGTCGTCCAGTACGGCGAATCCGTCGACGCCGAGCCGGTAGCCGGCGGTGACGCAGACGACGCCGTCGCGGGCGAAGGCACGGCCGTCGTACCAGGGGCCGGCCGGACTCCCCGCGAGGAACCCGCCCCCGTGGATCCACACCATGACCGGGAAGGGTCCGCGGTCGTCGTCCGCTGCCGGGGCGACGACGCCCAGGTTCAGCACATCGTCTCCCGGCACCGACGGCTCGGGCACGGTGGTCGTGGCGAACAGCGGCACGCGCTGGGCGGTCGGGCCGTGCCGGGACGCGTCGTACGGCTCATGGAACCGTCCGCGTGGGACGGGTGCGGCGAACCGCCGCGCGCCGGTGGGTGGTTGGGCGTAGGGGATGCCGAGGAATCGGTGTATCTGACGGTGGCGGCGACCGGTGATGGTGCCGGCGGGAGCGTGCACGGTGACCGGCTCGCCCGGCGCGTCGAGGGAGTTCATCACGCTCACCGCATTCCCGTTCCCGAGATGCCCTGTACGAAGTAGCGCTGCAGGAAGAGGAAGAGCAGCAGCACCGGCAGCATCACGACGATCGCACCGGCGAGGAGCAGGCCGTAGTCCTTGACGTTGGCGGCCGCCTGGCTGGTGGCCGCGAGGCCCACCGGCAGGGTGTAGGTGTCCATGCTCTGGGCGACGATGAGCGGCCAGATGAAGTTGTTCCACGAGGCGAGGAACGACATGATCGTGATCGTCGCGACGGCGGGGCCTGCCAGTGGGAGGAAGATCCTGAAGAAGATGCGGAACTCGCCGGCGCCGTCGATCCGGGCCGCTTCGAGGAGTTCGTCGGGGATCGACATCGCGTACTGCCGCATGATGAACACGGACAGCGGCATCGCCACGCCGGGCAGGGCGATCCCGGTGAGGGTGTCCGCGAGACCGAGGTCGACGGTGATCACGAACTGGGTGACGAACACCGCGGTGAACGGCACCATCATCGCCGCCATGACCGCGCCGAACGCGAGCCGCTTGCCCGCGAAGTCGAGCTTGGCGAGCGCGTATCCGGCGGCCGACGCCGCGACGATGTTGCCGACCACGACGATGGCCGCGACGACGACGCTGTTGACCATGAACTGACCGAAACCCTCGGTGCGGAACAGCCGCAGGAAGTTGTCGAAGGTGACGTGGTCCGGGAGCCAGGCACCGGGGTCGGAGCGGATCTCGTCGAGGCTGCGCAGCGAGCCGCTGACCACCCAGAAGAAGGGCAGCGTCGTGAGCAGCGCGCACAGCACCAGCGCGCCGTACAGCAGTGGTCGGGCCACGGGCCGGCGGCGCGGGGCGAGACGGTCGGTGGTGGTTGACGTGTTCCGCGACGCGGCGAGAGCGGTCATGTGCGGGGCCTCAGCAGTCGGAACTGGACAAGACTCACCAGGGCCACCAGGACGAGCATCACGAAGGACGCGGCCGAGGACATCCCGAACTCGCCGGCGCCGAACTGGTGGTAGGTGTACAGCGCCACGGACTCGGTGGAGCCGAGCGGGCCGCCGTCCGTGAGCAGGTAGGGCTCGTCGAAGACCTGGAGGTAGAAGACGGTCAGCAGCACCGACACCATCAAGGTGGTGGGCAGCAGCAGCGGAAGGGTGATGTGCCTCAACTGCCGCCATTTTCCTGCCCCGTCGAGGGAGGCGGCCTCGTACACGTCGTCCGGGACGGCCTGCAGACCGGCGAGGAACAGCACCATCGCGGTGCCGAAGTTGCGCCAGACGCCGAGCAGGATGACCACGGGCATGGCGAGGTTCGGGTCGTCCAGCCAGTTCGGTCCGGCGAGGCCGACGGCGCCGAGCCCTCTGTTGACGGTGCCGTCGGCGTAGAAGGCGTACTGCCAGATCAGGGCGACCGCCACGACGTTGGTGACGACCGGCGCGAAGAAGAGCGTGCGGAAGGTGCCGCGCAGGCGGCGGATGCCGGAGTTCAGCGCCACGGCCAGGGCGAAGCCGATCAGCATGGTCAGCGGCACGCCGACGGCCACGAACAGGGCGGTGTTCAGGATGTCGCGCAGGAAGCTGTCGTCCTGGAACAGCCGGACGAAGTTGTCCAGGCCGGTGAAGTCGACCGCGAACGGATGCCTGAGGTCCGTGCCCCGCAGATCGGTGAGGCTGAAGCCGAGCGCGGCGACGGTGGGGACGGCCGTGTAGACCAGGAACACCACGGCGAACGGCGCGAGGAACAGCCAGGCGACGGCGGTACGACGGGCGCGACGGCGGGTGCCCAGGACAGGGGTGGTGGTCATGGGCGGCTCACTTCGCACCCGTGCCGAGGCTGTCGGCGTACGACTGGATGTCCGCGGCGGCCTTCTCCGCGGTCGACGTGCCCCTGGCGACGGCCTCCATCTCCTTGCCGATCCGGGTCGCGACCTGCTGCCAGGTGCTGACCTGCGGGAACGTCCGGGTGTTCTTGAGCTGAGTGAGGAAGGCGTCGAGAAGCGGCTGCCCCTTGATCGCGGAGTCGTCCCAGGCGGAGACCACCGCGGGCAGCGAGCTGTACGCCTTGTACTGCGCGATCTGGGTGCTGGGCTGCGCCATGTGCCGGACGAGCTTCCACGAGGCGTCGGCGTTGCCACTGCCCGCGAGGACACCCCAGCTGCCGCCGGCGGAGAAGGAGACGCTGCCCGAGGACCCGGCCGGCAGGGGCGCGGTGGCGACGTGGGACACGGTCCAGCCGTCCTTCTTCGCGGCGGTGTCGAGCTGGCCGACCACCCACGGGCCGGTGATCATCGTGGCGGTCTTCCCGCTGACGAAGTACGGCTGCGCGTCGAGGAAGGTGGGCGTCGCGGTGTCGGCGACGCCCGAGGAGAAGAACGACGCGTTGTACTCGAGCGCGTCGATCATCGCCGGGGTGTCGACTGTCCACTTCCCGCCGGAGGAGAGCAGCGAACCGCCCGCCTGCCATGCGTACATCGCGACGTCCTGGCCGTTGAAGATGTCCCACCCGATGTCGGCCGCGAGTCCGTGCTGGGCGCCGGCGCTTTGGAGGGCCTTGAAGAACGGCACCATCTCGTCCCACGTGGTCGGCGCCGCGACGCCCGCCTTCTTGGCCAGATCGGAGCGGTACACGAGGGCGTACGTGTAGGCGTACCAGGGCACCGTGTAGGCCACGTCGTCGACGACGCCCGCGTCCCAGAGGCTCTTGAAGAAGCTGTTCGGGTCGACGAGGCCGCCCGGCACCGGCCGGAGGATCGACGGGTCGAGGAACTGGGCCTGCGACTCGGGGAAGAACTGGGCGATGTCGGGCCCCTTGCCCGCCGCGACCGCCGACTGCAGTTTGGTGTAGTAGTCGGCGTTCGGGATCAGGGTGAACTTCACGGTGACGTCGGGGTTGGCGGTCTTGAACGGCTTGATGACCTTGTCCAGCACATCGGCGTCGCCCTGAGCGGCCCAGACGGTCACCGTGCCCTTGGCCGGGGAGTCGTCCACGCGCTCGGCACTGCCGGTCGCCGCGCTGTCGTCATTGCGCCCGCAGCCCGCCAGGGGAAGGGCGCAACCGAGAGCCATACCGGCGGTCAGCCGCAGGGCACCGCGTCGGGTGAGGTTGGGCACGAAAGCCTCCTGTCTCAGGGCAGCGCTGGGAACGCTGCGGACAGCGGTGGGATTTTCGGGGGAAGTAGCCAATTCGGCGCGGTGGATCCCACGAGTCGGGTGGAATCCGTGCCGCTGACAGCGACGCTACGAAGGATGTGTTTCGGCCACGTGGCGAGGTCGGCCCCGAATAATTTCGGAACTTGTAGCGAAATCACTGTTGCCGGACTGCGGCCATGGGATCTCGGACCACTTCGGGACCGGCCGTGCTGTCCTTGGCGGGCGTCGCGTTGGGCGCGGCAGGCACCCTGTTCGGCCAGTACCTGGTCTCGCGCGGGAACGCACGCCAGGTGCAGGGCCAGGAGTCGGCCGCACATCGCGCCGAGCTCAAGGGCGTGATCCTGAAGTTCCTGGGCGTCCCGCTCCAGGTGAGGAAGGCGGCGCCGGCCCCCAGCGACGGGGATGACCCGCCCGAAGGACTGGTCGAGGAGCTGTGGCTCGCCCACGCCGAGCTGGACCTGACCGCCCGCACCGAGCCGTTGCGTGGCGCCGCCTGTCGTTTCGCCGCGCGGCTCACCGAGGCCTCCCGGAGCCCTGCCGTCGACGCGGCCGCACCGCACCGGGCGCAGGTCGAGTTCATGGATGCGGCCTACGTCGATCTCTGGCCCGGGCAGCGGCGGGATTCGGCCGCGCTCTGATCAGCCCTTCGCCGTGTGCTCCAGGATCGCCTCGGCGAGCGGGGCGTGGACCTGGGGTGGGAGGGCGTGGCCCATGCCGGGGATCTCGACGAGGCGGGCGCCGTGGATCGCCTGGGCGAGGTGGTGGGCGTGCGGGGGTGGGGCGACGGGTTCGGCCGGGGCGGAGATGACCAGGGTGGGGACGTCGGTGCGGGCGAGCGGTTCGGTGCGGTCCATGCCGGAGGTGTCGGCACGGGCGTGTGCGGTGCTGGTGGCGTGGTGGCCGGTGTGCTCGATGATCTTCTGTTCCAGCGCGCGGGCGTATGCGGCGTCGAAGGGCAGCTGGTCACCGCCCAGGGCCCGCCAGTGCTCGACCCGGCGTTCCAACTCGGCCTCCGGGCCCCGGTCCCCCGCCGGGCGGGACCACAACTCCAGGAGATGCGGGGCCACTCCGGGAAGCTCCTCCGGCGGGGTGCGGGTTCCGTCCGAACTCACGTAGGGGATGGTGCTGAGGGCGGCGGTGCCGATCAGTGTGGCGCTGAGGAGCCGGTCGGGGTGATCGGCGACGAGGAGTTGGGTGAGCATGCCGCCCAGTGACATACCGACGACGTGGGCGCGTTCGACACCGAGCCGGTCCAGGAGCGTGACGGCATCTTCCGCGAGTCGGGTGAGCGGGTAGGGCTGTTCGTCGAAGCGCCAGGTCGAGCGGCCGGTGTCCCGGTGGTCGTAGCGGATGACGTGATGGTGGGTGCCGAGCGCGTCGACCAGTTCGTCGGGCCACCCCAGCCCCGACGCCTGCGCACCCATGATCATCAGCAGCGGGGGCGCGCCGACCGCGCCGCGATCCTCCACCCACAGACGCACACCGGGGGCCACATCGACCATGCGTTCCATGTCTGCGCTCCTCACACCCATCAAACAAGACGAGACGTACCGTATCGCATAGTCCCACGCGATGCTCCCCGCCGACCAGGTTTGCCGATTCCCGCCGCCCGTCCGTAAGTTGACCTGATGGGCCTTTTCGACAAGCTGACCGGCACGCGCCACCCCGACAGCGGCATCGCGCCGCGTTCCGCCGAGGAGGTCCGGGCCGCACTGCTCGCCGTCAACAAGCCTGACGTGCCGTACGTCGTGCGCAACGCCCGGCCCGACGAGCGTGCCGACCTGGTCGCGGAGTGGCGGATCGAGGAACCCGCCTGGCACACCTTCTTCGCCCGATCCCAGCTCACGTCGACCCTCAGGACGCGGATGCGCCTGGTCCCGGACGACCAGGAGGTGCGGGCGGTCGACGAGCAGTGGCAGGTCACCTGGGTCGGGGACACGCCCCGGCTGGCCATCTCGCGCGAGTACTCCCGCGGGCAGGTCTCCGCGGTCAGCCGGCAGTGGACCTACGAGCGCGGGGACGACGGCCGGATGCACAAGACGGAGGTGTTCCGCTTCGATCCCGCGGACCTCAAGGATCCGCTGCGCGCTGCGGTCCTCGGCGCGGGATGGACGTGGCGCGGTGTGGTCTTCAAACTGTGACGCCCTGACAGGTCCGAGGCGTCCGTCTCATTTGCCGACCGGCCTGCGCACCGGGCAACCCATGGCCCAAGATGAGCAGGTCATGCACCCACCCGCCACGCACCGTCCAGCGCCCCTGCCCGTCCTGCGGGCCGCGGTGTTCGCCGTCGTCGGCACGGTGCTGGGGGTGAGCGCCCACCATCTGGCCGCCGAGGGCGCCGTACCGTGGGCGCGGGGCTCGGCCGTGGCCGCCGCACTCTTCGGTCTGGGGCTGGTCGGCGTCCGCCGTCCCCGGCGGATGGGAACGGTCGTGGCCTGCAGTGTCGTAGGCCAGTCCGGGCTGCACCTGTGGCTGACACTCGGCGCGCACCCACAGCCCTCCGCCCACCAGCACGGTCACCACATGCAGGGCGCCCACCCGGCCTCGTACGACTCCGTGACCATGGCGGCGGCCCATGCCGTGGCCGCCGTACTCGTCGCGGTGCTGCTGCACCGCGCGGACGCGGCCTGCTGGACCCTCGCGCGTGGCGTGGCCGCGGTGCTCGGCGCGGCGCGCGCCCATGTCGCCGCCGCGCGTACGTTGTTCACACGGCCTCGGACGGCCGTGCGGCTCTGGCCGCCGGTTCTCGTGCCGATGGAGACCGGATGGTCCGCGGCCACCGGTCCGGTGCTCTCGTATGCGGTGATACGGCGCGGTCCTCCCGCGTCCGGGTCGGCTGAAGTCAACTGACCCAGCCGGGAGGCCTGTTCCGGCCGCCCCGGCGAACCCCCCTGCCTGGAGACACCCATGTCCCGCACCACCCGCCGCCTCGCCGTCGCCTCCGCGGCCGCGGCAACCGCCGTCCTGCTCACCGCCGTTCCGGCCACCGCCCATGTGGAGGTCGAGGCCGACGGCGCACAGGCCCTCGCCCAGGACGTCGAGCTCACCTTCACCGCCGAGTCGGAGTCGGCGAGCGCCGGCATCACCCAGCTCCGGGTGATCCTGCCCAAGGGCATCACCCCGTCCGACGTGACGTACGAGGACGGCCCCGAGGGCTGGAAGTTCGCCACCACGGACGACGGTTACACCGTCAAGGGTCCGGCCGTGAAGGTCGGTGGCGACGCCGAGCACTCGGTCGTCGTACGGCAGCTGCCCGACGCGAAGGAGCTGGTGTTCAAGACGCTCCAGACCTACAGCGACGGCAAGGTCGACCGCTGGATCGAACTGGGCGAGTCCGACGACGGACACGGACACGGGCACGGCAACGAGGCCCCGGTCCTCGAGCTCAAAGCGGCCGCGCCGGGCGCGACCACGGTCAGCCCCACGCCGAGCACGTCGCCGACCCCGACGCCGACACCCACCGCCACGGAGAGCCGCGTCTCCCCCACTCCGCAGGCGGCCGACACCGAGCAGGACGAGGACAGCGGCCTGTCCACGGGCGCGTGGATCGGCATCGCGGCGGCGGTGCTGCTCGTGGCCGGGGCGGTCGTCCTCGTCGTACGCCGACGGGGCGGCGCTCAGCAGTAGTGCGGCGGCACTCTCCAAGGGCCCTCGCAGCCACGGCAGTTCGTGCGGGGGCCCTGCCTCAGAAGTTCTTGACGAGCAAGGTCGCCAGCCACAGCGCGACCACCACCGCGGCGAGCACTCCGACCACCTGGACGGCCCGGACAGGAATCCTGCGCATCGCGTCCACCCTCTCCTCGACTCCTGACGCAGTCCTACCCCGAGCACTGGCCGGCGGCACGGTTCACCGCGACGATCCCAGGGAATCCCGACCAATCGGCGGTCAAGGAGAGCCCCTGTGAAGGCCATCGTCCAGAACGCCTACGGCTCCACCGACACACTGCACCTGCGGGACATCGACCGTCCCGTGCCCCGCGACGACGAGGTGCTCGTCGAGGTGCGGGCCGCCGGCGTCGACCCGAGCGTCTGGCACCTGATGACCGGACGGCCCTACATCGCCCGGCTCAGTCCTCAGCTCGGGCTGCGCCGCCCCGCCCACACCGTGCGCGGCTGGGACGCCGCCGGACGTGTCGAGGCCGTGGGCGCCCAGGTGACCGCGTTCAAGCCCGGCGACGAGGTCTTCGGCCAGTGCGACGGCTCCTTCGCCGAATACGCGCGCGGCAAGGCCGAACAGCTCGCCGCCAAGCCCGCGAGTCTCTCCTTCGAGCAGGCCGCCGTCCTGCCCGTGTCCGGCGTCACCGCCCTCCAGGCCCTCGACGTGGCGCGCCCCCGACCAGGGCAGAAGGTCCTCGTCATCGGCGCGTCGGGCGGGGTGGGCACGTACGCCGTCCAGCTCGCGGCGCACTACGGCGCCCAGGTCACCGGCGTCTGCGGCCCCACGGCGGCCGACCTGGTCCGCTCGCTCGGCGCCACCGACGTCGCCGACTACACCCACGAGGACATCACCGACCGGCCCGTCCGCTACGACCTGATCGTCGACGCCGCCGGCAACCGTTCCCTCTCCCGGCTGCGCCGTATCCTCGCCCCGCGCGGCACCGCCGTCTTCGTCGGCGGCGAGGACGCGGGCCCCGTGCTCGGCGGCCTGGACCGGTGGGTCCGCGGTCTGGTCCTCTCCGCCTTCGTCGGGCAGCGCCTGCGACCGGTGTTCGCGGTCACCCGGCAGCAGGACCTCCTCACCCTCAAGGCCCTCGTCGAGACGGGCGCCATCACTCCGGTCATCGACCGCGCCTATCCCCTGGCCGAGGCGGCCGACGCCGTACGCCACCTGGAGAAGGGGCATCCGCGGGGCAAGTTGGTCGTCACGGTCTGATCGCGTAGGCCAGTAACCGTTTGCCCACAGACGCGGGATCCCGCCCTGGGGTCCGCTTCGGCTGCCCAGGTTTTCACAGCTGCACGGCCATTGACCGCTCCAGATCCCCGTCACTAGCGTGGAATACGTTTACTAAACGCATCGCTTTCTCCCCGCACAGCCGAGAGGACCGCCGCCATGCCCGAATCCCTCCACCGCAGATCCCTCCTCAAACTGGCCGCGGGAACCGCGGCCGCCGGATGGCTGTGGCAGGGCGGCTCCGCCCAGGCGGCCGAGGTCGAAGCCGGCGCCGGGACCGCACGGACCGGCACGGGACCGCTCGACACCCTGGTCCTCGGCGACAGCGCCTCGGAGTCCGCCCACGGACTGACCACCACCCGCTCCGACGTGGTCACCGGCGGCCTCGACCAGGTGGCGCGCATCCTCAACGCCCCGCAGACGGCGGGTTTCTGGGGCGGCACGCTGTCCGCGACACTGGCATGCCGGCCCAAGGGCCCCACCTACGTCACCGTCAAACTGTGGGGCTCGGACAGCGGCGCGGCCCTCGGCCGGCTCCAGCTCTTCGCCGAGGGCAAGCAGGTCGGCCACTACCACCTGGGCGCCGTCGACCCCCTGGACATCGCGAGCGACGACCCGCGCACCCCGGACCGGTTCTTCTTCCACACCCTCCCGCTGCCGCTGAACCTCACGACGGGCAAGGAGTCGATAGCCCTGGAGATCCGCTCGACGGGCCGCATCGCCGGCTACGCGGCCACGGCCGAGGCCTACTACAAGGCCATGGAAGGCCCGAGCCGCACGGTCTACCGCCTCTACACACACAGCGCCCCGCACTTCGACCCGGCCGCCGACGACATCACCGGCACCCTGCCCGCCCCGGCCGCGCGCACCTCCCCCGGCGCCGAGATCGTCGGCACGATCAACGACCGCATCCTCACCCGGGCCGCGTCCGAGGCCTCCCGCACCAGCGCCCAACTCGACCTGTGGTACCTGGACTTCCTCGCCCGCGCCTACCGCATGCCGGCGACCGCCGCGTATGACAACGTTGCCGTACCACCTCAGATCGCCCGCAGTCTGGACGGCGTCTACGGGAAGTACCTCGCCGACTCCACGGTGATGACCGGCTCCAGCCAGCAGTGGATGGGCCTGGGCCGGTCGGGCCTGGTCCTGCTCGCCCTCGCCGACGAACTGACGCCACTCCTGGACGAGCCGGTCCTCGGATCGCCGTACGGACTCACCAATCCGGGCTTCGAGTTCGGCACCACCGGCTGGAAGGCGACAACCTGGTCCGGCAGCGGCACCGCCTCACGGGACACCACCGTGTACCGGACCGGCCACGCCTCGGCGAAGGTGACCATCCCGAGCGCCGGCACGGTCGGGTTCAGCACCTCGGCCAAGATCCCGGTGGACCAGGGCGGTTACACCTACGGCGCCTGGACCAGGACGGAGGGCGCCGGCACCGACAGCGCCTACCTGGACATCCTGTTCCACGACGCGAGCGGCACGGTTGTCGGCACGGACAACAAGGTGTACGCCTCGGCCGGCACCCACGACTGGGAGCACCTCACCGCCACGCTCACCACACCCGCCTCGGCCACTCAGGTCACCGTCAGCGTACGGCTGTCGGGAGCGGGCACCGCCTGGTTCGACGACCTGACCGTGACCGAGCCGGCCGGCTCGTCGTACGCGCCCGTGCTGCGCAGGGACGCCTGGGCGAAGATGCTGCTGGACAGCCGCGAGTACTGGCGGCAGAACTTCCCGCAGTACACCAACCAGGCGATCATCTGCGCGATCGGCCTCTACCTCGCCGACCGCGGCCTGAGCTGTCTCGGCTCGAAGGATGCCTGGGGCGAGAAGAAGGCCCGGGACTACATCTACCAGTCCGTCGGCCTGGTCCCCTGGCTCGGCCCGGAGACCGCGGACGGCACCCCGACCAGGCCGCTGGGCGGCTCGTACCACCAGGTCACCAAGAAGGGCATCTCCAAGGAGCTGGGCTACGCGGGCAGTTACGGCGAGCTCCAGGAGTGGCTGTCGTTCGTGTACGACGCGGTGACCGGCATCGGCGGCGTCGAGGACCGCACGCTCCGCGACCACCTGGTCAAGATGGCCAAGGCGCGCGCGGTCTTCCGTCATCCGTCCGTGGACCGTGACGGTTACCGGGCCATGCGTCTGGAGACCGTCGTCGGATGGCGGGACAACGAGTACCCGGGCAAGGTCGCCTACGACCAGGACGCCAAGTGGGACGGCCACGCACTGAAGATGGCCGCGCAGATCAAGGACCCGGACCTCACCTCGTACGCGCGGCAGTCCCTCACCGACGGCCAGGCCTTCCAGTCCCTCGCGGACACCCACGCGGCGACGGTCTCCGCCCGGACCAACCTCAACCTCCTGAGCACCGCCGACGACTACGCGTACATCAGCACGGCCTCCGGCAGCGGAGCGCGGCTCCCCATGACGCCGGGGGCGCCGGACTTCGTCTTCGCGGACGAGGAGAACGGCCTGGTCGCGGTCAAGCACGGCGACGAGATCCTGTACGCGTGCCTGTACTGGCGGGCCCGCTGGGGCGTCAACCGCCTCGCCCGCGTCCACCACATCACGGCCGAGGGCATCGAGCGGTCGGCGACGGTCTGGCAGGACGTCAAGTACGTCGCGGACGGGCGGACCTTCACCGAACCCGACTGGGTGAACTGGGAGTTCACCGTGAACGACCTCGCCATCCCGGACGGCGGCTTCATGCCGCCCGGCGACACCTTGCAGCAGGCGTTCGCCGGGCAGGTGCTCCCGCTGGCCAAGGCTCCGGACGACGTCCCGGAGCGGGCGCCGGGCGTGGAGAGCCCGTACGCCGGACGGGCCTCCTTCTACCGGTGTGTGTACGGCCCGTATCTGATCGCCATGAACACCTCGGAGGACCGCACCCACACCTTCAGCACGAAGGGTTTCGGCGCGTCGAGAAACCTGGCGACCGGCGCGAAGGTGAGCGGGAACGCCGCGTTGCACGTGAAGCCCGGCACGACCGTGGTGCTGTGCAGGCGTTGACCGACCGGCGATGGCCCTGCCGTCCCGACGACAGGGCCATCGGCGTCAGAAGGTGATCAGGACAGCGGACCGCTCGGCCGGCAGACTCACCCGCAGAGCGCGGTCGTCCTCGTTCCACTCCAGTCGCGCGGGTTCACCCGCCTCGAACAGCACCCGCGGCCGGCGGGCGACCGAGGGCACCGTCACCGACTCGGGTGCCCCGTCGCGCCGCCACAGCGCAAGGAGGGTCGTTCCGTCCTCGGCGGTCAGCGCGAGGGCGAGCCGGCCGTCCCGCCAGCCCGGCAGACCCAGCGGCCAGTGGGCGTGGGAGGTGGGCAGGAGGTGGCGGTAGGTCTTGTACGTCGCCAACGCCTCGCGCACCAACGCCATCCGCTCCTTGTCCAGGAGGTCCGGGCGGCCGCTGAGATGGACGCGGCCGAGCAGCGCCGACACCAGGACCATGCCGAGTTCGGCGTCGGTGTGCTCAGGCTGCGGGTACGCCCAGATCGCGGCCTGCTCCGGGGTGACGGCCGTGGGTGCGGCGGCCGCCACCGCGGGGATCAGACGGAAGTCCTGCTGGTCGGTGACCGAGTGGACGGACAGCCGGGACAGGATCGCGTGGTCGGTACGGCTGCCGCCCGCCGCACAGCTCTCCAGCACCAGGCCGGGGTGGCGGTCGAGGACGCCGTCGAGCCAGTCGAGGTAGGCACGGTTGTGGCCGAGGAGTCCGTCGCCGGGGCTGCGGGTCCCGTCCGGGCCGTCGGTGCCCGCGCCGATGTCGATGTTGTAGTCGAGCTTCAGATAGCCGACTCCGTAGTCCCGCACCAACCGGTCCACCACGGCGTCGAGTTGGGCGCGGGCTGCCGGATGGCTCAGGTCGAGCTGGTGACGGCCCCACTCGGCCACGCGGACGCCGTCCCGGCGGAAGAACGCCTCGTCGGGCAGGGCGGCCGCGACCGGGCTGCGCACGCCGACGACCTCGGGCTCCAGCCACAGGCCAGGCGTCATACCCCGGGCACGGATCCGGTCGAGGACCTCCGACAGCCCGCCGGGGAAGCGGGACCTGGCCTCCTGCCACTCCCCCACCGCGTTCCACCAGCCGGGGACTCCGCCCGGGCCGACGGTGCCGGGCGGTTCGGCGTCGAACCAGCCCGCGTCGATACAGAAGACCTCGGCGCCCGCCTCCGAGGCGGCGTCGATCAGTGGCAGCAGTGCCCCGGTGCTGGGTTCGCCCATCAGGCTGTTCATGAAGTCGTTGAAGACGACGGGAAGTTGTGCGAGGTCGGGGTGGGTGCGGCGGGTGGCGCGGCGGTGGCCGGTCATGGCCCGGACCGCGGCCTGGAAGCCGCCTTGGGCGACGAAGGCGAGTGCGGCCGGGACCGTGCGGAAGGACTCTCCGGGCTCCAGACGGCGGCGCCACTGGTGTTCGCGGTCGGTCGGACCGGCCAGGGTCAGATACAAGTCGTCGAAGCGGTCCGCGAGTTCGGCGTGCCAGGAGCCGTTGTGCTCGATCTGCCACAGCAGGGCGCGGCCGGTGCCTGTCTCCTCCAGGCAGCCCATGGGAAGGTGCTCGGACGAGGACCAGGAACCCGTGCTGGTGACGGCGATGCGGTTCTTCGAACCGGTCTGGCCGTACGCGACCATGCCGACGTCGTACAACCCGCGTTCCGCGAGTGTCGCCCGCGTCCAACGGAACTCGCCGCTCCAGGGGTTCGCCGCCAGCCACAGGGACAGGCCGTCCTCCCAGTGCCGGCCTGCCGGCAGGTCGCGGGCGAGGTTGGACAGGGCGAAGGAGGACACGTACTCCAGGCTCACCGGGCTCTCGCCGGCGTTCTCGACCCGTGCCTCGGTGTGCAGCACAGGGATGCCGTCGCGCAGCCGGTACCGGGCCGTGACACGGACTCCGGTCGTCTCGTCGGCCATCCGTATCCGCAGAGTGCGCACCCCCTCGGTGTCGTCCTCGTCGTGGCCGGTGCAGCGCAGGGCGCGGGAGAGGGCTCCGTCCACATGCCGTTTGCCCGAGGTGCCCAGGCGTCCGCCGTCCGTCGTCTGGATCTCGACCAGGGGCAGCGCTCGGTGGGCGAGCAGGGCACAGAGCTCGGGATCGCGCACCGGGTCGGGCAGGGCGGCCGCCTCGTCCACGGCCAGGAGGCGGGCGGGGCCGGTGGAGTCGAGGCGGATGAGCAGGGACAGTGCGTCGCTTCCCCATCGCAGGTGGGTGAGGGTCATGGCGCGGCTCCCGGCGACATCAAAGACGGAGAAAACGTTTACTGCGCGATCACGGTAGTTGCCCGCCGTCCGATGCCGCAAGACACCCTGCGTGCAGTAGCGTCGAGCCGTGACGGACGAGGGAAACAGCACGCGCACGAACCCCACGGCGGAGGGTTCCGGGAGACGGAAACGCGCCAAGCGGGCCCCTCAGGACAGGCCCAGCACGATCCGCGACGTCGCGGCCAGAGCGGGCGTCTCGGTGGCAACCGTTTCCCGTACGCTCGCCGGGAACTACCCGGTCTCCGACGAGACGCGGACCCGTGTCATGGCGGCGGTCGAGTCGCTGCACTACGTGGTCAACGTGCACGCCAAGGCGCTCTCCGGCCGGGTCGCGGGCCCTGTCGCCCTGGTCGTCAAGGACATCACCGGCCCGTCCCTCGCCCATGTCGCCGCCGGGGTGGAGCAGGAGGCGGCCGTCCGGGGCCGGTTGAGCCTGGTGTGCGCCACGCACGACGACACCGCCCGCGAGGACGACCTGGTGCAGCTCATGCGCGAGCAGCACGCGGCCGCGGTCCTGCTCGTCGGGGGCGTGACACCGGACGAGGCGTACACCGCCCGGATGGCCGGGTACGCGCAGGCCCTGGACGCCGCGGGGTCCAGGCTCGTGCTGGTCGGCCGCCCGCCGGTCGCCCCCGGACTGCCGGTGACCGTCGTGGACTACGACAACCGCGGCGGCGCCTTCCAGGCCGCGGCGCATCTACTGACCGCCGGGCACCGGCGCATCCTGTTCCTCGGGGGTGAGCTGGGGCTCACCAGCTCGGACCAGCGCCGGTCGGGCTACCGGGACGCACTGCGGGCGCATGCCGCCGAGCATGTCGAGGACCTCGACACGTCCGGGACGTACACGCGGTCCTCGGGCTATGTGCGCACGCGTGACGCGCTGCGCGCCCGGCTGGAGTTCGACGCGGTGTTCGCCGCCTCCGACATGGTGGCGCTGGGCGCGCTGGCCGCGCTGCGCGAGGCCGGTCTCGACGTGCCGGGTGACGTCTCGGTGGTGGGCTTCGACGACGTGCCGTTCGCCACCGACCTGACGCCGCCGCTGACCACGGTCCGGGTGCCGTACGAGGAACTCGGGCGCACGGCCGTCCGGCTGGCGCTGGAGCGTGAGGACCGGATCGCGGGCGACGACCACGTGGTGCTCAGCACCCAGTTGGTCATCCGTCAGTCGGTGCGCGCGCCCTCCTGACCGCCGGGGGATTCCACCCGGGCGAGCCAGGTCGTGAGGAGCGTTTCGAGAGTCTCGGCCTCGCCGGGTGCCAGCAGGTCCAGGAGTCGGCGTTCGTTGCGCATGTGGTCGGTGAAGGCCCGGTCGATCAGATCGCGGCCGGGCCTGGTGAGGGCGACGATCCGGCCCCGCTGGTCGTCGTCGGCGCGTCGGCGGGTGACGAGTCCGGCGCGCTCCAGGCGGTCGATCCGCTTCGTCATCGCTCCGGTGGTGACCATGGTGTGTGCGGCGAGCTCGCCGGGCGCCCGTTCGTAGGGCTCGCCGGCGCGGCGCAGGGCGCACAGGACGTCGAACTCCCCCTCGCTCAGGCCGTAGTCGCCGTAGACGAGGCAGAGCTCCTCGGTGAGCCGGTCGGCGAGGCGGTGCAGTCGGCCGATCACCCCTTGCGGGGTGACGTCGACGTCGGGCCGCTCACGACGCCAGTCGGCCTGGATGCGGGCTACGCGGTCGGTTTGTTCCATGCGGTCACAATACCTTCCAGGGAAGCTATATTAACTTCCATGGAAGCTAACGCACGCTGGGTGGCGCTGACCGCGGTCGCGCCAGTGGCCTGGGGGACCAACTACTTCGTCACGCACGAGTACCTGCCCGCGGACAGCCCGCTGTACGGGGCCGCTCTGCGGGCACTGCCCGCCGGGCTCGTCCTGCTCGCGCTGTGCCGGAAGCTGCCGCGCGGCGCGTGGTGGTGGCGGTCGGCGGTGCTGGGGCTGCTCAATGTGAGCGTGTTCTTCGTGCTCGTCTACGTCGCCTCCCAACTGCTTCCGACGAGCATCGCCTCGACGGTCATGGCGATGTCCCCGCTGACGATGATGCTCATCGCCTGGCCCCTGGTCGCCGAGCGGCCCGGCCTCGCGCACCTGACCGGTGCGGCGGTGGGGCTCGGCGGGGTGTGCCTGATGCTGCTCACCGGGGAGGGCCGGGTGAACGTGCCGGGCGTCCTCGCCTCGGCGGGGGCAATGCTGGTGTCGGCCTTCGGTCACATCCTGACCAAGCGGTGGAACGCCGGTACGGACGTGCTCGCCTCCACCGCCTGGCAGCTCACCGCCGGAGCGGTGTTCCTGCTGCCGGTCGCCGCGGCCCTGGAGGGCTCACCGCCCGCGCTCTCCCCGTCGGCGCTCCTCGCCTTCGGCTACGTCTCCCTGGTCGCCACCGCACTGGCCTTCACCGTCTGGTTCGCCGGACTGCGCCATCTGCCCGCGGCGACCGTGGGTCTGATCGGGCTGCTCAACCCGGTGACCGGTGTGTTGCTCGGCACGGCCGTCGCGGGCGAGGCGATGACGGGCCGGCAACTGTGCGGGCTGGCGCTCGTGCTGATCGGCGTGGTCCTGGGCAGGCCCGCGCGCCGGGCTCGACGGGACTCCCGTCCGCGAGCCCTCACGCCTCCCGCACCTGAGCCCTCCGCCTGCGATCGCCGGTGAAGCCGGTGCAAGGTTGAGGGGTGACCGAACGAGGCTTCGACGTATGGGCGGCCGGGGACGCGTACGAGCGGTACATGGGCCGCTGGAGCCGACTCGTGGCCGACGAGTTCGTGGCGTGGCTCCCCTGCCCGCCCGGCGCACGGTGGCTGGACATCGGATGCGGCTCGGGCGCCCTGACCTCCACGGTGGCCGCCCGCTGCCGGCCCCGGACGCTGCTCGGTCTTGACGGGTCCGCCGGGTTCGTCACCACGGCCCGCGCCTCGACCGGCGAACCGGCCCGCTTCGCGGTGGCGGACGCCCAGGCCCTGCCGGTGCGGGACGCGGTCTTCGACATGGCCGTCAGCGGACTGGTCCTCAACTTCCTCGCCACACCCGGTGTCGCGGTCACCGAGGCGGCGCGCGCGGTGCGGCCCGGCGGCCTGGTCGCCGCCTACGTGTGGGACTACGCCGAGGGCATGGAGTTCCTGCGCCAGTTCTGGGCTGCCGCGACCACCGTGGACCCATCGGCGGCCGCCCACGACGAGAGCCGCCGCTTCCCGCTCTGCGGTCCCACCGCACTGCGCGACCTGTGGGACGAGGCCGGGCTGACCCGGGTGACGGTCGCACCGATCGACATCACCACTCTCTTCCCCCACTTCGACGACCTGTGGTCCCCGTTCCTCTCCGGCCAGGGCCCCGCCCCCGGTTACGTCGCCACACTCTCACCGGCCACCCGGGAGCGACTGCGCCGGACACTGCGCGACCGGGTGCCGGCCGGGGCCGACGGGACGATCGCGCTGAAGGCCCGCGCGTGGGCCGTACGGGGGAGCAAGCAGGATCACTGACAGCGCCCGATAGTGTCCGCCCGGTGAATCTGAATCTCTCCGACAAGGCGCCCGAAGGACTGACCCGGCGGGCCCGCAGTTTCATCGGCATCCACTGCGTCAGGGTCGACGTCCGACCGAGGGAGCAACACCGTCAGGCATGGCTCGAGTTCGGCATCCCCGCGGAGGAGATCGACCGCGTCGTGGCGTTTCAGCGCCAATGGGGCGGCCTCGTACTGCCACCGTATCCGTGCTACGACGGTGGGCCCGGATATCTCGATCCCGATATACCGGTGCGCTCCGGGGACGAAGGCTGGTGGTTCGAGGCAGGGGACCAACGGTGTTCGGTGCCCTTCTCGTTCATGATCGGACCCGGCGGGGAGTTCGGCCTCCACTCGCACCGCTGGACCGCGCTGCACGAGACGATCGAGGGGTGGGTGGAGTCCCTCGCCCTGGCCCACCACGCGGCCCTGTGGGCCAAGTGCATCACCAAGGTGACCGGCGACGAGGTCGAGGCCATCGCGCTGGACGACTTTCAGCCGGTGCGCGAGGTCAGAGGACTGGCGGACACCTGGTGGCGGGGCACCGACTCGCTCGTGGCGATCTTCAACGGTGAGGCCGACTGTCTTTCGGCTCCCCGGTCCCGTACGGCGTTGATCTACTCCGGCCTCGACGAGTGGGGCCTGAGAGGGGGTGTCGACGACGACGGATGAGCGCCCGGAACCTTGTCCCATATACCCTCCCTGGGTATGTTCCGTCGGGAGGAACTCCCCCACGGCACAAGGAGGGTGAACGCCATGTCCGAGAACCCTGCCGGCGTCGAAGGCTTCGCCGAGGACGGGTACGACGAGGTGCGGCGGGTCTCGCAACGGCTCGTGGACACGGAACGCACCGACTCCCGGGCATGGCGCCAGTCGGTGTTCGGCGCGGTCAACCTCCAGACGACGGCCCCGTACGTCAACTCCTGGGCCCGCGGCTGCGCTCAGAGCTCCTCGCCTCCCAGGTCACCGGCCACGACGAGGTGTTCGGCACCCGCATCACCTGGACGCTCGGCCTCATCCGGGACAAGGGAAAGATCGCCAAGGGCTGCATCGGCGGTTCGGCCGCGTGGTGGTCACTGCGGCACGGCCACGCCTGCGCGTACCTGACCCGCCGTCTGGACGACCACGCGCGCCGCGCAGATCGCCACGGCCCTGGGGGACGACCTGACCGTCGTGGGCGAGGACGCCACGGAAGAATCGCGCCATGGGGATCGATCTGCAGTTGCACAGCGGGCGGCCGCACCGGCCCAAGCGGCGTCAGAAACAGAAGCCGACGCTGATCCGCCAGTCCTACGAGCACGGAGAGACGCTCGCCGGGCTGATCTCCGGGCTGCCGACCAACACCTCGGGCAAGCTCTGGATGGTCGACCCGTACCGCGACACCCTCTTCGACGAGCAGGTGGCCGAGGCCGCTCTCCGGGAGATCCCAGATCTGCTGAACCGCTGCACGGACGGCGCACAGACCGCAGCGGTCCGGGACCTCGCCGCGTTCCTGGAGGCCTGCGCCTCGACTCCCGGCAGCTACCTCGTGTTCGTCGGAGACTGAGCGGTCTCACTCATACGTCGCGGTCCTGCTCACACGTCGCCGAGGAACCCCGGATCGGCCGGGCCCAGCTGCCGGGCGAAGTCGGCGGCCACTCCGAGGACTTCACGCATCGGCACGGCCCGCCAACTGTTCGCGGCGATTCCTTGCTGATCCGGGTACGGGGTCCGGAGCCACGATCGCAGTGGGCCGGACCCGGCAACACCGAATTACGGCCGAGCCGCGGTGGCCGTTTCGGGGGCGGCGACGTCCGTCACGGCCGGGTCGGCGCAACAGGTGCTGCCCCGCTGCTTGGCCAGGGAGTCGGCGTCGGCCTTGACGACGTACACCTCCCAGGGCTCCTGGCCGGGGCCGTGGACCCAGACCTTGTCCTGGAGGGCGTAGCAACAGGTGGTGTCGTTCTCGACGTCGGTGGCCAGGCCTTCCTCGCTCAGGCGGGTGGTGGCGGCGTGGACCGCCTCGGTGGTCTCGACCTCGACACCGAGGTGGTCCATGCGGGTCACCTCGTCCGGGGTGCCTTCGATCAGGACGAGCTTGAGCGGGGGCTCGGCGATGGCGAAGTTGGCGTAGCCGTCGCGGAGCTTGGCGGGTTCGGTGCCGAAGAGCTTGCTGTAGAAGGCGATGGACGCGTCGAGATCCGGGACGCGGAGGGCGAGTTGTACGCGGGATGTCATGGCGAACCTCCTGGTGTGGGTGCGGGGTTCAGCAGCCGCCGGTCGTGGAGGCCGGGGCGCCGGTGCCGATCTGGAGCGTGGTGGGGGTGGCGCAGCATCCGCCGCCGGACTGCTCGGCGTTCTCCGGCTCGTCGAACAGGCCCGCGCCGCCGCAGACTCCGGTCTCCGGCAGGGTCAACTCGACGCGCTCGGCGGCCTCTTGGTCACCGGCGATCGCGGCGGTGACGGAGCGGACCTGCTCGTAGCCGGTCATGGCGAGGAAGGTGGGGGCGCGGCCGTAGGACTTCATGCCGACCAGGTAGACGTCCTGCTCGGGGTGGGAGAGCTCGTTCACGCCGTGCGGGTAGACGGTGCCGCAGGAGTGCACGTTGGGGTCGATCAACGGGGCCAGGGCCGTCGGTGCCTGGAGGCGCTCGTCCAGGCCGAGGCGGAGCTCGGAGAGGAAGGAGAGGTCCGGGCGGAAGCCGGTCAGGACGATGACCTCGTCGATGGGGTCCGTGCGGCGGCCGTCGTCGGACTCCAGGACCAGCCGGTCGCCGTCGTACGAGACGGCCCGTGTGCGGAATCCGGTGATCGCGCTCGCGTGACCGGCCTCGACGGCCGTCTTCGCACGCAGGCCCAGCGCGCCACGCGCGGGCAGTTGGTCGGCCTCGCCGCCGCCGTACGTGCTCGCGCCGATCCCCCGGCGCAGGACCCACACCGCATGCGTGCCGGGGGTGTCGGCGGCCAGGTCGGCGAGGAGGGCGAGGGCGGTGAACGCGGAGGCTCCGGAGCCGATCACGGCGGTGCGCCTGCCCGCGTAACGGGCGCGTACGGCCGGGTCGTCGAAGTCGGGGACCCGGTAGGAGACGCGGTCGGCGGCCGCCTTCTCCCCGAGCGCGGCCAGGCCGTCCGCGCCCATCGGGCTCGGCGTCGACCAGGTGCCGGACGCGTCGATGACGGCGCGGGCGGTGAGGCGTTCCTCGCGACCGTCCGAGGTCTCGATGTGCACGGTGAAGGGCTGCTCGTCGCGGCCCGAGTCGACGATGCGGTCACGGCCGGCGCGGGCGACGCCGGTCACCCGGGCGCCGTAGCGGACCGTGTCTCCGAGGACATCGGCGAGCGGCTGGAGGTACCGCTCGGCCCAGTCGCCGCCGGTCGGGTAGGCGGCGGAGTCGGGGCGGATCCAGCCGGTCGGGGCCAGCAGCTTCTCCGCGGCCGGGTCGACGAGCTCACCCCATGTGGAGAACAGCCGGACGTGCGACCACTCCCGCACGGCGCTGCCCGCGGTCGGGCCTGCCTCCAGGACCAGGGGGTCGAGGCCGCGCTCGACCAGGTGGGCGGCGGCGGCCAGGCCGATCGGTCCGGCGCCGATGACCACGACGGGCAGACGGTCGATGGTGGAGGCGTTCACGAGCGATCCCCTTTGTTTCGACGTTCATCGATATAGAAGCCAGCTTGGCCCCTGATTCGACAAGTGTCAACATAGATGCATGTCGAACACCGAGGCGCTGCCCCTGCTCGAGCCCGAGACCTCCGACACCGTGGCACCGTGCTGCCCGCCCCTGACCGAGCGGCCCCTGACCGCCGAGGAGGCCGAGCGGACCGCCGCGATGTTCAAGGCCCTCGGCGACCCGGTGCGACTGCGGCTGTTCTCGCTGATCGCCTCGCACGAGGGCGGCGAGGCATGCGTGTGCGACATCTCCGACGTCGGCGTCTCCCAGCCGACCGTCTCCCACCACCTGAAGAAGCTCAAGGAGGCCGGCCTGCTCACCTCCGAGCGGCGCGGCACCTGGGTGTACTACCGGGTCGAGCCGTCCGTGGTCGCCGCGATGGGACAAATGCTGCGCACCTTCGGGTGACTACCCGACGGACCGCCCACGTACGAAGATCAGCGCCACCAGCGCCAGTCCGACCACCCCGCCGACGAGTTGGGCACCGACGAATCCCGGCACCGAGCCCGGCGCGATGCCCGCGAACGTGTCGCTGAAGGCACGGCCGACCGTCACCGCCGGGTTGGCGAAGGACGTGGAGGACGTGAACCAGTAGGCCGCACCGATGTACGAGGCCACGGCCACCGGCGCGAAGCGGAGACGGTCCGTGCGGGCGAGGCCGAAGATCAGCAGGATCAGGCCGGTGGTGGCCACCACTTCGCCCAGCAGCAGATGGCCGGCCGAGCGGTCGTGCGTGGACCACTTGACCAGCGGCTCGCCGAACATCGCGTCCGCCAGGACCGCGCCCGCTATCGCGCCGATCAGCTGCGCGGGGACGTACACCGCGACCTCGCGAGCCCTGACACCGTCACCGCCGCGTCGCCCCGTCCACCACTCGGCCAGCGTGACCACCGGGTTGAAGTGCGCCCCTGACACCGGGCCGAGCAGCAGGATCAGGATGCCGAGGCCGAAGACGGTGGCGAGGGAGTTGGCGAGGAGCTGGACACCGACGTCCCGTGTCAGCTCGGTCGCCTGGATGCCGGAGCCGACCACGATCGCGACCAGTGCGGCGGTGCCGAGCAGTTCGGCCGCCGCGCGGGCGGTCAGGGGTGCGGGCCGCGGCGCCGCGGCCGTCTCCGGCTGTGCCGCGGCCGTGGCATCGGTGACGGTCAACGGGACTCCTCACAACGGTCTTCGGGGATCATGGACAGGACCGCCTGACGTTGCTCTCGGCAGTGGCGCGCGCGATCTCCGCCAACTCGGCGAACCCGCCCGCGAGCGAGGCGATGACCTCCGGCCTGAGCCGGTAGTAGGTGAAGCGGCCGCACGGTTCCGTCTCCACCACACCTGCCTCTCTCAGGACCCTGAGATGGTTGGAGAGGTTGGTCTGCTTCGCCCCTGTCTCCTCGATCAGGTGCGTGGTGCAGAGCGTCTCGCGAGCCAGCAGGGTGACGATCCGCAGGCGGAGCGGGTCGGCCAGCACCCGCATCAGATCAGTGTCGACTGATGTCAGCATGGGCTGATACTTTCACACCATGTCCGACACCCCGCTCACCTCCGTGCTCTTCGTCTGCGTCCACAACGCCGGCCGCTCCCAGATGGCCGCCGGTTTCCTGACCCATCTCGCGGGCGACCGGATCGAGGTCCGCTCCGCCGGCTCCGTCCCCGGCGACCAGGTCAACCCGTCCGCGGTCGAGGCGATGAAGGAGATCGGCGTCGACATCTCCGCGGCCCGGCCGAAGATCCTGACCACCGAGGCCGTTCAGGCGTCCGACTACGTCATCACCATGGGCTGCGGCGACGCCTGCCCGGTCTTCCCCGGCAAGAAGTACCTCGACTGGGCCCTGGAGGACCCGGCAGGCAAGGGCGTCGAGGCCGTCCGCCCGATCCGGGACGAGATCAGGAGCCGTGTCGAGGCGCTGATCACCGAGATCGACGGCCGGCGGGACGCGACGCCGTAGCCGTTCGCGACACCCCCGCCGACTCACTGCGCCCAGTGCGGCGCCCAGGTCTCCGCGTCGAGACGGCCCGGCCCCGCGCTGTCGAGGTAGGTACGGAGCCTCCCGAGGGCGGGGTGGGGGTTGTCGGACCGCCAGACCAGTGAGTGCGGGTAGACCGGCATCGGGCCGCGCAGCGTGATGCGGCGCAGGTCCTGGTCGGTGGGCCAGACCATGCGCGTCTGTTCGCCGACCAGGGTGGCCAGCCGCGGGGAGTCGGCGATCGTGTCCAGGAGCGGATCGGTGCCGAAGTCGGGTCCGGTCGCCTCGATGGTGAGGCCGAACTCCGTGGCGAACTCGTCGTAGTAAGCCGCCCATTCGGTACCGGCGACCAGGCCCGGCATCCAGATCCGGTGCCCGGCGAGCTGGGCCGGGGTGACCGCGCGGGCCGTGCACAGGGCGTGCCGCGGTCCGGTCAGCAGCTGGACGGGCTCGTCGTACACCCGCGCCGCGGCGATGCCGTCGGGGAGTCGGCGGGCGGGGACGGTGACGGCGCGGAAGGAGGCGTCGATCGTGCCGGAGCGGATGGCGGCCAGAGCCTCCCTGGCGTCGAAGAGGGTCACCACATCGAGTTCGACCTCGGGACACGCGCGATGGAAGCCGCGCAGCAGTGCGGCCGGGCCCAGCCGGCGGCCGATCACGTCCACGCGCAGGGCACGGGAGCCGGGCCGTACGGAGGCCATGGCCCGCTCCGCGGTGTCGAGGAGCGCCCGGGCATGCGGCAGGAACGCCTGACCGTCGATGGTGAGCCGCACCCCGCGCGGGGTGCGCGTGAACAGTCGTACGGCGAGCTCCTTCTCGAGCGCGGCGACGCGCTTGGAAACCGCCTGCTGGGTGACCGCCAGGGTCGTGGCGGCGTCCTGCAGCCGTCCCGTCTCGGCGGCCGTCACGAACGTCCGCACGGCATCGAGGTCCATGGCGGCCATCGTAGAACCACAACCCATGGTTGTGTCCGAGCCGCTCGGGGGTTGTTTGATCTCTGGATCCGTCGACCGCTTGGATGTCCGTGGATCAGGGAGAGAGGCGGCGGCATGGGGCGGGCATTCGGATGGTTGTGGGCGGCGTACGGCGTCAGCGCACTCGGCACCGCGCTGGCCCTCCACGCCTTTCCGCTGATCGCGATCCTCGTACTGCACGCAGGTCCGGCCCAGGTGTCGGCGCTGGCAGCGGCGGGGCTCGCGGTCGGGGCGGTGGTGGCGGTGCCGCTCGGGCCGTGGGTGGAGTTCCGCCGCAAACGGCCGGTGATGATGGCCATGGATCTGGCCCGGTGCGCGCTGCTGCTGAGCGTCCCTGTCGCGTACGCCTTCGATCGACTGAGCTTTGCACAACTTCTGGTTGTGTCGGTGCTCGTCGCCGCGGCCGACATCACCTTCACCGCCGCGTCCGGCGCCTGCCTCAAGACCCTGGTGCCGCAGGAGGATCTGCTGACCGCCAACGGGCGGTTCGAGGCCACGATGTGGACCACCACCATGATCGGGCCACCGCTCGGCGGCGCGGCGATCGGGCTGCTCGGCCCCGTGGTGACCGTCGTCGCCGACGCCGTCAGCTATCTGCTCTCGGCGGTCGGGATCCGCGCCATGGGCGGGAAGAAGGAGACCCGCCCGCTACGGCCCGAGACGGGAAACCGGCTCAGGAGCCGTGACCTGCTCGACGGCTGGCGCTTCATCCTCACCGATCCGGTGCTGCGCCCGCTGTTCCTCAACGCCGTCCTCGTCAACGGGCTGATCATGGTGGCCGCTCCGCTGCTCTCCGTCCTCATGCTCGGCGGCCTCCATTTCGCACCCTGGCAGTACAGCCTCGCCTTCGCGGTGCCATGCGTCGGCGGACTGATCGGCGCACGTCTGTCCCGGCGGCTCGTCGCACGGTTCGGCCGGCACGAGGTGCTCGTCACCGCCGGAACCGTGCGGGTGTGCTGGCCGCTGGGGCTGGCCTTCGTCGGTCCCGGTGTGCCCGGACTCCTGCTGGTCATGGTCGTCGAACTCGGACTCATCACCTGCATCGGCGTCTTCAACCCGGTCCTGGCCACCTACCGGCTCGAACACACCCCGCCCGACCGTGTCGCCCGCACGCTCTCCGCCTGGTCCATCAGTGCCAAACTGACCATCGCCGTCCTGACCGCGCTCTGGGGCCTGCTGGCCACCCTCACCACCACCCGCACCGCCATCGCCGTGGCCGGACTCCTCCTCCTCGCCACGCCGCTCCTGCTCGGCAGGCGTGCGCTGCCGACGGCCTGACACGGCAGCGGATCACCTCCGGAGCGTACGGACGGCCGAGCGCGCGGTCCCGGCCCTCCCCGGAGGACCCTGCTCCTCACAGCCGTACGACGATCAGAGCCGTGTCGTCCGTGGCCCCCTCCGGCGGGAGGAGCTCCTGCAGAACCGCGTCCGCCAGCGTCTCCGGATCGGCGTCCCGGTGACGGGTGAGGGAGTCCGCCAGGCGCTCCAGACCGATCTCGATGTCCTCGCGGCGGCGTTCCACCAGGCCGTCGGTGTAGAGCACCAGGGTGGCGCCGTCGGCGAAGGCGGTCGTCGCCTGCGGTCGCGGCACCGGGTCGGGGCTGGCGTCCAGCGGCGGGTCGGTGGCCGCGTCGAGGAACTCGACCTTGCCGTCGGCGTGGACCAGGGCCGGCGGAGGATGCCCCGCACTGCTGTAGGTGACGGTGCGGGCGTCGAAGTCGATGAACGTGATGACCACCGTGGCGGACTCCGCGCCGGCCACCACGTGTGCGTAGCGGCCCAGGACGTCGAGGGCCTGCGCGGGGCCCTCGGCCACCCGTGAGGCGGCGCTCAGCGCGCTGCGCAGCTGACCCATCGCGCAGGCCGCCGCCAGTCCGTGGCCGACGACGTCACCGACCGCGACACCGATCCGGTCGCCGCCGACCAGGTCCACGAGGTCGTACCAGTCGCCGCACACGTTCAGCGCGCCGATCGCGGGCCGGTAGCGCACGGCCACCCGGTGGTCCCCCTTCAGCCGGGGTGTCGGCAGCATGGCCTCCTGGAGCGCCAGCGCGACCTCCCGCTCGCGGGCGTGGGCCTTTCTCAGACGCTCGTTGACCTCCTGCAACTCCCGGGCACGGATGTACAGTTCGGCCTCCAGCGCCCGGGCCCGGGTGCCGACGGGTCCACCGCGGTCGCGGATGAACTCGGTGACCTCCTCGACCCGGTGCACGAGGAGGGCGACCTCGCCGTCGGGGCCCAGCACGGGGGCGTTGACCGGGCTCCAGTAGTGCTCCTCCCAGCGCCCCGGCAGCTCCAGGGACCGGACGTCGTAGCGCTGCACGGCCATGGTGTCGCGCTCGCCGGTGGTCAGGACGCGCTGCAGGGAGGCGGCCAGATTGCGCATACCGGAGGCGCCCGGGTCCTCCGGGTTGTCCGGGAAGACGTCGAAGAGGTAGTGGCCGACCAGCTGCTCCCGGCTGCGGCCGGACATACGGACGAACTCCTCGTTGGCGTCCACGTACACCAGCTCGGGTGTCAGGACCGCCACCATGCCGGGCAGGGCCTGGAACACCGCTGCGTAGTCGATCCCCGTGTCCGCCATGGCACTGCCGCCTCACTGCCGATATTGCATCACTTTCCACGATATGAGTCTCGGGCGACCGGCGGGGGGTTCTTGCGGGCCGCGGGTGCCGGTAATTCGGTTGCCCCGGTCCTGTCCCCACGGGCTAGATTCCGCGCATGGCAGACATTCGGGGCTCGTACGACGATCTGTTCACCGCCGTGCCCAACGCGCTGGCCGGTTTTCTCGACGCCGGGGACGTGGGTGGTTCGGTCGCGGTCTTCGTGGGCGGTGAGCCCGTGGTGGACGTCTGGGGCGGCTTCGCGGACGCCGGCCGCACGGTGGCGTGGGAGCGGGACACCGTCACCAACGTCTGGTCGGTCACCAAGACGATGACGGCACTGTCCGCGCTGGTGCTGGCGGACCGGGGCGATCTCGACGTGGACGCGCCGGTCGCCCGGTACTGGCCGGAGTTCGCCGCGGCGGGCAAGGAGAAGGTGCTCGTACGGCATCTGCTCGCGCACACCGCGGGTCTGCCGGACTACGACGGGCCGGTGGCGGAGCTGTACGACTGGGCGGCGGTCACGGCCCGGCTGGCCGCGCTGGCGCCGCAGTGGGAGCCGGGGACCGCGGCCGGGTACCACTCGCTGACGCAGGGGTTCCTCGTCGGCGAGGTCATCCGCCGGATCACGGGCCGGACGCCGGGCGCGTTCTTCGCCGAGGAGGTGGCCGGGCCGCTCGGTGCCGACTTCCGGATGGGGCTGTCCGCCGAGCACGACCACCGCGTCGCGCTCGCCGTTCCGCCGCCCGGTCAGGACGAGGACTACGTCGCCGGGGCCGCGGGCCAGGACCCGACCCCCTCCGCGGCGACCGGGATCCGCCTCCGGGACGGCAACAGCACGTCCTGGCGCCGGGCCCAGATCCCCGCGGCAAGCGGCTTCGGCAACGCCCGCTCGGTCGCCCTCGTCCAGTCGGCGATGGCCTGCGCGGGCACGCTGAACGGAGTCAGGCTGCTGTCTCCGGCGGGCTGCGCACGGGCCTGGGAGGAGCAGTACAGCGGCGAGGACCGCATCCTGGGCATGCCGGTGAGCTGGGGCCTCGGCTACGGCCGCTTCGGCACCACCTACGGCTGGGGCGGCTGGGGCGGCTCACTCGTCATGATCGACCCGGACGCCCGTATGACGGTGGCCTACGTGACGAACCAGATGCGCGAGCCGGCGGCGGACCAGCGGGGCCTGGAACTGGTGATGGCGGCCTACGAGGGACTACAGGGGCTCGCCGGCTGAGCCCGGCGCCGGGGCGGGGTTGCCTGGCCGGGCCCTCGGCGCGGGGACGCAGGGCGCCCGCTCCTGATCAGACCCCACCCCCTGACCGGGCGCCCTTCCCCCGACCGGGTGCCCGGAGTCCGGCAAGGTGTCCCGCGCACGACGCGCGGCCGCCCAGGCCGTCCCGCCCGTAGGCCTGTCCCCGCGCCCCGCGCCCCGCGCCCGGGGCTTCGTACCGCCCGACCGTGCGGGGCACCGGACACCCCGCCCGACTTACGTCACATCTGTCCCACCCGGATGCGCCGCAGGCCCCTCGTGGCGCATTCTGGCTGTGTCGCCCGTGGGGCGGCGCAGGGACGAGGCAGGCCGATGACTGGGAGCGGCGAGGACGCGCACCGGACGCCGGGACGGCTGGCCGCGCTGCTGATCGACGCCTCGACGGAGGCGATCGGCGCGGGCGGTGGTCACGCCGGCGGCGTCTACCTGCGTTCGAGCACCCCAGGGATGCTGCGCCTCGCGGTGCTCGCCGGGCTCCCGGGACCGTTGTTCCGGCCGTGGTGGCGGCTGCACGCCGACCGTCCGTTCCCCGTCGCCGACGCCTACCGGCTCGGGGTCCAGGTCGTGCTGCCGAACGCCACGGAGACCATGCGCCGCTACCCCCAGTTCGCGGCCGGCCTGCCGTTCCAGTTCGGATCGCTGTACGTACCGGTCGTGGGGACGTCCACGACCTTCGGCGTGCTGACCGTGCTGCGCCCTTCCGCCGCGGACGCCACCGAGGTGCTGGCCGAGCGGGAGCGGGTGGAGCGGGTGGCGGAGGATCTGGCCCGCCGCCTGGAGGATCTGGGGGACACCGACCCGGTCGCCTGGGACGGTGAGCCGTTGTGCGTGCGGCCGCCGACCGCTCATGCGTCGGCGGGACGGCTCGGACGGTTCGCCTGGGATCCGGCGACCGGCGTGGTCACCGCGGACGCGCATCTGCATGCCCTGCTGGGCGTGGCCCCCACGGAGTTCGGCGGCACGGTCGAGGCGCTGGCCCGGGCCGTGGCCCCCGACGACGCCCAGCGTGTGCTCGCCGCGCTGCGGGAGGCCGCCGTGAGCACGCCGTCGCTGCCGCTGTATGTGCGGGCCGCGGACGGCGGGCTGAGGCTCATGGAGTTCTGGACCCCCGAGGCCTCCGCGGCCGCGTCCGGCGCACGGCCCGTCAGAGGCTTCGTCCTCGATCCCGGACCCGGTTCGGCGGCCGACGCCGCCGCCGACCTGCTGCCGGAAGGCGTGTTCTGCCTGGACCGGCTGGGGCTGGTCGCCTACGCGAATCCTCGCGCCGCACAGCTGCTGCACCGGCCGCGGGACGTGCTCCTGGGCCGCCCGCTGTGGGAGGGCGTGCCCTGGCTGGCCCAGCCGGACTTCGAGGACCATCTGCGCAGCGCCCTGCTGTCCCCCGAGCCGGTGCATCTGCATGTGCGGCGGCCGCCCGACGTGGACGACGCCTACGAGGGCGACTGGCTCGCGCTGTCGGTCTATCCCGGTCCGGACGTGCTGACCTGCACGGTTCAGCCGACGAGCCGGATGCCGGACTCGGCCGAGCCCTTCGAGGCCGCCAAGACGGGTACGTCGTCGCTGGCGCCGCTGTACCGTCCGATCGTGCTGGCCATCGCGCTGACCGAGGCGGTCACCGCCCGTCAGGTGTCCGCCGTGGTCATGAAGGAGCTGCTGCCCGTGTTCGGGGGTCGCCGGCTGGCGATCTACCTCCTCCAGGACCGGCATCTGTACCTGGCGTGGGAGTCCGGCTTCCCGCCGGGGTTCCTCGCCCCGTTCGACGGCGTGGGGCTCGACGAGCATCTGCCCGGCGTCGAGACGCTCACCACCGGCAAGCCCCTGTTCTTCGACTCGATGCAGCAACTCACCGACGCCTACCCGGGCATCCCGCTGGACGCGACGGAGGGCGCCCGCGCCTTCCTGCCGCTGATCGCCTCGGGGCGTCCGGTCGGCTCCTGCATCCTGGGCTTCGACCGCCCCCGCACCTTCACCGGCGAGGAACGCTCGGTCCTCACCGCGCTCGCCGGGCTCATCGCCCACGCCATGGACAAGGCACGGCGCTACGAGAGCGAGGCCGCCCTCGCCCGGGGTCTCCAACAGGCCCTGCTCCCCCGCCGTCTGACGGACCATCCGCTGGTGGAGACTGCGGGCCGCTATCTGCCCGGCACCCAGGGCATGGAGGTGGGCGGGGACTGGTACGACGTCGTCGAGGCGGGCGACGGTCTGGCCCTGGTCATCGGGGACGTCCAGGGCCACGGTGTGCAGGCCGCCGCGACGATGGGCCAACTGCGCAGCGCGGTGCGGGCGTTCGCGCTCGGCGACCGGCCGCCCGACGAGGTGATGAGCGGCACGAACCATCTCCTCATCGACCTCGACCCCGGTCAGTTCGCCAGCTGCTGCTACATCCGTCTGGACCCGGTCACCGGGCTCGCCCGGGTGGCCCGCGCGGGACACCCGCCGCCCCTGCTGCGCAACCCCGACGGCAGCACCCGCGTCCTCGACCTGCCCGGCGGCGTCGTGCTCGGTGTGGACCCGGACGCCCGTTACCCGGTCACGGAGTTGCGGATCGAGCCGGGCGCCGTCCTGGCGCTCTACACCGACGGCCTGGTCGAGCGGCCGGGCATCGACATCGACGACGGCATCAGCGCGCTGCGCGTGGCCCTCGCCCGGGCCGGAGCGCCCACGGCACGTCTGGCGGGTGTGGCCGACTGGCTCACCGCGGCAGCCCGGCAGGCCGTCGACCGGCCCGACGACATCGCGCTGTTGCTCGCCACGCGGAGGCGACAGCGGTGAGCCGCCGTGGCCGCTCCGTCACGTTGCGTGACGCCTCTCGCCTCAGGGGGCCGTGCAGTGTAGACATGGCACATGGCCCGACTCTCGCAGCGTGACGCAGGCCGGTCGCGGCGCGGGCGAGTCGCCGAAGCCCGGTCGGCGCTGGGTGGACGCAGCGTAGCCGGACAGGTGTTCGTATCGCAGGTCGTGATCGTGCTGCTGCTGGTCGTGGCCGCGGTCGTGGCGCTGGTGCTGCAGGTGCGGCACGACAGCACGACCGAGGCCCGCAACCGTTCGGTCGCCGTCGCCGAGGCGTTCGCCAACGCGCCGGGCACCCGCGAAGCCCTCGACGCCCCGGATCCCACAGCGGTACTGCAGCCGCGGGCCGAGGCGGCGCGCAAGGCGACCGGCGTGGACTTCATCGTGGTCCTGGACACCGACGGGACCCGCTACACACATCCCAAGCCGGACCGCATCGGGAAGAAGTTCGTCGGCACCCTGGCGCCCGCGCTGGCGGGGCAGGTCGTGACGGAGGAGATCGACGGGACCATCGGCCGGCTGGTGCAGGCCGTCGTACCGATCAAGGCGCCCGACGGGAAAGTCGTGGGCCTGGTGTCGGCCGGCATCACCACGGAGCACGTGGGCGGTACCGCGGACGAGCAGATGCCGCTCCTGCTGGGCGCCGCGGCGGGCGGCCTCGCCCTGGCCACGGCGGGCACGGCACTGGTCAGCAGGCGGTTGCGGCGCCAGACGCACGGTCTGGGACCGCACGAGATGACCAAGATGTACGAGCATCACGACGCCGTGCTGCACGCCGTGCGCGAGGGCGTGCTCATCGTGAGCGGCGAGGGCGTGCTGCTGCTCGCCAACGACGAGGCCGTGCGGCTGCTCCATCTGCCCGCCGACGCCGAGGGCCGGCACGTCCTCGAGCTCGGCCTTCCGGCGGACACCGCCGACCTGCTGGCCTCGGGTCGGGTCGCCACGGACGAGGTGCACCTGGTCGGCGACCGGCTGCTGGCCGTCAACCAGCGGCTCACGGACCTGGAGGGCGGCCCGGCCGGCAGCGTGGCGACGCTGCGCGACTCGACGGAACTGCGGGCCCTGTCCGGCCGGGCCGAGACGGCACGCGAGCGCCTGAACATGCTGTACGACGCCGGGGTGGGCATCGGCACCAGCCTGGACGTGACCCGGACCGCCGAGGAACTGGCCGAGCTGGCCGTGCCCCGGTTCGCGGACTTCGTCACCGTGGACCTGTTCGACGCCGTACTGAGCGGCGGGCAGCCGGATTCGGGCACCGATCTGCGCCGCACGGCGTTCAGCGGGATCCGCAAGGACGCGCCGCTCCACTCGGTGGGCGACCGGATGCGGCTGGTCGCGTCCTCGCCGCAGATCCGCGCGCTGCACTCCGGACAGGCGGTTCTCGAGACGCGCCTGGCCGAGTCCCCGGGCTGGCGGGCCCAGGATCTCGAACGCACCGCGCAGGTCCTGGAGTTCGGCATCCATTCACTGATCGCGGTGCCGCTGCGCGCGGGCGCCCTGGTCCTGGGTGTGGTCAACTTCTGGCGCTCGGAAAAGCCCGAGCCCTTCGACACCGACGAACTCGCCCTGGCGGAGGAGCTGGTGGCCCGGGCCGCGGTCTCCATCGACAACGCCCGCCGCTACACCCGCGAGCACACCATGGCGGTGACGCTGCAACGCAGCCTGCTGCCGCGCAACCTGCCCGAGCAGAACGCCCTCGACATCGCCTACCGCTACCTCCCCGCGCAGGCGGGTGTGGGCGGCGACTGGTTCGACGTCCTGCCGCTGTCCGGCGCGCGCGTGGCGCTGATCGTCGGGGACGTCGTCGGCCACGGACTGTACGCGGCGGCCACGATGGGCCGGCTGCGCACCGCGGTCCACAACTTCTCCGCCCTCGACCTCCCGCCCGACGAACTGCTGGTCCTGCTGGACGAACTGGTCGGCCGCATCGACCAGGACGAGACCCAGGACGGCGACAGCGCCCCGGTCACCGGAGCGACCTGTCTGTACGCCGTCTACGACCCGGTCTCCCGTCGGTGCACCCTCGCCCGCGCCGGACACCCGCCGCCCGCCCTGATCCACCCCGACGGCAGCGTGGAGTTCCCGGACGTGCCCGCCGGCCCTCCACTGGGTCTTGGCGGCCTGCCGTTCGAGACGGCCGACCTCGAACTGGCCGAGGGCAGCCGCCTCGTCCTCTACACGGACGGGCTGGTCGAGGACCGGGAGCGGGACATCGACGTAGGACTGGAACTCCTGCGGACCGCCCTGGAGCGGGCCGGTGACTCGCCGGAGGACACCTGCCGGACCGTGCTCGACTCCCGGCTCACCTCCCGCGCGGGCGACGACATCGCCCTGATCGTGGCACGCACCCGGGCGCTCGGCGCGGACCAGGTCGCCGAGTGGGACGTGCCGTCCGACCCGGTGGCCGTGGCACAGGTGCGCGCCGATGTCACCCGGCAGCTGTCCCGATGGGGGCTGGAGGAGCTGGAGTTCACCACCGAGCTGATCCTGAGCGAGCTGGTGACCAACGCGATCCGGTACGGCGGTGAGCCCATCCGCGTCCGGGTGCTGCGTGACCGCAGCCTGATCTGCGAGGTCTTCGACAGCAGCAGCACCTCGCCCCATCTGCGCTACGCGGCGATGACGGACGAGGGCGGCCGCGGCCTGTTCCTCGTCGCGCAGCTCGCCGAGCGCTGGGGCACGCGGTACACGCCCGAGGGCAAGGTCATCTGGGCGGAGCAGCCGCTGCCGTAACCGGCACACCTTGTTCATAGGTACGAACCTTTGACGCGACGGGTTCTCATTGTGCCGTGGCTCTGATAGTAAACCTTCCTATCAGTTCACGTACGGCCAACTCCCCACCCCCCACCTCCTTTTGGAGCCGCCGTGAAACACATGTCCCGCCGCGCCCTCCTCGGCCTGCTCGGCGCGTCCGCCGTCACCGTCCCCCTGCTCACCTCCGAGGCCGCCGCGGTCTGCACCACCGCGACCGGACTCGACGACCCGACGAAGAAGGAGATCGCCATGCAGCTGGTGTCGAGCGCGGAGAACTCCTCGCTCGACTGGAAGGCGCAGTACCAGTACATCGAGGACATCGGCGACGGCCGCGGCTACACCGCCGGCATCATCGGCTTCTGCTCCGGCACCGGCGACATGCTCGACCTCGTCGAGCTCTACGCCGACCGCCGCCCCGGCAACGTCCTCGCCCCCTACCTGCCGGCGCTCCGCCGGGTCGACGGCACGGACTCGCACGCCGGACTCGACCCGAACTTCCCCCGGGACTGGCGCCGGGCCGCCCAGGACCAGGCGTTCCGGCAGGCACAGAACGACGAGCGCGACCGCGTGTACTTCGACCCGGCGGTACGCCAGGGCAAGGCCGACGGGCTGCGCGTGCTGGGCCAGTTCGCCTACTACGACGCCATCGTGATGCACGGCGACGGCACCGACCCGACCAGCTTCCGCAACATCCGAAAGCGCGCCCTGAACCGGGCCAGGCCCCCGGCCCAGGGCGGCAACGAGGTCACCTACCTGCACGCCTTCCTGGACGCGCGGGTGTGGGCCATGAAGCAGGAGGAGGCCCACAGCGACACCAGCCGCGTCGACACGGCCCAACGGGTCTTCCTGCGCGCGGGCAACCTCGACCTGAACCCGCCGCTGGACTGGCAGGTCTACGGCGACAGTTACCACATCGGCTGATCGCCCCGGGGCACCGCGGTCCCGGCTACGGGCGTTGACCGATGCGGTCCACGACGTCCAACTCCTCCCGGGCACGCATCTCGTGGTACCTGTCGCGATGCTTGAACTTCCCGTCGACGACGTCCGCGGTGCTCCCCTTCAGGCGCAGCCCCAGGTACGTGTAGTCCGTCGCGTCGAAGATGAACGCGAAGTCGAACTTCGGGTAGGAGACGGCCACTCCCTTGCGGCCGAGGCCGTCCACCGCCTCGCGATCGATCCGGATGCCGGGGATCCGGGCGACCGCCTCGAACGTGGCCGCCTCCAGCCCGGGCGGCATGATCCGCGGGACCACGAAGAACTGGACGGCGTTGGCGAACGCCATGCCGTCGATGTCGTCCTGGCCCATCGGCGCCTCGTGGACCTTGTCCGATCCCGCCGACCCCTCCACCAACTTGTCGTCGGTGTCCAAGCCCATCCGCAGCCTGTCCAGGAGCCTGTCCGGGTCCGTCGGCCACTGCGCCAGCTCGGCGTACTCGGTCGGCGGCCACATCACCTCGTGCCTGCCGAGCGGCGGATCGCGGTGGATCTTGCCGTACTCCTGGCGCCTGGAGGGCTTGGAACCGTCCACGGACATCCAGCTCTCGTCCGTCCAGGTCCTGCGCTTCCCCCCCTTCACATAGGTCCGGGTGATGAACATCTTGGTGTACACGTACTGGTCGTCGCGCGGAATCGGCGTCCCGGCGCTGTCGGCACGGGATCGCGCCGCGGCCTTGTGCAACAGCTCGGCCGCGCTCATCGTCGCCATCCGCGAGGCATCCGCGCCACCGTCCCCGTCGTGCCGGGCGGCCACGACCACGCCACCGGCGACCGCCGCCGTGGCGGTCCCCACCACCGCGACCCTGAGCATCAGCCGCCGGGACAGCGCGCCCGGGCGACCGTCCCGGACGATGGCGCGCCGCAGCCGGGCGCGGGCGGCGAAACGGGCGTCGTCGGTGAGCGGGGCCACGTCGGCCTCGAACTCGCGCACCACAGTGAGGTCATCCACGATCGGTCTCCTCGTTCTCCTCGTGAAGGGCTGTGGGGTCCGCCCCGCCCAGTGCGTCGCGCAGCCTGGTCCGCGCCCGGTTGAGCCGTGAGCGCACCGTGCCCACGGGGATGCCGAGGGCCTCCGCGGCCTCGGCGTAGTCGAGATCGCCCCAGGCGATCACCAGCAGCACGTCCCGGTACCGTGCGGGCAACTTCGCGAGCGCACCCGCCAGTTGGGCGCGGGAGTGCTCGGCGCCGACCCTCGCCACGACCCGGTCGGCCAGTGCCTCGCCGCCGTCACCGGTCCCCGTCGAGGCGACGCGCGAGAACGCCCTCAACCGCCGCGCCTCGGCGCGCCGGTGCTGGCCGACGAGGTTGGTGACGATCCCGTAGAGCCACGGGCGGGCCTGCGGCCGCGACAGGTCGTAGCGGTGGCGCTGCTGGAACGCGATGACGAAGGTCTCTGCCATCAGGTCGTCGGCCGCCTCGGCGCCGAGCCGTCGGGCCGCGTAGCGGTGGATGTCGTCGGCGTATCGGTGGAAGAGGATCTCGAAGGCATCGGGCTCCTCCCGCGACCGCTCGACGACCGAGGCGTCGGACTCGACGCCGTCGCGGGGAACGACATCGGGAAGGTCTTCGACGCTCGGATCGCCTGTCGATTGCATGCGGTTCCCTCGAAGTCATGGGCATGGTCGACTGCTGTTGGCCGATGCCCGCGATCGGGTTCCCGTCCTGCGTGAGAGAGTGCTCGCACAGCCCGTCGAGGTCATAAAGTAGCCTTATGAGCTCATAGATCGGACCCGCGTACCAGCTTAGGCTTGCCTTAGTTTAGGCTTCCCGACGAGATCGCTTGTCGCCACTCGAAGGGAACCTGATCATGCCCCGCCCCCTGCGGGTAGCCATCGTCGGCGCCGGCCCGGCCGGCATCTACGCCGCCGACGCTCTGCTCAAGTCCGACGTGGCCACCGAGCTCGGTGTGTCCATCGACATCTTCGAGCGGATGCCCGCCCCGTTCGGGCTGATCCGGTACGGCGTCGCGCCCGACCACCCCCGCATCAAGGGCATCATCAAGGCCCTCCACCAGGTCCTCGACAAGCCGCAGGTCCGTCTCTTCGGCAACGTGGACTACGGCACCGACCTCCACCTGGACGACCTGCGCGCGTTCTACGACGGCGTGATCTTCTCGACCGGCGCCATGGCGGACCGCGAGCTGAAGATCCCCGGTGTCGAGCTCGACGGCTCCTACGGTGCCGCCGACTTCGCCTCCTGGTACGACGGCCACCCGGACGTGCCGCGCACCTGGCCGCTGGAGGCCGAGAAGGTCGCCGTCCTGGGCGTGGGCAACGTGGCGCTCGACATCTCCCGCATCCTCGCGAAGACGGCGGACGAGCTGCTGCCGACCGAGATCCCGCCGAACGTCTACGAGGGCCTCAAGGCGAACAAGGCCGTCGAGATCCACGTCTTCGGCCGCCGCGGCCCGGCGCAGGCGAAGTTCAGCCTGATGGAGCTGCGCGAGCTGGACCACTCCCCCAACATCGAGGTCATCGTCAACCCCGAGGACATCGACTACGACGAGGGCTCGATCGCCGAGCGGCGGGGCAACAAGCAGGTCGACATGGTCGCCAAGACCCTGGAGAACTGGGCCATCCGCGACATCGGCGACCGCCCGCACAAGCTCTTCCTGCACTTCTTCGAGTCTCCGACGGAGATACTCGGCGAGGACGGCCAGGTCGTCGGTCTGCGCACCGAGCGCACCGAGCTGGACGGCACCGGCAACGTCAAGGGCACCGGACAGTTCACCGACTGGGACGTCAACGCGGTCTACCGCGCAGTCGGTTACCTCTCCGACAAGCTCCCCAAGCTGCCCTGGGACATCGGCTCGGGCACCGTCCCGGACGAGGGCGGCCGCGTGATCCAGGAGAGCGGCGCGCACCTTCAGTCCGTGTACGTCACCGGCTGGATCCGGCGCGGTCCGGTGGGCCTCATCGGCCACACCAAGGGCGACGCCAACGAGACCGTGGCGAACCTGCTGGACGACTTCTCCAACAGCCGTCTGCAGACGCCGACCTCCCCCGAGCCGGAGGCCGTGGAGGCGTTCCTCGCCGAGCGCGAGCTCCGCGTCACCTCCTGGGAGGGCTGGTACAAGCTGGACGCCGCCGAGAAGGCGCTGGGCGAGCCGCAGGGCCGCGAGCGCGTGAAGCTCGTCGAGCGTGAGGACATGCTCAGGGCGAGCGGCGCGTAAGCGAGTTGTTCCGTACGACGGGACGGGGCCGGGGGTTCGCTCCCCGGCCCCGTCCCGTGTTTCAGTGCTCGACGGTGACGACGATCTTCCCGACCTGCGAGCCCGCCTCCATGTACCGGTGCGCCTCGGCGATCTCCTCCAGGGCGAAGACGCGATCCACGACGGGTACGAAGACACCCGTGCTCAGACCGGCGGTGACGAACGCCTCGGCGCGACGCAGCCGTTCGGGGTCCCGCGTCGTCTCGGGGAGGGTGTAGGTGCGCATGTTCAGCGCGGGCATGCCGAGGTCGAACCCGGGGTACGGCGTGGGCAGGCCGCTCAGCGCCCCGTACAGGAACAGCGTGCCGCCGGGGGCGACCACCCGGGCCAGGTCCACCACGCCCGGACCGGCGACGGCGTCGAAGACGAATTCCGCGCCGCGCCCCGCCGTCAGCTCCAGAACCCGGCCGACGACGTCCTCCTCTCCGGTCACGATCACCTCGGCCGCGCCCGCCTTCAGCAGCGCCTCCCTCTTGGCACGGGTGCGGGTGGTGGCGACGGGGACCGCGCCGACGCTGCGGGCGACCTGGATGGCGGCCAGGCCCACACTGCTGGACGCGGCCGTCAGGACGACGGTGTCCCCGGCCCGCATCCCGCCGACCTCGACCAGCGCACCGTAGGCCGTCATGTAGGGCATCCACACCGCGGCTCCGGCGATGGCGTCGAGCCCGTCGGGGCGGCGGAGCACCGCCCTGGCGGGGACGACGGCGCGCTCGGCGTAGACCCCGTGGTCGTTCATGGAGAACGCCGGCACCACGCTGACCTGTTGGCCGATCGCGAACCCCGTCACGTCCGCGCCGACCGCCTCGACGATGCCCGCGGCCTCGATGCCGAGCCGGGCGGGGAGTCGGGCGGGTTCGATGTACCGGCCGCTGCGGAACAGCACTTCGGCCCGGTTGAGACCGATGGCGTCCACGCGGATCAGCAGCTCGCCGGCGCCGGGTTCGCCGACCGGCACGTCCTCCAGCCGCAGTACCTCGGGCCCGCCGAGCTCATGGAACCGCACGGTCCTGGTCATGACGCATCCCCCTGAAGCCTGAAGTTCGATGAATATCGTAGTTCGACAATCACCGTACTTCAATGTCCCCTAGGGACGGTCGAGTTCCCCCGTCGCGCGGCCGAGGCAGGCGACCGGGCCACTGAGGCCCGGGACGTCGATCTCATGGAAGCCGACGCGGTCATAGAAGGCGCGGGCCGGGACGTTGGCCGTCGCCATCACCAGATGCACGGCCGGCACCCCGCGGTCCCGCAGGGCCCGCAGGAAGGTCCGCATCAGCTCTCGGCCGTGACCGCGGCCCTGCCACTCGGGGAGCAGGTCGATGTGCAAGTGGGCCGGGTAGGCGGCGAGTTCGGGGACGACCATGCGCTCGGGATGGTGCAGCAGCGGGATCATCACCTCGTCGGGGCCGGCGGGCGGGCCGCTGGGTTCCGGGTAGCGGTCGGCGACCAGAGGGAGCCACTTCTCGCGGAAGTCGTCGGCGAAGCGGGACGTGTCGGCGGTGCCGAGGATGTAGCCGACGGCCTGCCCCCGCCCGTCGTCCAGCACGAACACGAGGTCCGGTTCCAGTTCCGCGTAGGGAGTCGCGAAGATGACCGGAAGGATTCCGGGGTCCGCGTACACGGGGCGGCTGTCCAGGCCGTTGTGTGCGGTGCGGATGCAGATGTCCTCGAGGGCGGCTCGGTCCTCGGGACGGTACGAGCGGATCACGGCTGACGAAGTCATCGCAGTATCCTGCATAGTTGGGAGCGCTCCCACAACCCCATGGACGGAAGATCACCTGTTAGCGTCCTGCAGTGTTCTCCCTCCATGAACCTGCTCTCTTCACCCGTCTCCGTGCCGCGCGCCGGGTGCTCGTCGCCGGTGCCGGCGGCGGTTTCGACATCTATGCCGGTCTCCCGCTGGCCCTCGCGCTGAGGTCGGCCGGGAAGGAAGTACATCTGGCCAATCTGTCGTTCGCGGATCTGTACGGCCTCGACGCGGACGTGTGGCTGGACAGGGACGTCGCGGCCGTACGCCCCGACACCGCCGCCCGCGGCGACTACTTCCCCGAGCGCTCCCTCGCCCAGTGGCTGGATCGCCAGGGCCTGCCCGCGACGGTGTACGCCTTCCCGCGCTCCGGCGTACAGCCGTTGCGGGCCGCCTATCGCACTCTCCTCGACCACCTGGGCCCGGTGGACGCGATCGTGCTGGTGGACGGCGGGACCGACATCCTGTTGCGGGGCGACGAGCACGGGCTCGGCACCCCGGAGGAGGACATGGCGAGCCTGGCCGCGGTGGCGGGGCTGGAGGAGATACCCGAACGGCTGGTGGCGTGCCTCGGGTTCGGGGTGGACTCCTACCACGGCGTCAACCACAGCCTGGTCCTGGAGAACCTGGCCGCACTGGACCGCGAGGGCGGCTACCTCGGCGCGTTCTCGCTGCCGCACGAGAGCCGCGAAGGCGCCCTCTACCTCGACGCGGTGGCCCATGCGCAGGAGTGCACCCCGGAGTATCCGAGCATCGTCAACGGCTCCGTCGCCGCGGCCGTGCGCGGCGAGTTCGGAGACGTCCGCTTCACCGAACGAACCCGCAACAGCGAGCTGTTCATCAATCCGCTCATGGCCCTGTACTTCTGTGTGGACGCCCCCGCCCTCGCCCGCCGCAACCTCTACCTCGACCGGCTCGAGAACACCGCGCTGATGCGCCAGATCAGTTCCGTCATCGCGGAGTTCCGTGACGAACTGCCACGGCAGCGGCCGCCGCGCGCGTATCCGCACTGAAGGTCACGTTTCGGGGAATCCGCCGTGATCGCACAGCAAGGCTGTATACGCTCCAGGCTCTTCTTCACTGAACGTTCACAAGGGGGGCCTTGTCATGCGTATACGCCTTGCCGCCACAACCGCCGCTGCCGCGGGCACACTGCTCGCGCTGACGGCCGTACCGGCCCAGGCCGCCGAGTACACGTCCGCGCTGAAGATCCGCGGCGTCCAGTACGACGCGCCCGGCAGCGACTCCAACAACTGCTCCACGGGGAACACCGACGAGGAGTATCTGACCGTCAAGAACTACTCGTCGACCAAGACCGTGAACCTGAAGGGCTACGTCGTCGAGGACGCGGTCGGCAACTTCTTCGAGTTCACCGCGAACCACTACCTGCAGCCCGGTGACTATGTGAAGCTCCGCGGCGGCAACGGCGGCGACTCCGACGCCAAGAACGTCGTCTACCGCGACAACTGCAACTTCATCTGGAACAACGACAAGGACACGATCTACCTCTACAAGCCGTCCGGCAGCCGGGCCGACGTGCACTCCTACACCAAGAGCGGCTCCGACCCGGACCGGAACGGTTACATCAAGTTCCACAGCTGAGGTCGCGCCTGGCCACCACCCCCAGCACCACGACCAGCAGGGTGAGTGCGGCCGCCTGGGCGACCGCGCCGACGAGGAACACGGCGGGCAGGGGGAAGCCGAGCCACGGAAACAGTGCCGCCACCCGCACCACGAGGATCAGCAGGCCCAGTACGGCCAGGGCCAGGGCACTGCTTCCGGCGCCCGGTGCCGCCCGGCGGGTACCCAGCAGCAGCCAGCCCAGGACGGCGAGCACGAAGCACGTCGCGGGCGCCCAGGCGATGTCGGCCATGGCGGGCAGGACGGCGACCGAGGCGCCCGTGACGACGCAGCAGGCCAGGAAGGCGAGGCCGGGGGCATCGCCGGGCAGTGCGGCCTGCGGGGCGTCTCGGTGGTACGCGGCGCACACGGCGAGGGCCGGCAGCCAGGCGAACAGCGCGTTGGCGGTGGCGAACCACGGGTCGGACGCCGACCAGTCGGTCACCAGCGGCGCGATCAGCGGCCACAGCGAGGGCAGCGCGGCCAGCAGAACGGCGGCCCGGGCGAGGCGCCGGCGGTCGTGGACGAGGGCGAAGAACCCGACCGTCCACAGCAACGGCAGCACCCAGCCGGCGACGGTGACGACGGTGTCCATCCGGCCGCCACCGGCGAAGCCCGTCAGGAACATGTCCCATTCACGCGCGCCGCGAGTGGCCGACCAGGTCACCCGCAGGATCTCGTCGGAGACGACGGCGGCCGCCTGGAGCAGTACGGCGTACAGCGCGAAGTGCCGGACGGCCGAGCCGAACAGGGCGTAGCGCCGGGGTGCGCCGACGGTGGCCAGCCTGCTGCGCACCGCGAGCGCGGCGATGCTGGCCACCTCCCCGAGCGTGGGCCTGCTCTGGTCCTGGGTGTCGCGGTCGACGTCCCACAGATAGACCTCGACCATCTCCTCCTCCCGCTCCCTGCGGTAGTAGGCGGGGAGCAGGCGCAGCACGGTGCGGTAGCGCGCTTCGAGCAGGGTCGTCATGCGAGGCCTCCCGCGAGTCCCGGTCCGGTGACGGGCGGGGTGCCGGTGGCCTTGCGGCCGTCGGCGATCCGCTTCTTGGCGGCGCTGGCGCCCGCGGCCATCCGCTCCGCCTCGGCGTCGAGGGCCCGCATGCCCTCGTCGGTGAGGCGGTAGTAGCGCCGGAGCCGGCCGTCGTGGACCTCCTCGCGGTCCAGCACGATCAGAGCGTCCGCGGTGAGCCGGTCCAGCACGCCGTACAGCGTGCCGACCCGCATCTGCACCGCCCCGGCGGAGAGTTCCTCGACCTCGCGCAGGATGCCGTAACCGTGCCGCGGCTCGTCCGCCAGGGCGGTGAGGACGAAGAACGCCGCCTGTGTCATGTTCCTCGATGCCATGGAACAGAATATATCGGCTACCGATATATTCTGCGAGGGCAACACGCCCTGCCGGCTGAGACCCGGGGTCAGAGCGTGCGGCCCAGGAGCTCCAGCAGTGCCGCCCAATGGCGGTCCGTCGCCTCGGCGCTGTACATCGCCGTGTCGGCCTGGGTGAAGCCGTGGTGGGCTCCGGAGTAGACCTCGGCGCGGTGGCGGACGCCTGCCGCGGCGAGGGCCTTGTCGAGGCGGGCCATCTGGTCGGCCGGGTTGGTGGAGTCCTGGTCGGCGTGGCCGAAGTAGAGCTCGGCGGTGATGCGGTCGGCGAGGAGGTGCGGGCTGTCCGGGGCGTCGGTGGCGAGGAACGCGCCGTGGAAGCCGGCCGCCGCGGCGACGCGGTCGGGATGGGTGCCGGCGGTGCGCAGGGCGAGCCCCGCACCCATGCAGTAGCCGGTGACGCCCGCCTTGCCGTCGGTGGCCAGCGGGGACTCGGCCAGCCAGTCGAGATAGACGGCCGCGTCCCGCATGGCCCCCTCGGGGGTCAGGCTCAGGGCGGCCGGGCGGAGGCTCGCGATGATCTCCGGGCGTTCCGCCGGGTCGATGAAGTCGGGCAGCTCCACCAGGGGTGCCCGGCCGGAGCGGTAGAAGACGTTGGGGACGAGGACGGTGTAGCCCGCCGAGGCGAGCCGGTCCGCCATGCCCTTGAGATGCGGGCGCAGTCCGAAGGCGTCCATGTACAGCAGGACGGCGGGGTGCGGGGCGCCGTCGTCCGGGTGGGCGAGATAGGCGTCGGCGGTGCCGTCCTGCGTGGGAATGTCGATCACCGTGCTCATGCGGCGGCGCTCCCGGACTCGACCAGTTCCTTCACCCGGGCGGCCGGAACCGCCGCCCCGGGGCTCGCGAGGAACCACCGCTGCGCCGCCTCCGGACTCAGCCCCTCGGGCCGCTCCCCCGCGTACGGCTGGACGTACGCCGGGGCGCCGGGCTTGATCCGTCCGCTGTCGGCGAGGCCGCCGATGTCCACCGTGTCGTAGCCGAGCGTGTCGAGGAGCGCGACCACCTCGGCCTTGGCCCCGGCATGGTCACCGGCGACGGGCAGGGCGCTGCGGTCGGAGGCGCCGGCGGGACGGGCGAGGGTGACCAGGTGGTGGAAGTCGATGGTGGAGAAGGCCTTCACCACCCGGGCGCCGGGCAGGTGCCGCTGCACCAGCACGCTGGAGGCCGCCTCGCCGGAGTCCAGCTCCGAGATGGCCCCATCGCGCTGCGGGAGGTAGTTCATCGCGTCGATGACGATCCGGTCCGCGAGGGCGTCGGCCGGGAGCTGTTCGTAGGCCTTCAGCGGCAGGGCGGCGACCACCAGGTCCGCGGCGCGGGCGGCCTCGACGGGCGTCGCCGCGCGGGCCCGACCGCCGAGTTCGGCGACGAGGCCGGCGAGGGTCTCGGGGCCGCGGGAGTTGCTCAGGACGACGTCCAGTCCGGCGGCCACGGCGATCCGGGCGATGGCGCCGCCGATCATTCCGCTGCCGATGAGTCCGAGGGTCTGGGGCACGGGGTCACGCCTCCACGGTTCTTGATTTCCAATGTGAAACTGAGTGTCACGTTAGCCATCGCGTTTCTCTCTTGCAAGTGAGAGTCGGAGTGGCGGTACGATCACGGGGTGACCGGAGCAGCGCGTACGAACACCAGAGACATCGCCCGGGCCGCCGTACGGGCCGAACTGGCCCAGGTGGCCTTCGAGTTGTTCCGTCGCGAGGGGTTCGACAAGGTCACTCTCGACGACCTGGCGGCGGCCGCCGGGGTGTCGCGCAGCACCGTCCTGCGCTACTTCGGCACCAAGGAGGACGCCGTCCTGGGCGCCTTCGAGGGCCACGACCGACGGGTCGCCGACGCCCTGCGCGCCCGGCCCGCGGACGAGGACGAGTGGACGGCGCTGCGGGGTGCGATGGACACCGTCATCGAGCGGTATCGCGAGGACCCTGAGGGCTCGCTGGCGACGACCCGGCTGGTCCGGGAGACCCCGGCCCTGTGCGCCCGGCATCTGGAGAAGCAGCACAGCTGGCGGCCCGCGCTGGTCGAGGCGCTGGCCGAGCGGTCGGGCGGCGAGGGCCACCCGGCACTGGGCCAGACGGTGCGGGCGGCCGCCGCGATCGACTGTCTCCAGGTCGCCCTCGACCACTGGACGGCCTCCGACGGCCGGCTCGACCTGGTCACCCTGCTCGACGAGGCCTTCGCCGCGCTCGCACCACGCTGAACCGCGGCCCGCAGCCGGGCCGATCGACGGGCACCGGACCGACGCCACCGACGCCCGGCACCGACCGGCCTCACGCACCGGTCGGCACCCACCCGCCGTCACTGCCAGTCGGCACCCGACCGGCGTCACCGGCCCCGGCACCGACCCGGCCTCACACCGGCCAACCCCCACCCGCCGTCACCACCGGTCGGCACCCACCCGCCGTCACTGCCAGTCGGCACCCGACCGGCGTCACCGGCCCCGGCACCGACCCGGCCTCACACCGGCCAACCCCCACC
>NZ_JBSFUY010000021.1:166868-174419 GCF_053592055.1 Streptomyces sp. NPDC002817
ACCCGCCGTCACCACCGATCGGCACCCACCCGCCGTCACCACCGATCGGCACCCGACCGCCGTCACCACCGATCGGCACCCGACCGCCGTCACCACCGATCGGCACCCGACCGGCGTCACCGGCCCCGGCACCGACCCGGCCTCACACCGGCCAGCCCCCACCCGCCGTCACCACCGGTCGGCACCCGACCGGCGTCACCGACCCCCGGCACCACCCGGCGTCACCAACCACCGCCACCCGCCCACCCGTTCACTCACCTACCGTGCCAGTGATACCGGCGTTCGGGGCGCCCCGCGTGGCCATAGCGCAGGGACACCACCGCGCGGCCCGTGACCGCGAGGTGTTCGAGATAGCGGCGTGCGCTGACCCGGGAGATGCCGACCCGCTCCGCGCACTCCGCGGCGGACAGGGTCCCGTCGACCGCGCGCAGCGCACGCTCGACCAGCTCCGAGGTCTCCACGCTCATCCCCTTCGGCAGCGTGGGCGCCACCGTCGGCGCGGCGACCCGGCCCAACGCCCGGTCCACCTCGGCCTGTCCGCTCACCGTCCCGACGCACAGGTCGCCGCGCCGGGCGCTGTAGCGTTCCAGCCGGTCCTTGAGTTCCTCGGCGTCGAACGGTTTCAGCAGGTAGTCCACGACGCCCTGGCGTACGGCACGGCGCACCGCCTCCGCCTCGCGGGCGGCACTGATCACCATCACGTCGCAGTCGTGACCGGAGGTCCGCAGCCGGGGCACGACGTCCAGGCCGAACATGTCGGGCAGATAGAGGTCGAGCAGGACAAGGTCGGGCTCCAGCTCGGCGACGGCGGTGAGGGCCTGTTCCCCGCAGTTCGCCGTGCCGACGACACGGAAGCCCTCGACGCTGTCCACGAATCCGCGGTGGATGCGCGCCACCATGAAGTCGTCCTCGACCACGAGTACATCGATCACCGGACCTCCTCCGTCTCCCGCTCGGCCGGCCGGCCCACGGACATCCGGGCCGTGAACACCGCGCCCGTCTCTGTGTTGGTCACCGACACCTCGCCGCCCCTGCGCGTACAGACCAGCCGGGTGAGGGCCAGGCCGATGCCCCGGACGCCGCCCTGCGCGGCCTTCGTGGTGAAGCCGTGGGAGAAGACCTCCTGGGCGAGCTCGGGAGCGACCCCCGGGCCCGAGTCACGGACCACGATCTCCACACAGGAGGCGTCCTGGCTCAGCTCGACCTCCACCCAGGCGCCGTCGGCACGTTCCGAGGCCGCCGCCGCGTCGAGAGCGTTGTCGACGAGATTGCCGAGCACGGTGGCCACGTCCGCGGAGTCCATCGGCTCCAGCCGGTCCAGGGCCGTGCGTTCGGAGATCCGCAGCTGCACCCGGCGCTCCGCCGCCAGCGCGGACTTGGCCATCAGCAGCGCGGCGACGGCCCGGTCCCGGACCCGGCTGTTGAGGGTCAGATCGAGCGACTCGCGGTGCTTGCGCAGGGCGCGGACATACCGTACGACCTCGTCGTGCTCGCCGATCTGGATCAAACCGGAGATGGTGTGCAGCTGGTTGGAGAACTCGTGCGCCTGGGCGCGCAACAACTCGGTGCTGCTGCGGAAGGACCCCAACTCGCGCTCCATCCGCGCCAGTTCGGTGCGGTCACGCAGGGTCGTCACCGAGCCGAGGCGTCGGCCGTCCTTGGTGACCTCCATGCGGTTCATCACCAGCACCCGGCCCCGGCGCACGACCACCTCGTCGCGCTGCTCGGCGCCGCGGTCACCACCGGTCCCGGCCAGGACGTCGTACAGCCTGCCCTCGATCCCCAGGTCGGCCAGGCTCATCCCGACGCAGGTCTCGGGCAGGTCCAGCAGTGCGCGGCCGACCTCGTTGACCAGCGTGAGCCGCAGCCGCGGGTCGAGGGCGATCACGCCCTCGGCGAGCCCGAACAGCATGGCCTCGCGGTGCTCGGCGAGACCGGCGATCTCGCGGGGTTCGAGACCGAGGGTCTGCCGTTTGATGCGGCGGGCCAGCAGCCAGGACCCGGCCACGCCGAGCACGCTCGCGATGCCGAGGTAGGCGAGCAGATAGGAGGAAGCCCCGCTCAGACGCTGCCAGACCGACGGTGAGGCCCGTCCGATCATGACCGTGCCGATGTGCTCGCCGACGTGGTCGTCGTGCTCGGCGAGCACCGGCGCCTGGGCGACCAGTTCCCGGACCCCGGCCACCGGCAGCTCTCCCGACCAGCCGCGGGCCCGCGCGACGTTCGTCCCTTCGACGGGGAGCCGGGTGCCGACCAGGGTGGGGTTGGTGGCGGCCACGATCTCGCCCTCCGCGTCGGCGACGGTGACCGAGGTGACGTTCGACCGGGTCCGTGTGGTCTGCAGCAGCGGCGCCAGCACTTCACCGGGCGCGGGCAGCACGAGCTGGGTGCGCAGCAGGGGGTTGCCGGCCATCTCCTCGGCGAGGGCGGTCACCCGGCGGCCCTCGACCCGGTCGAACGTCGCCTTGGACTGCGCCAGCGAGACGGCGGCCACCGCGACCAGCACGACCACCACGATCGCGAGCTGGAGCACCAGCAGCTCACCGGCGAGCGTGGGGCGGCGCGATCTCACGACCACTATGAACTCAACCTTCAATGGTCACACAAGGCAGACGGGGTGTTCGAGAATCCGCACAATCATGGCGCCGGACCAGCCCGAGCGAAAGAGATGAGCCATGAGAACTCGCAGAGCCGCACTTCTCGGCGCTCTTGCCACTGTGTCGATGATCGCCGTGAGCGCCTGCGGTGCCACCGCGGAGAAGGAGGACTCGGGGAGCGGGGGGTCCAAGGCCGCCACCGGTCTGCGCCTGATGGTGCCCAACACCCCGGGCAGCGGGTACGACGTGACCGCCCGGACCGTCGCCCAGGTGATGCAGGACTCCAAGGTGGCGTCCGGGGTCCAGGTGTACAACCTGCCCGGCGCGGGCGGCACCGTGGGGCTCCAGCGCCTGGTGAACGAGAAGGGCAACGGCAAGCTGGCCATGCAGATGGGCCTGGGTGTGGTCGGTGCCGCGTACACCTCGAAGTCGAAGGCGACGCTCACCGACACCACCCCGCTCGCCAAGCTGATCGAGGAGGCCGGCGCGATCGTCGTGTCGAAGGACTCCCCGTACAAGACGATCGACGACCTCGTGACGGCCTGGAAGAAGAACCCCAAGAAGGTCGCCGTGGGCGGCGGTTCGTCGCCGGGCGGTCCTGACCACCTGCTGCCCATGCAGCTGGCGAAGGCGGTCGGAATCGAGCCGAAGGACGTCAACTACGTCTCGTACGACGGCGGCGGCGAGCTCCTGCCCGCGATCCTCGGCAACAAGATCGCCTTCGGTGCCAGCGGTTTCGGCGAGTTCCTCGACCAGATCGAGGCCGGGCAGGTGCGGGTCCTGGCGGTCACCAGCGAGGAGCCGATCGCGGCGGTCAAGGACGCGCCCACGCTCAAGGGTTCCGGGATCGACCTGGTCTTCACCAACTGGCGCGGCTTCGTGGCCCCTCCGGGGATCACCGACGCGCAGAAGGCGTCCTGGATCGACGCTCTGACCACGATGCACGAGTCGAAGGAGTGGAAGGCCGAGCTGACCAAGCGCGGCTGGACCGACGCCTTCGTCACCGGTGACGAGTTCGGCACCTATCTCAAGGACCAGGACAAGTCCGTCGCCGATCTGCTGGCAGAGCTCGGGCTGGCATGAGCTCCCAGGCGACGGACGAGCACACCGTGGAGGACGCCCGTCCGCCCCGGGGCGGGGACCGCGCACAGTACGGCGTGTGCGCGTTCCTCGTCCTGCTGGGCGCCGCGGTGATCGTGGACGGGCTCGGGATCCCGCACATCACCAGCAGCACCGACCCCGTCGGGCCGCGCGCGGTGCCGGTCATCCTCGGCGTGCTGCTCCTGGTGGCCGCGGCGGTGTACGCGGTCGACGTGGCCCGCGGCGGTCACGGTGAGCCGGAGGCCGGGGAGGACGTCGACCTGTCCCAGGGCAGCGACTGGCGCACGGTGCTGCTGCTGATCGCCGCGTTCGTGGTGAACGCGGTGCTGATCGAGCGGCTCGGCTGGGTGATCAGCGGCTCACTGCTGTTCTGGGGGACGGCCTTCGCCCTCGGCAACCGGCACTACGTACGCAATCTGCTGATCGCGGTGACGCTGTCCCTCACCACGTTCTACGCCTTCGCGATCGGGCTCGGTGTGAACCTCCCGGCCGGTGTGCTGCAAGGGATCCTGTAGATGGACAACCTCGACAACCTCATGCAGGGCTTCGCGGACGTCGTCGCCCCGATGAACCTGCTCCTGGCACTCATAGGTGTCGTCATCGGCACCGCGGTGGGCGTGCTGCCGGGCATCGGCCCGGCGATGACCGTGGCCCTGCTGCTGCCGGTCACCTACGGCATGGAGCCGGTGCAGGCGTTCATCATGTTCGCCGGCATCTTCTACGGCGGGATGTACGGCGGGTCGACCACCTCGATCCTGCTGAACACCCCCGGCGAGTCGTCCTCGGTGGTGACGGCCATCGAGGGCAACAAGATGGCCAAGGGGGGCCGGGCCGCACAGGCGCTCGCGACCGCCGCGATCGGTTCCTTCGTGGCGGGCACCATCGGCACCCTGCTGCTGGTTCTGGTCACCCCGTTCGTGGTCGACTTCGCGGTCAGTCTGGGCGCGCCGGACTACTTCGCCCTGATGCTGCTGTCGTTCATCGCGGTCACCTCCGTGCTGGGCGCCTCCCGGATCCGGGGTCTGATCTCGCTGCTGCTGGGTCTGACGATCGGCCTGGTCGGCATCGACGCGGTCTCCGGACAGCAGCGGCTCACCCTTGGCATCCCCCAACTCGCGGACGGCATCGACGTGGTCGTCGTCGCGGTCGGCATCTTCGCCGTCGGCGAGGCGATGTGGGTGGCGGCGCATCTGCGGCGCAAGCCCGCCGAGGTCATCCCCGTCGGCACACCGTGGATGGGGAAGCAGGACTTCAAGCGGTCCTGGAAGCCCTGGCTGCGGGGCACGGCGCTCGGTTTCCCGTTCGGCGCGCTGCCGGCCGGCGGCGCGGAGATCCCGACCTTCCTGTCGTACGCGACGGAGAAGCGGCTGACCAAGCACCCCGAGGAGTTCGGCAAGGGTGCCATCGAGGGGGTGGCCGGTCCGGAGGCCGCGAACAACGCCTCCGCCGCCGGCACCCTGGTCCCGATGCTGGCCATCGGCCTGCCGACGAACGCCACCGCCGCCGTCATGCTCGCCGCCTTCCAGTCGTACGGCATCCAGCCAGGGCCGCTGCTGTTCGAGCGCGAGGCGAGCCTGGTGTGGGTGCTGATCGCCAGCCTCTTCGTCGGCAATCTGCTGCTGCTCCTGCTCAACCTGCCGCTGGCGCCCGCCTGGGCGAAACTGCTGCAGATTCCGCGCCCCTACCTGTACGCCGGGATCCTGTTCTTCGCGTCGATGGGCGCCTACGCCGTCAACGCCCAGCCCCTGGACCTGTTCCTGCTGTTGCTCCTCGGACTCCTCGGCTTCGGGATGCGACGGTTCGGACTGCCGGTGCTGCCCCTCATCGTCGGCGTCATCCTCGGCCCGCGGGCCGAACTGCAGGGGCGGCGCTCCCTGCAGCTGTCCGGCGGCGAACTGTCGGGACTGGTGGGCGGGCCGGTCTCCTACGCCGTCTACACGACGATCGTCCTGGTGCTCGCCTGGCCGCTGGTCCGGCGGTTCGTCGTCCGTCCCCTGCGTGAGCGAAGTGCCTGAGAGGAAGAGCAGACATGACCGTACTGGTCGGATACGTACCCTCACCCGAGGGTGAGGCCGCGCTACGGGCAGGGATCGACGAGGCCCGGCTGCGCGGCGAGAAGCTGCTGGTGGTGAACACCTCGCGCGGGGACGCCTATGTGGACCCGCGGTTCGCGCAGGAGCCGGATCTGGCCCATGTCCGGGAGGATCTCGCCGCGCTGGGCGTCGAGTTCGACGTCCGCCAGGTGCTCGGCGGGGGCGACGCCGCCGAGGAGATCATCGAGCTGGCGGAGCAGGCGGACGTGTCCCTGGTGGTGATCGGGCTGCGGCGGCGCAGCGCGGTCGGCAAGCTGATCACGGGCTCGGCCGCGCAGCAGATCCTGCTCGGAACCGGCTGCCCGGTCCTCGCCGTGAAGGCCGCCGTGTAGCTGTGGCCGACGGCAGTGGGAACAGGGCCCGCCCCAATGCGGATGGTGGGCGGACCCTGTTCGTCCCAGACATTGTGGTGCGCGGATCCCACCCCCGACATGGGTGAACCGTGGCCACCCGAAGTGGATCGCGCACACCCCGAGTGCGCGGTTCGCACTGGGACGGTGGCGGGAAAACGACCCCGCCCGACCTCCGCGGACCGGCGGTGACGATACTGGTAGCCGCACGGACCCCCGCCCCACAGATGGACTCATGCAGACCTCCCCCGCAGCCCTTCCCCCCACCGTGTGGCCGGCCCGCGGCCGCCACGTCGGATCCGCCGCCGCGGACGTGCTCCGCGTCAACCTCCAGCAGCTCAAGGACGGCGCGGTCGTCGACGACTTCCTGGAGCTCAAGGAGGAGCAGGTATTCGAGGCCCGCTGGCGGGTCGACGGCGACGTGACCGTACGGGCCCGGCTGACGCTCGGGGCCGGCGAGGAGTGGGTCCTGGTCGCGGAGGCGGAACAGCCGTGGCAGGCGACGTGGGCCTCCCCCATCGGCATGTTCTGGCCGCTGGATCCGGACACGGGCTGGGACCACGACACCGTCGCCGGACTGCGCTTCCGGGACGTCAACCGGCTGCCCGAGGACGACAAGGAGCTGCGGCGCCTGCTGCGGGACTGTGTGCGTGACTCCTGGGCGCTGCACATCGTCGTCCACGAGGCCATGACGCCCGACGACCGTGGCCGCCGGCCGCTGACCGAGCATCTGCCGGCGAGTCTGCGTCACCGCGTGGTGGAGCACCGGGCCGCGCCGCATCAGCTGCGGGCCGTCAACTGGGCGCTGAAGGAGTTCGACGTCCAGGTCCCGCGCGGCGGAGCCGTCGTCCTGTCCCCGCTGCCCCTCGACCAGGACGCCGACGCCGACGACTTCTCCGTACGCAGTGTCTTCCTGGACGGCACCCCGCCCACGGAACTCATCGACGCCGTGACCCGCTTCGCCGGGCTGCCGAGGCCGCTGCCGGAGGGTGCCGAGGAGGCGCTGACCGCGCTGCGCGAGCAGTGGCGGCTGACGACCGCCGAGGAGGAGCTGGTCCGCCAGCGCGAGCTCGTCGCCATGTACGCCGAGGCACTCGACGCGATGACGAAGTCCCGCGATCTGTACCGGGAGGCCGCCGAGCACGCCAACGAGGCGCTGGCCGCCTACCGCGAGGCGGGCGCCGAGGCACCGACACCGCCCGCCGAACAGCCGGGCTCACCGCTGCAGCAGCTGACCCGGACCCTGGAACGCTTCAAGCCTCGTCGGCCCCCACGGGACGGGAACGGCGTCGGCTAGCTGCCGCGGGCGCTGCGGTCGACGGCGGTCTGATCACGTGATCATCGGCGCGGGCGGCTTCGCCCGGGAGACCGCACAGGCCGTACACGACGCGGGCGAACTCAAGCTGCTCG